>CBFGPQ010000017.1:0-37798 GCA_965650705.1 uncultured Asticcacaulis sp. | reverse complement strand
CAAGCGTTTGCAATCGAATCAAGTTGCTGTGAATGTTGCCCTTTTCGGCTCACATACCGTTTATCAGTACGTGTTCCATCGGTGTGGACGTGAGCGATCCGCGCCCGGCATCATGGTATGAACACACCGGGTCGGCGGCTTTGGTTTCCAACGGTGGCGCACAGGGGCGCTACAGCTACCTGATGGCGGAACCGGTTGCCGAAGCGGTTCTTGCCTACGATGATACCGCCGACGCGGCGGAGATGTTGCTCGCGGCTACGGCCTTTGTGCAGCCGGAAAATCCTAAGCCTGGCCTGCCGCCGTTCACGGGCGGGCTGCTCGGCCTGGCGGCTTTCGAACTGGGGCCTCGGCTTGAGCGCATGGCGCGGCGGCCGTTCCGTATCGAAGGTCGCGGCGCATGGCCCGAACTGGTGGTGCGGCTTTATCCCGGCGTCATCAGCATCGATCACGTGACGGGTCAGGGGCTGGCGATCGGCCGAGGACGCAGCCAGACGGAAGCCGATGCTGTCCGCGATCGCCTGATCACGCTTTATCACGAAACCGCCTCAAGACCGGCGCCGCAAGCGCCGCTCATCGACGCACCTCTTCGGCTCGAAACACCTGACGGCGTGCACGAAGACAAGGTCGCGGCGCTTGTCCGGCAGATTCACGCCGGCGACCTGTTCCAGGCCAATCTGGCGCGCGGCTGGACCGGACGGTTGCGCGCCGGCGTCTCGCCGGGCGATGTGGCCGCCGCCCTGCACGGACGAGGCGCGGCGCCTTTCGGCGCCTTTTTGAACCTGGGCAACCGCGCCATCGTGTCGAACAGTCCCGAGCGCTTCATTCGCCTCGATGCCGATGGACATCTGGAGACGCGGCCGATCAAGGGGACGCGCCCGCGTGGCACGACCGAGGCTGAAGACCGGGCATTTGCCGCCGAGCTTGAGGCCAGCGCCAAGGACCGCGCCGAAAACCTGATGATCGTCGACCTGATGCGCCACGACCTGTCGAAAGTGGCAGAAACGGGCAGCGTCGCGGTACCGGCACTGAACGCGCTTGAGACCTATGCCAATGTCCACCATCTGGTCTCGACCGTCACCGCCAAGCTGGCGGCGGGAAGGACGGCGGCCGATGTTCTGGCGGCGACCCTGCCGGCGGGCTCGATCTCAGGCGCGCCCAAGGTCCAGGCCATGAAGGTCATCCACGAAATGGAAGCGGCGCGCGGACCCTATTGCGGCGCGCTATTCACGGTCGATGCCGGCGGGGCCATGGATTCCAGCGTGTTGATACGCACCCTGGCCTTCGAACGCGATGAAGCACAACGCTGGCACGTCCGGGCCGCGGCCGGTGGAGGCATAGTCGCGGACAGTGATCCCAAGGCCGAACGTATCGAGACGGAAACCAAGCTGTCGCTTATCCGGCAGGTGCTGGAAGGTTAGCGTCTCTTACTTTCACAACGCTACACACTTTTGGCTGCGCCGGACGTTGTTTTGGCGTATCGCTCTTATCACGATACCTTGCGCACAATGGCGGTGCCGTTGCGCGGATGATGGTAAAACGTGTCCTTGAAGGTGCTGTCACCCGGCAGAAACTTACCGATTGGCGAGGTGTATTCGTATTCGACTTCTGTCAGGACCAGACTTTCGCCCGCCGATATCTGATCGGTCGTAATCGAAGCTATGGTGCTATTGTCAGCATACTCAGCGATATTGTGGCCGTCGCTCCAGTTTACCCTGGCGATCTTGTCGGCGCCCATGGTGACGCAGGTGAGACGCACCTTGAGCTTGGTGCCCGTGGAAAAAGGCTGGAGCATGCTGGTGCCAATCTCCCATAGGTCGGTGACATTGGCATCGGTGAGGGTTTCCGACTGTGCGGCAAGATCCCCGATAGTCGCCGCCAAGTGGGACGTGCGGCGGCTGGCCATCATACCCAGGGTCAGTTCAGCCAGGGCAAGATAGGTCATAATAAGTATTGGCGCGATCAGTGCAAATTCAACAGCGGACACACCCCGGCGATCTTTCAAAAAGCCGCGCAGACGAACACAGTTGGCGAGACGGTTGAGAATACCCATTAGAACGGCTCGTTTCTGAAAATCACCTTGGCGGTGATCACTGCATTCTTGTTACTGAGCGTCGTCATGCCGGCTTGCAGGAACGGCGTGAACATTGGCCACTCGTAATAGGCGCGCACCATCTGAATCTTGCTGCCCGAACCGATAACATAGGCGAAATTGGCTGTTTCAAATTCGCCGTTCTTGATCAGGTCGGTTGTGGGCACCATCGCGAAGCTGTCGTAGGTCTGGACATCGACCTTGAGGCTGCCTTCACACGATCCGGCCAACCACGTCATATTGGCGCAAATTTTCTGAGTAAAACTAGCCGCGGTCGAGTTTGCCTGCGTCAGTATACCGGTACGTATCTGGCGCGATGCGAGGTCGGTCGCATTGTCGAGCGTGACCGACAGAAGGACGATCAGGGCCAGTTCAAAGCAACAGAGTATCATGAAAATAAGTGGGAAGGCGATCAGGGCGAACTCAACCGCCGCCGAGCCCCTCCTGTCTCCTGCCTGCCTGCGGAGCTGCGCAATCCAACGAAGCGTGCGTTTTTTCGCCGGCATGTCCGGGTCCGATTCCTATATCTGAGGTCAGACCAGTATAAGGCACGTCGGTCAATAGTCGGTTAAGCCGATAAGACTTTAGAACCTGATGCGCAGATGTTGAACGACATCACGCTCTATTTTTGCTTATCGCGATATTCAGCCGAAAACCGCTGCACACTTTTCGGCATATCGCTCTTTTGTTTGCCGCGATATTCAGCCGAAAACCGCTGCACACTTTTCGGCATATCGCTCTTTTGTTTGCCGCGATATTCAGCCGAAAACCGCTGCACACTTTTCGGCATATCGCTAGGGCGTGGGAAGCGGCGCCGCCACGGACGCGCCTGCGGGCGACGCATTGCCGTTGTTGATGTCTTCGGCAATACAGACATTTGTGCAGACCATCAGGCTGGGCTTGAGGCCTTTATAGACGGTAATGGCACCCTGGCGCACCGCGGTTACAGCCACCACGCCGTCAAACAAGGCGCGGCCGTCCTTTCCGGTTATCGTCACCGAGCTGTTGCCGAAGCCCTTGCCCAGGATATAGACCGTGCGCGAATCAACGACATTAACGTCGGCAATCTCGGGATTGCCGACCACTATGGAAGAGGCCGGGGCATTCAGAGACACCCGAACCGTGTGGTTCTTCTCAACCACCAGACGCTGACCTGCATGCGCAATCGACGCCGCAAAACCCGCGATGGCAACCAGAACCGCCGCCAGGGTATGTCTTCCATTCCAGATCATGACAGAACTCTTTTCATGTTGCCGGCAGACGCACACGGCGCCGAGTCCGCTCTAATTGACCACACAGGCATGACGAGCGGGTTAGGAAACAGGGTAAACAACAAATCTTTAAAATTACTAAATGCAATATTAATAAAAAAAATCGCCTTTGATTCAACAACCAGCATGATTAACATTGATTATCATTAACGCATGTTTATAGTAAATATGAATTTACCATAGATTATTTTGTCAAAAATCAAACTGTTTACTTCGCTTTAATTGTAATTGCTTAAATTCGGCTTCGTGTTCGGGAGCAATTGAGCCGTCAAGCCGGTCCAGCCCGATGCAAAATACGGCTCACTTGCCACCTAAAATTCAATATTCCTTTCCAGGAGACCCCAATGACCAAGTTCTTCAATACGTTTGCCAAAGACGAATCTGGCGCTACCGCCATTGAATATGGCCTGATCGCCGCCCTGATCGCCGTTGCCATCATCTCGATCGTCACCACCCTGGGTACGAACCTGAGCGCGACCTTCACCAAGGTCAGCAACGCCGTCGACTAAGTCGGACAATGATAATGCGCGCTTCCGCAACGAAGCGCGCATTATTCGTTGATCGCTCGATTTCGGAAGCAGACGCGCCGCTGGTTAGATACGCCACCCGGTTAAGCTGCGAACGGATTTATGTAATCTTCAAAGGAGAATACAATGACCAAGTTCTTCAACACGTTTGCCAAAGACGAATCGGGCGCCACTGCCATTGAATATGGCCTGATCGCCGCCCTGATCGCCGTTGCCATCATCTCGATCGTCACCACCCTGGGTACGAACCTGAGCGCGACCTTCACCAAGGTCAGTGACGCCGTCGACTAAAGTCGATCAACAGCGTGCGCGCTTCTGCAACGGAGCGCGCATCCTCTCCTGCAATGCATGGTCATTCGATGCTCAAGCGTTTTTTACAGGATGAAAGCGGCGCGACGGCTATCGAATATGGCTTGATCTGCGGACTTTTATTTCTGGCGATTGTATCTGCGCTTTATGCATACGGTGACAGCATGGGACAGATGTATGCCAGGATCGGCGATGCCGTTACTGGAGCTACGGACTGATACCGCCGACTCTGTGAAGCCTGAACCGAAGCTGCGGGAAACTCCGCGGCTTTTTTGTTTGGCGTAAGGCCTTCCTTAATGGCCATTCGCTAAACTGACCCACCCGACGGAAATATCGAAAGATCTGGCCAGTGCTAATCCCGCTCCTCTTCGCATGCGTCTATCCGGCCTGCCTGTGCTGGGCAGCCAAGAGCGATATCGAGTCCATGACCATTCCCAACCGGCTGACCCTTGGACTGGCGGCGGCCTTTGTGCCTGTCGCTCTGCTGGCGGGTCTCGGCTGGGAAGGCTGGGTCATGCATCTTGGGCTGGGCGCGGCCGGTCTGGTTCTCGGCATGGTTCTGTTTGCCTTCCGCCTGATGGGTGGTGGTGACGCCAAGCTGATCGCAGCCGCGGCTTTATGGATGGGGCTGGATGGTTTCATTGCGCTTCTGATCTATACCGCCCTGGCCGGGGGGGCGCTGACGCTCGCCATCCTGGGGGCGCGTAAGCTCTATGGCCATTATGCCGGGGTATTGCCCGCCAATCTGGGACGACACCTCCAGGAGAAGGGCGACATACCTTATGGCGTTGCCATCTGCATCGGCGGCTTGTTCGCCATCCCGCACAGCGACCTGCTGCCACTGCTGGTTGGCGCCTGATGGCAAAATGGCTTTGCAGGCCAAAACGACGAAAAAACCAGTCGTCTCATTTTCCTTAGGCGAACATTAACTAACCTTAAGCCAACATTGCCTCTGAAATTCACAACCCCCCTCCCGGCAGGCCAGGCCTTCCGGTCAGAGGGTGACCGCAAAATGGGGAATCGGGTGCAATGAAGACGTCACGCTACGTCGTACTGGGCATAGCCGCCATCGCCGGTATCCTGCTGTTCTTTTTGGTCCGCGGCATGATCGGCGGCAAGGCGACAACGGAAGCCACGGCGACGCCCGCACCTGCAACGGCGCCTGTTGCCTCGGCGCACGTACTGGTCGCCAACCGCAACATCAAGGCCGGCGAGCACATTGCCGAGGCCGACCTGCGCTGGCAGGACTGGCCTGCCAACATGGTCACGCCAGCCTATATCACCGATCAGCCCGTCGATCCGGCACCGGAGCCGGCTGCCACCAATGCGCCGGCCAATGGCAGCGAGGACACCGCCGTCAAGGTGCAGAATGCCGGCAACGATATTGCCGCCGCCGCCAAGCGGACACTCGGTCCCAACGCGAAGACAGCCCTCGTGGGTTCCGTGGCGCGCGAGGATATTATGGCCAATGAGCCGATCATCGAAGCCAAAGTCGTCCGCGCCGACCAGGGCGGGTTCATGGCCGTCATGCTGGCGCCCGGCATGCGCGCCGTCGCCGTCCCTGTCAGCGTCGACAATACGGCCGGCGGCTTCATCCTGCCCGGCGACCGGGTCGACATTCTGGTGACGCATCAAACACCGCGCGCTGGCGGCAGCGGCACGGTCGACAGCGTCCAGCCGGTGCTGCGCAACATCCGCGTCCTCGCCATCGACCAGCAGGTTGAAACCGCGGAGAAGCAGAACCTGATCGGCGCCACGGCCACACTGGAAGTCAGCCCCACAGACGGTCAGGCCCTGGTGCTGGCCAAGGCATCGGGCACCCTGTCGCTGATGCTGCGCTCCTATGCCGACGCCTCCGGCCCGTCCGGCCTCGTCACCGCCATTCCCACTGGTGGCGACGGTACCGTCCGTGTCTTCCGTAACGGCCAGTCCTCAGATGTCCTGGTGACGCGATGAACCTGATTAAAAAATCCCTCACCTCGTATCTGGTGCTCGCCGCCGCCCTGGCGGCTTCCGCCTTGCCCGTTGCGGCACAAGCAGCGCCTGATCAAGTGCCGGCCAGGCTGCTGCAAAACACCGGAGTCAAATCCCAGGTCCTCAACCTGCCCAAGGGCCGCTCAGCCGTCATCGACCTGCCGGCCGACGCC
This sequence comes from uncultured Asticcacaulis sp., assembly GCA_965650705.1. Lineage (GTDB taxonomy): Bacteria > Pseudomonadota > Alphaproteobacteria > Caulobacterales > Caulobacteraceae > Asticcacaulis. The sequence goes on along the minus strand of CBFGPQ010000017.1, from coordinate 31,455 downwards.
GCCGACGTATTCGTCTCGAACCCGGCTGTCGCCGACGCCATCCTGCGCACGCCCCGCCGCATTTTCGTGCTGGGCGTCGACGCGGGACAAAGCGACGCTATTTTCTTCGACGCCTCCGGCCGCCAGATACTCAATCTCCAGATCCGCGTCGATGCCTCGACCGACCACCTGGCTGACGCCGTCGCCCGGCTGTTCCCCGACAGCAAGGTCGAGGTCCAGAGCCTGGCCGGCAAGGTCGTGCTTAGCGGTATCGCCCGCAACAACGCCGAAGCCGACCAGGTCTATCGCCTGGCGCAAGGCTTCGCCTCTAAGCCGGAAGATGTGGTCAACCTGATCAGCATCGCCGGCAAGGACCAAGTGACGCTGAAGGTTCGCATTGCCGAGGTCAACAGGACGGTCATAAAGCAACTCGGCTTCGATACCCAGGCCATTATCGGCAAGGTCGGCGCGGTCCAATACGCGCTCAGCCATGCGCCCACCTACGGCGTCAACAACAAGCTGCTGGGTGGTGTTACCGGCGGCTACAAGGTCGACACGACCATGCAGCCGATGTTGCAGATTCCCTGTACCGACCCCACAATGTCCAATTGCTACGGGATCGTTCATAGCGCCAACGAAGCTTCCAACTGGCAAACCGCCACGGCGCGGGAAACGGTCGGGTACGACGGCCTCAACAAGGGCAGCGCCCAGATCCAGGCTTTTGAACGCGTTGGACTTGTCCGTACGCTGGCCGAGCCTAACCTGACGGCGGTGTCGGGCGAGTCGGCCAAGTTCCTGGCCGGCGGCGAATTCCCCGTGCCAGTGGCGCAGGACAATCAGGGACGTGTTACTGTCGACTTCAAACCGTTTGGCGTTGGGCTGGGATTCACGCCCGTCGTACTCAGCGAGGGCCGGATTTCGTTGAAGGTCTCGACCGAAGTGTCGGAACTGTCGAACATTGGCTCGCTTCAGCTCAGCAGCAGCCTCACCATACCAGCGCTGTCGGTGCGGCGAGCGGAGACTGCGGTCGAGATGTCATCCGGGTCATCCCTGATGATCGCGGGTTTGCTGCAGTCGAAATACAAGCAGACGATCGACGCCCTGCCCGGCATGACGACCCTTCCTGTCTTGGGCCAGCTATTCCGTTCTCGTGATTTCCTGAACGACGAAAGCGAACTGGTCATCATCGTCACACCCTACATCGCCCAGCCGGGTGCACCCGGCGACTTCCAGACGCCGGCCGACAATCTTGAGGCACCACATGACATGCACGCGGTCTTCATGGGCAATGTCAACCGCGTCATCAAGGCGCGCAATGGCGAAACCGTCGCGAACAATGCGCCGCCACCGGCCTACTCCGCTCCCGTTGGCTATGTGATCGAATAGGATGCGCCATATGATCCGCAAGACCATCCGCACACTTCTCCTTGCTTCACCGCTTATGGCCCTGGCTGCCTGTGCCTCGTCCGGCGGCGGCCGTGAAGCCGAAATCGCCGCGCCGCGTCTGGCGACAGAGCAATATCCTCTGCGTGCCGAAAACCAGAGCCAGAGCATCTCCCTGCGAATTAACCCGCAAGGCCTGTCCGAAAATCAGCGCCGCGCGCTCGACAAGGTCGCCCAGGATGCTAGCTGGATCCAGGGCGATCCTGTCGATGTTACGGTGATTACCGCCGGCGAACCCGGCGCGGTTGCCGCCGGCCGGGCCGTCAGCGCCTATCTCAGGGGTCGTGAAGTGCTGGAAGACAGCCTTACCCAAGAGAGCCGCCCCGACCAGCCGGCTGATATCGTCACCGTCACTCTGACCTATGCGCAAAGCGTCATCTATAACTGCAACCAGAGCTGGGAGAACCTCAGCCGTACGGCTTCCAACCGTCCCTACGCCAATTTTGGTTGCGCGGTGAATTCCAACCTGGCTGCCCAGATTGCCGACCCGCGCGATATTCGCAACCCAGCCCGCCCGACATCCACCGATGCTCTGCGCAAGTCGGACGTTCTTGGCAAGTACCGCAAGGGTGAAGTCACCTCGGCAGCCAAAGACGAACAAGCCACAGGCACCATTTCCGACGCGGTCCAGTAATCTCCTTAGTGCATGACACGAGTAGCGTAACAATGCGTGCAGTCCCCCAGATCGCCCCAGAAAGCGATGCCATAACGAGCGATGACATGCCCAATCCGGCCAAGCTGAATGATCCTTTTGACAGCATCGACGATATCGACGACGAATTCGTCACTGATTACAAGGCGCCTGATTACAAGGACAATGTCGACACCTTTAGCACGCCCGAGATCGATCCGGCGCTGGGAACGCCGCATGACAACGGATCCGTAGCACGCGACCCCTTCGACGACGACGTGGACACGACGCCGCATACGGTGCGTCAGGCCTTCGCGGGCGCCACGCTGGCGCCGCAGGGACCCGGCTATGCCCTGGGCGGTGAAGACGATATCGGCGCCATCTCGATACCGCGCATCGCCATTCACTTCTTCCCCGATTCGGAAGACAGCGTGCAGGCCTGCGATACGGCCTCGCTCGACCGCCGCATGACGCGCGCCCAGTGCGTTGTCAAGCGCGGCGGCATCATGGAAGCCATCGACACCTATCGCAACGAGCCGACACCGTCGCTGCTGTTCGTCGAGAGCGCGGCACGCGGCCGCGACATGCTGGATCAGTTGGCGCAGCTGGCCGAAGTCTGCGACGCCAACACCAAGGTCGTCGTCGTCGGCCAGACCAACGATATTTCGCTGTATCGCGAACTGATGCGCCAGGGCGTCTCCGAATACATGGTCGCCCCGGTAACGCCGCTGCAGCTCATCAAGACCGTAGCGTCGCTGTTCAACGACCCCGAGACGCCGTTCGTCGGGCGCGCCATCGCCTTCGTCGGCGCGCGCGGCGGCGCCGGATCGTCGTCGATCGCCCACAACTTCGCCTACAATCTGGCCGAAGCCATGCAGGCCAATACCGTCATTGTCGACTACGATCTGCCGTTCGGCACGGCGGGCCTCGACTTCAACCAGGACCCGCTCCAAGGCGTGGCCGACGCGCTCAACGAACCCGACCGCCTCGATTCCGTTCTGCTGGACCGCATGCTGATCAAGTGTTCGGAACGCCTGGCGCTGTTCTCCGCGCCAGCTACACTCGACCAGGACTTCACCGCCGATGCCGAAGCCTATGAAGAAGTGACGCGAAAGGTCCGCTCCGCCGCGCCCTTCATCGTCATGGACCTGCCGCACGTCTGGACGCCGTGGCTCAAGCAGAACCTGATCGCCGCCGACGACGTCGTCATCGTCGCCACGCCAGACCTGGCGTCTTTACGCAACGCCAAGAACATCATCGACCTGCTCAAGGCTGCCCGCCCCAACGACCAGGCACCGCGTCTGGTACTGAACCAGATGGAAGTGCCCGGCCGGCCGGAGATCCCGGTCAAGGATTTCACGGCCGCCCTGGGCCTTGAGCCCTGCTGCCTGATCCCCTTCGACGCCAAGCTCTTCGGCCAGGCGTCGAACAACGGCCAGATGATCGCCGAGGTCGGCGCGGGCTCGAAGGTGGGTGAGGCCCTCACACAGCTCACCGCGCTCATCACCGGCCGCACGCCTGAGGTCAAGCCGAAGAAATCCTTCCTGCAATCGCTGTTCAAGAAGTAAGGGCACACCCTCCGTGTTTGGCAAACGACCGACCGATCAGGACAAAAGGCCGCCCGCGCCGGCGGCAGCCAACCCGGCGTCATCGGCCGTCGCGGCCGCACGTGAAGCCGTGGCGTCACCGGCGGCCAAGCCGCAGGCCCTGAGCAATGCCGCCCCGCCGCCGGCTGCGGCCGGCAGCGATACCGCCACCCGGCCTCAGGCGCTGGATGCCAAGGCGCGTCCGGAAACGACAGCGCCCCTGCCCGAGCTGAACCAGGAAAAGCGCGTCGGAGGCGGTGGGCCAGCCGCCGCGGCCAAGGCCAAGCTGGCCGCCGGCCTAGAACAGATGCACAAGGCGCAGGCGGTCACCGAGATTGTCCGCGAGCAGTCCGACTACTACCACGCCACGAAGACCGCTATCTTCAACGCGCTTCTGAACACGATTGACCTGAGCCAGCTGGCCTCGCTCGACCACAAGGCGGCGTCCGAGGAAATTCGCGACATCGTCGCCGAATTGGTCGCGATCAAGAACGTGTCCATGTCGGTGTCCGAACAGGACAACCTGGTCCAGGACATCATCAACGACGTCCTGGGCTATGGCCCGCTGGAGCCTTTGCTGGCGCGCGACGACATCGCCGACATCATGGTCAACGGCGCCCACCGCGTCTTCATCGAAGTCTCGGGCAAGGTCCAGCTGACCAATGTCCGCTTCCGCGATAACCAGCAGCTGATGAACATCTGTCAGCGCATCGTCAGCCAGGTCGGCCGCCGCGTCGACGAAAGCTCACCGATCTGCGACGCCCGCCTTCCGGATGGATCGCGCGTTAACGTTATCGCGCCGCCGCTGGCGCTAGACGGTCCGACCCTGACCATCCGGAAGTTCAAGAAGGACAAGCTGACCATGCGCAACCTGGTGGAGTTCGGCTCCATCAGCCCGGAAGGGGCGCGCGTGTTGGGCGTCATCGGCGCATCGCGTTGTAACGTCCTGATCTCCGGCGGTACCGGCTCGGGCAAGACAACCCTGCTCAACACCATGACGGCCTTCATCGATCCGACCGAACGCGTCGTGACCTGCGAAGACGCCGCTGAACTGCAGTTGCAACAGCCCCACGTCGTCCGCCTGGAAACGCGTCCGCCCAACCTGGAAGGCCAGGGCGCCATTACCATGCGCGATCTGGTCAAGAACTGCCTGCGTATGCGTCCCGAACGCATCATCGTCGGCGAAGTCCGGGGTCCTGAAGCCTTCGATCTGCTTCAGGCCATGAACACCGGCCACGACGGCTCGATGGGTACGCTGCACGCCAACAGCCCGCGCGAAGCCGTATCGCGTCTCGAATCCATGATCACCATGGGTGGCTACGGCCTGCCGTCGAAGACCATCCGCGAAATGATCGTCGGCTCGATCGACCTGATTATACAGGCCGCCCGCCTGCGCGACGGTTCGCGCCGCATCACCCACGTCACCGAGGTGCTGGGCCTGGAAGGGGATGTCATCATCACCCAGGACCTGTTCCTCTACGAAATCGAGGGCGAGAACAAGGAAGGCAAGATCATCGGCCGCCACCGTTCGACCGGCATCGGCCGCCCGCGCTTCTGGGACCGCGCCAAATATTACGGCCTTGAGCGCGAACTGGCGGAGGCGCTCGATGCTGCGGAATAAGTACACGCGTGAAGGTAAGGCACAGCCATGTCCGCGCTCATGGAGCGGAGCACTGACGCAATGTTAATGACCGTAGCCATTGCCTTGCTTGGCTTTATCATTCTGGCCAGCCTCGGATTTGTCTTCACCAGCGGCCCGTCGGCGTCGCCGGCCCTGACCAAGCGCACCGCCGCCATAGGCACGCGTCAGGCGACGCGCGCCAAGCGCCAGAAGGGCGCCGCCAAGACCCCCGAAGAGCGCCGCAAGCAAATCACCGAACAGCTCAAGGAAGCGGAAAAGCAGGAGCGCAAGAAGCGCCTTACCTTACGCGCCCGCATGCTCTATGCCGGCTTGACGCCGAACATTACGCAATTCCTGATCTATAGCGTCATCCTGGGTGCCGTGGCCTTCATCGTACCCGTCCTGCTGCTCAAGATGCCGATCCTGTTCCGGGTGCTGATTGGCGCTGGCGCAGCCTTCGCCTTCGGCTACGGGATGCCGCGATGGGTGTTGAGCTTCATCGCCGCCGGGCGCCTCAAGAAGTTCACCGAGGAATTCCCGAACGCCATGGACATCATTGTCCGCGGTATCAAATCCGGCCTGCCGGTCAATGATGGCCTGAAGATCATCGCCAAGGAAAGCGCGGCGCCGCTTGGCCCGGAATTCCAGCGCCTGGTGGAAAATGTCGGCGTCGGCATGTCGCTGGAAGGCGCCCTTGAGAAGATGAGCGAAACCATCCAGTCGCCCGAACTGCGCTTCTTCACCATCGTGATCGCGATCCAGGCAAAGACCGGAGGTAACCTGGCCGAGGCGCTGGGCAACCTGTCGGCCGTCCTGCGCGCCCGCAAGATGATGCGCGAAAAGATCAAGGCTTTGTCGTCGGAAGCCATCGCCTCGGCCAGCATCATCGGCTCGCTGCCGCCGGCCGTCGGCACCATGATCACCTTCACGCGGCCCGAATATCTGGCGCCTATGTTCACCGATCCGCGCGGCCAACTGATGCTGCTGGGCGGGGTGGTGTGGATGACGCTTGGCATCCTGGCCATGCGCAAGATGATCAACTTTAAGATCTAGGCGATCATCATGGGTCTTACAGAAATAGCTCAGTTCATCGTCAGCCCTTCGACCCTTATTGCCGGGGCAGTGGGATTGTTGGCAGTCTTCTCGGTTCTGACCCTGATGAAGGGTATGGTGGTCGACGAGCAGTTGGAAAAGCGCATGAAGGCCGTCGCCCAGCGCCGTGAAGAGCTGCGCCGCATGTCGCGCCAGAACGTCGCGTCCGGCAACAGCTCGCTGCGCCATCAGGACACCAGCCCCTACAAAGCGCTGGTTGAGAAGCTGAACCTCAAGACCTTGCTAGAGGATCCCAAGGTCGCTGAAAAGCTGGCCACGGCCGGTTTCCGCGGTCCCAAGCCGATTTCCACCTTCTACTTCTTCCGTTTCGCCTCGCCCTTCATCCTGGGCGCCCTGGCCGTGCTGTACCTGTTCGTACTGAACATCGTAAAGCTCGAGATGAACATCAAGCTCCTGATATCGGTTGGTGCTTTCGTGGCAGGGTACTACGCACCCAACATCTACATCTCGAACATGGCGCAGAAGCGACGCGAATCCATCGTCTCGGCGTTTCCGGATGCTCTGGACCTGTTGCTCATCTGCGTTGAAGCCGGCATGTCGATCGAAGCCGCCCTCCAGAAGGTCAGCGCCGAACTGGGGCCATCCTCCATTGAACTGGCGGAAGAGCTGTCGCTGCTGGTCGCCGAACTCAGCTACCTGCCGGAACGCCGCCAGGCGTATGAAGGGTTGTCAAAGCGCACAAACCACCCCGGCATCAAGGCCGTCTGTACCGCCATGATTCAGGCGGAAAAATACGGGACGCCGCTTGGCACAGCGCTCCGCGTCATGGCCAAGGAAAACCGCGAAATGCGCCTGTCCGCCGCCGAGAAGAAGGCGGCCGCCTTGCCGGCCCAGCTGACCGTGCCAATGATCATCTTCTTCCTGCCGGTGCTGTTCCTCGTCATCCTGGGTCCGGTTTTCATCCGTATCAGCGACACGCAGAAGAAGCAGCCGGACGCCCCTGTCATTTCGGATAAGCCGGCACCTGGCCCAGGCGCGACCTAATGCGACAGACGGTGACAACGAGAGCGATATGGCGAAAAGTGTCAGCGGTTTTTGCCAAGATATCGCTATAAAGCAAGAGCTTAGATCGCTACCTGGTTAAGGTAAACCGGCGTCCACCTTGGCGGAAAATGCTCTATCGTTTGGACGCCGCCAGCAACATGCCGATAGCTAAGCCCAGCCCCAGGGCGATCAGGCTGGACTGAAACGGATGTTCACGGATCTGCTGCGTCGCCCTGCGATTGAACCGGCCCAAATCTTCTCCGGCATGTTCCGTGAGCTGTCGAATGCGCGCCTCGGTCTGACGCGCGCGCTCCGCCATAAGGTCGGTGGCATGATGCACTTCGTGCTTGATCATTTCCGATATCGACTGGACGTCGTCGGCGCTGAATGTCTTGAGCTTTTGCGCGGCAGCACGTGCTCGGGGAGACAGTGACACGATACCCTCTCCTTTTCTTTTGAACCACAGATCAAACCCTAACCCTGCATGGGATCGAGAAGCGGTGAGATTATGGCATTCTAAAAGTAAGAAAGGCGTGGGCTTTTTCAGCACCACGCCTCTTGTATTTTTCTGTTTGGGATCAGCCTATTGGCAGGCGAGGCACTCTTCGTAATCGGTGCGCGGCGTGTCCATCTTCTCGACGGTTTCCTTCGCCTCGGCGCCGGCGTGCGAAGCGCGCTGGACCGACTTGGAGCGGAGATAGTAGAGCGACTTCAGGCCCTGCTCCCACGCCGTCCAGTGCAGCATGTGCAGGTCCCACTTGTCGACGTCGCCGGGCAGGAAGATGTTCAGCGACTGCGACTGGCAGATTTCCGGTGTGCGGTCAGCCGCCAGTTCCACAACCCAGCGCTGGTCGATTTCGAAGGCGGTCTTGAAGACGGCCTTTTCGTCTTCCGACAGGAAGTCGAGATGCTGCACCGAGCCTTCGTGCAGGACGATCGAGTCCCATACTTCCGAAATGTCCTGGCCCTTTTGTTCCAGCAGGTCGACCAGGTACGGGTTCTTGACTGCGAAAGAGCCTGACAAGGTCTTGTGCGTGTAGATATTGGCCGGGATCGGCTCGATGCCGGCCGAGGTGCCGCCGCAGATAATCGAGATCGAGGCCGTCGGCGCAATGGCCAGCTTGTGCGAGAAACGCTCCATGACGCCACGCTCTTCGGCGTCGCGGCATGGCCCGCGCTCGTGCGCCAGCTTGACCGAGGCCTTGTCGGCTTCTCGGCGCAGGTGCTTGAACAGGCGCATGTTCCACGACTTGGCCATGGCCGACTCGAAGGCCACGCCCTGGCTTTGCAGGAAGGAGTGGAAGCCCATCAGGCCAAGGCCCACCGAGCGTTCGCACATGGCGGAATAGACAGCGGCGTCCATGGCGTTCGGCGCGGTCTGGATGAAGTCTTCCAGCACATTGTCGAGGAAGCGCATGACGTCTTCGATGAACATCGGCTCATTGCGCCACTCCAGGAAGGTCTCGGCGTTGACCGACGACAGACAACAGACGGCGGTACGATCCTGGCCCCGATGGTCCGGGCCGGTGTGCAGCATGATTTCCGAGCACAGGTTGGACTGGCGCACCTTCAGGCCCAGCTCGCGCTGGTGCTGCGGCATGGCGCGGTTAACAGTGTCGGAGAAGATCAGATAGGGCTCGCCGGTCTGCAAGCGGATTTCCAGGATCTTCTGCCACAACGAACGGGCGTCGATGTAGCGGATGATTTCGTCGTTCTTCGGCGAACGCAGGCCGAAGGGCGCGCCGTCCCGAACCGCTTCCATGAATTCGTCGGTGATACCGATGCCGTGATGCAGGTTCAGGGATTTGCGGTTGAAGTCACCCGAAGGCTTGCGGATTTCAAGGAATTCCTCGATTTCCGGGTGGAATACGTCGATATAGACGGCCGCCGAGCCACGGCGCAGCGAGCCCTGGCTGATGGCCAGCGTCAGCGAATCCATGACGCGGATGAATGGGATAATGCCTGAAGTCTGACCGGCGCCCTTGACCTTTTCGCCGATAGAGCGGACGCCGCCCCAGTAGGTGCCGATGCCGCCGCCGTTCGAGGCCAAAGCGACGTTTTCGTTCCAGGTGCCGACAATACCTTCCAGGTTGTCAGGCACCGCGTTCAGGAAGCACGAGATCGGCAGGCCACGCGCCGCGCCACCGTTCGACAGGACCGGTGTCGCAGGCATGAACCATAGCTTGGAGATATAGTCATAGACGCGCTGGGCGTGGTCGGCGTCGTCGGCATAGGTGGTGGCGACGCGGGCGAACATGTCCTGATAGGACTCGCCCGGCAGGAGATAGCGGTCGTCGAGCGTCGTCTTGCCGAAGTCGGTCAGCAGTGCGTCGCGCGACGGATCGGTAACGACCTTGCGCACCAGCTTGAATTCCGGCCGCGCCTTGGGGCGCACCACAGTGCCCGCTTTATAGGCCGTCGTTTCACGCTTAGCTGCATCGCTCACTGACATAATCTTACCTGCCTGTTAATAACTACATGTAGTGTCTGAGCGACACCGCATGTCGATATATGGGGGCAAATCAGCCTGCTTCGTCAATGGCTTGGAACCAAGTTTTTAGTTAATAGAACGCTAATTTTTCGCTTTTTCCAAACGTCTCAAAGGCTTGGACGCGATACAGGAAAATTCGCGCGATTCACGATTTCTGTGAAAGAATCACGACACCGTCTGCCCCGGTCCTTCCGAGAGGAAGCGGTCAAGCCTGTTGTGGCGGTCGACCAGCACGACATTGGGGATAATCGGCTTGTCCGTCAGCTCAAAACCCATAATGATGATCTGCTCAGCTTCACTGATCAGGTGTGCGGCCGCACCGTTCATGGCGATGACGCCCGAATCGCGTTCGCCCTTGATGACGTAGGTTTCGAGGCGGTGGCCGGAGGTATTGGACACGACCAGCACGCGCTCACCCTCCCACAGCCCAACTGCCTCCATAAGCGCCTCATCGATGGTGATCGAGCCGATATAGGCAAGGTTGGCCTCAGTAACGTAGGCGTTGTGAATCTTGGAACGAAGCAGGTGACGCATGTACTTGTCTCGACAGAAAACAGGATGCGTTGCCTTACGGTGCCTCTTCGACCTCGTCCACCAGGAAAATCTCACCATCGTAATCGACGACGTACAGGTTCGACATGTCGTCCTCGCCAAAACTGGTCATGGCCCCAATGGCGCCAGCTGACGGCACGAAGGCGCTGGTCAGGTCGGTGAACTGCACAGATGTCAGCGTCGCGCCCTGGGCGATGGACGAGGCAGCCACGGACCACAGGCGGCGATTGACGAAATCGCCAAAGACATACTGGCCGCGCAGCGCCACGACCGGCCCGCGGTAGACGTAGCCGCCGATCACCGTGCGTCCCTGCAGGGGACCCGTGCCGTGGGCATAGGCGATGACGGGCTCGGTCAGGCCTGCTGTTGATCCCGCGCCATAGGGCAAGGTGCCTTCGCGGATATTCCAGCCGTAATTGAAGCCTGGATCGGAGGGGCGGGCCAGATTGACCTCTTCCATGGCGCCCTGGCCGACATCGCCGATATAGAAGTTGCCGGTCGTTTTGTCGAAACTGTTGCGGAAGGGGTTACGCACCCCCCAATGCCAGACTTCCTGGGCGCCGCCGCTGCCTGAGGCGAATGTGTTGCCGACAGGAATGGCATAGTCGCGGTTGGCGTCGGCCGGATAGGCGTCGCTGCGCGGATCTATGCGCAGGATTTTACCCAGCAGGGAATTGGTGTTCTGCGCGTTGCCTTCGGGATCTCCGGTGCCACCGCCATCCCCGACGGCGACTACGAGGTTTCCGGCAGCGTCAAAGCCGATCCAACCGCCATTATGATTGTTCCTGACTGCATGCGGGATCGACAGGATGACGTCGCCTGTGCCGGTCGCCACACCGCTGCTGACCGTAAACTTGCGGACCTGCACTGAGCCATCCTTCGCGGTCAGGCAGACGTAAAGAATACCGCTGGTGGCAAAATCCGGCGCCAGGGCAGCTCCTAAAAGGCCACGTTCTCCATCTGTCGAAATGTCGCTGCGGACATCGAGAAAGTTGCCGGCTTCGGTTACGCCGGTCACCGGATCATGGACCTTGATCAGCCCGCCCTTTTCGACGACCAGTATCCGGTCCGAGCCATCACCTCGCCCGAGCACGAAGACGGGCGAACTGAAACCCTGGCCGACCCGCCGCGTCGAGACGCGCCCCACCCGGTTCTCAACCGCTATAGTGACGGCGCGGGAGGTCGTGTGGGTGCCGTCCGACGCCGTGACGTTGAATTCGTAGACATTGTCCCGGTTGGCGTCCACAGGCCACTCGAAATTCGGCGGCCGGGCAAAGGCGACCGCGCCGGTCGTGGCATTGATGGTAAAATCGGCCGCATCCCCTCCGGCGCCCAATCCGTAGGTCAGTGTTCCGCCATCAGCATCGGTGGCAGTAACCGTATAGACTGTGCCAGTCGTGTTTTCGGCTGCCGTCGCAGTACCGGCGGAACTGATGACCGGAGCTGCGGATCCACCGCTTCCGCCGCCCCCACCGCCGGAGCCGCCCCCGCACGCTGCAAGCGCGACACACACGGCCGACAGAGAAATACGCGAACCGAACTTCATGGCGGGCTCCATGGCGGGCGTTAAGCCGCTACCATAGAACACGCCTGGCCGGTTGCGAAGCCGCGCGTTGATCACAAGCGCGTAAGAAGGCCGAGCGCTTTGCCTTAGTCGTTCCAAAGGTCAGTAATGTCGCCTTTACGGTTCAGCATGTGGACCGCGCGCTTGATTACCGTCAGCACGGCTTCGACGCGCTCGTCCTGTTCGTAGGTCAAGGCGGCGCGGTGCATGCCGTCGAGCGCGAAACGGGCGAGGTCACGGCTGGCCTGGAAACGGGCGTCGCTGCCGGCCATGATGAAGCCCGGCGTGGCATTGCCCATGGCGCCGCGATCGAAGGCTTCCTGAGCCGGACGGATCGACCTGGCGACTTCCGGATCCTGGCGGGCGGCACGCTCCAGCGCCAGAAAGGCAGCGAATGGCACAGAACTCAGCAGGCGCCAGTAGGCGTCGATGGCACCATCGAGTGCGTCCTGCCCGGGTTTCAGCTTCTTGGCTTCGGCTTCGAAGGCGGCTTCGCGTGCGGCCTGGATGTGCCACGCAGCCGCCTCGACCAGGTCTTCACGGGTGGGGAAGTGGTAAAGCATGGCCCCGCGCGTCAGCCCGCATGCCTCGGCGATAGCGGCGTTTCCGGCCCGGTCATAGCCCAGTTCCGCGAACAGGCGCATAGCGGTTTCGAGGATCTGAACCCGCGTACGGCGTGACTTCGGCGTATCCTTAGAAGGACTGTTATCACGCACTTGCGCAGACTTTTGTCGATCGCTCATTACAGATTTTCCTTAGTCCGCTTATTTTCCGTGGCAGGGAAACGCGGCCCCTTCCTTTAAAATAAGGGCATTCGGAGGCTAAGGCAAGCATAACAGCAGTTATAATTATATAATTTCGACACAACCGTCATTTTGTGCAACGCAAAAAAGCACGTCCTAAACGGGAGCTCTTACATTGCGCCTTACCGCCGGGTCGGAATGCAGATGCGCGGACTTGCCAAGGCGGAAGGAAATAGGGCATTTAGACCGCCGGGATTAATCTATCCAAGGCATACACTTTGCGTATCTTGCTGGCCACCGATGCGTGGGAACCCCAGGTCAATGGCGTGGTAACCACGCTGAAACGCACGATCGAAGAGTGCGAGACTCTGGGTCACGAATTCAAGATCGTCGACTACAACCAGTTCAAGACGATTTCCTGGCCAGACTATCCGGAAGTCAAGCTGGCGCTTGGCTGCTACGAGGAGGTACGAGAGATCATCCAGGATTATGAGCCGGATGCCATTCACATCGCCACCGAAGGGCCCGTGGGCTTCGCCGCGCGCCGCGTCTGCCAGGAATGGAAGCTGCCATTCACGACCAGCTACCATACCAAGTTTCCGGAATACGTCTCCGCCCGCCTCCCCATTCCCCTGAGTGTCGGCTATTCGATTATGCGCTGGTTCCACCGGCCGTCGGGACGGGTGATGGTGGCGACGCCTACGCTTCAAAACGACCTGGAGTCGCGAGGGTTCCGTAATATCTCTCCGTGGACCCGTGGCGTCGACACCGTCATGTTCCGGCCGGGGCTGGAGCCGATCAATGGCGACCTGACGCGTCCAATCATGACCTACGTCGGACGCGTTGCGGTCGAAAAGAACATCGAAGCCTTCCTGTCGCTCGACGTACCCGGGACCAAGGTCATAGTGGGTGGCGGTCCGCAGCTGGAGGAGCTGAAGGTCAAGTATCCGGACGCCGTGTTTACCGGTCCGCGTTTTGGCGAGGAACTGGCAAGGTACTATGCCGACTCCGACGTCTTTGTGTTCCCGTCTCTGACCGATACCTTTGGGCTGGTCATTATCGAGGCCATGGCGGCCGGAACGCCGGTGGCGGCCTTTCCCGCGCACGGCCCCATCGATCTGATCCCGGGCTCCGGCGCCGGCGTTATCAATGACGACCTGAAGGTGGCGATTGAGGAGGCATTGAAACTCGACCGGGCCGCGGTGAGAGCCTATGCGGAGAAATTTTCGTGGCGGGCATGCGCGGAAGAATTCATCCGCAATCTCCAGCCCTATCCGGAACCTGCCAAGACCAAGCTGTGGAACCGGTTACGGCAGATGACGCGGCGGAAGCCAAAACGGGCGTAGCATACGGGGTCACAGACCCCGCTCCTTCCCAAGGGTGTTACACCAGCCGCTTGCGTATCTGCTGCGACAGGATATCGATAAGTGTCACGGCCACAACGATAATCAGCGCGATTGCGGCTGTCTGGCGATAGGCAAAACCGTTCAGGTTGTCGAACAGCAACTGGCCGATGCCGCCGGCGCCGATCAGGCCCAGAACCGTCGCAGACCGCGCATTCGATTCAAAGCGATAGAGCGCAAACGACGTCCACAGCGCCGCGACCTGAGGCACGACACCCCAGATAATCTCGTGCAACTTCGAGCCCCCCGTCGCCCGCACGCCTTCAACCGGCGCCGTCTCGATATTCTCGACAGCCTCCGAAAACAGCTTGGCCAGGGTCCCGGCGTTGCTGATCGTCAAAGCCAGGACACCCGCCAGGGGCCCCGGCCCGACCGCCACGATAAACGCCGTCCCCAACACGATGTCGGGAAAGGCGCGCATCAAGGCCGTCAGGCTGCGGACCGGCTGCACGATCCACGACGGTGCAATATTACGCGACGCCAGGAAGCTGAGCGGAATGGCAACCAGGATCGATAAACCGGTCGCCCAGATGGCAATCTCGATCGTCTGCCACATCTTGGTGACGTAGAGCGGCCAGTCACTAAAGTCCGGTCTCAGGAAGTCCTTGAGATAGGTGCCGGTATTCGCCGAATTGGTGATCAGCTTATGCGCATCCGGGATGCCCGCGCCACGGAAACTGATCACGAACAAGGCCACAACCACCAGCAGAACCAGCAGGTTCGCCAGACGCGTTGTCAGGGGCGCTGAAGGCGGCGCAAGAATTCCACGATCTTCTGAAGCCGGGGCCATAATAGTCCTTACTGTGCCGCCGGCGCGTCGGCAGGCGCCGACGGCGCCGCCAATTTCACCTGCTCTGCCTCGATGACTTTGATCTCAGCTTGAGCCGCAGCGG
Organism: uncultured Asticcacaulis sp.; assembly: GCA_965650705.1. Lineage (GTDB taxonomy): Bacteria > Pseudomonadota > Alphaproteobacteria > Caulobacterales > Caulobacteraceae > Asticcacaulis. The sequence goes on along the minus strand of CBFGPQ010000017.1, from coordinate 16,452 downwards.
CAGCCTTGGTGTCATTGGCCAACTCCGCTTCCTGAAGCGCCACGCGCGCCTCCATCAGCCGCGCCGGCAAGAGATAGGTGGCGTCGCTGGGGCGCATGGGGCCCCACTGGAAGGCACGCAGGTTGGCGCGCTGACGGTCCGCCTCAGGTCCCGTGCCCGTGCCATAGGACAGGAAGAATGAGCGAATCTTTTCCTTGGCGGCCGGATCGAGGTCTGAACGATAGACGATCACGCCTTTCGGGATCATCGGTGACCGCCAGATGATCTTGATCTTATCCAGCTTGGCCTGACCTTCGGGCGTGTCGCGCAGTTCGTTCAGCGCGTCGGAATTGGCAGTGGCCGCGTCAAGCACACCGGCTGCCACGCTTTCGATATTGACGCCGTGCGAGCCGGACTTGACCGTCTTGAAGCAGTTGTTCGGATCGACCTTGGCCGGCAGGAACAGGAAGGCCTTCGGCACGATCGTGCCGGAAGCCGATTTGACGTCGCCCATGCCGAAATTGAGTTTGTGATCGCACTTCAGGATGTCGTTGATCGTCACCTTCGAATTCTTCGGGACAATGACGACGCTGGTATAGCCGTCGGTCCCGTCGGGATTGGTATTGTGCGCAAACACCTCGGCCTTCGCGCGTTTGACAGCCTCAAGACCTGAAGAACTGGAGAAGAAGCCGGCCTGGACCTGGTTGAAGCGCATGGCTTCGATCAGGGCCGTATAGGACGAGGAATAGAAGGGCTTTACCTTGAGACCCGTCTGCTTTTCCATGTCGGCCAGGATCGGCTGCCACAACTTGTCGAGCTTCTGCGATTTCTCGACCGACAGGATGGAAAAGGTGATTTCCGTGCTCTTGGCCGGCGCCTTCTGCTCTTCGCAGCTGCCAAGCGTCAGGGCACAGGCGCCAAGCGCCAGAACAGCGGCAGTCTTCACAAACTCAAGCATGTGGTTCTCCCCAATAGGCGTCCTCGATCTCCGCCCCGTAGATATCTTTCAGAATATCGTCGCTAAGGCCTGCGGACGGACCGTCATAGACAATCTTGCCATCTTTCAGCGCCAGTATCCGATTGCAGTAGGTCTTGGCGTAATCGACCTGGTGCAGGGTCACGATGACGCCGACCTTGTCGCGCTCGTTCAGTTCGACCAGAAGCTTCATGACCTTGCGCGCCGTCACCGGGTCCAGAGACGCCACCGGCTCATCCGCCAGCACGATCTCCGCACCCTGGACGATGGCCCGGGCAATTGCGCCGCGCTGTTGCTGACCGCCGGAAAGCGTATTGGCGCGCTGACCCGCCATGGCGGCGACGCCGACGTGGTTGAGCGCGCGCATCACTGTCTGCTTTTCCTGGGAGCTCCACAGACCCAGCAAACTGCGCAGGCCGGAAATCTTGCCAAGGAGACCCAGGGCGACATTGGTGAACAGGGTCAGGCGGCCGACCAGGTTGAATTGCTGGGCGATCATGCCCATGCGGGACCGGATGGCGCGCACATCGGCTGACAGGCGGCCGTTTGCCTGAACCGTACTGCCCAGCACATTCACCACGCCCTCACCGCGATCGATGGTGTGCAGGCCCGAAATCGACCGCAGCAGGGTCGACTTGCCTGATCCGGACGGCCCAATCAGCGCGATACGTTCGGGCGTCGCCATGGAAAAAGAAACGGCGTCGAGCGCCTTGTGAGTCGTCGATCCACCCGCTGCTTTCGCCTTGCGGGTAAAGGTCTTGCTGATCGATCTGACCTCAACAAGCGGTGCCGGCATGCAGGACCTCAAAAACCCCAAAGCAATGTGCGAAAAAGTGTTCAGCGGTGTCCGCTGAACATTGCGATAAAATAGAAACGCGAAGCGTGACTATTCGTACCGGACGCACAAAAACGTCCGCAAACAGCGGACGGAACTAAAAACAGATAGAGAGACTTATTAGCATTTTCATGACAGTTGCAACCGGATTTGATGCGGTTGCCAGCTTTTGTCGCGCGTCACCCAAGGCTTTCGGGCGTTTAAGGCGGACCGCACGCCGCCCTTTAAGAGGGCTGGGTTACCGTAAACCGCGCGTGCGCGCGGTCGCAGCCGGCACGTCCTCGGGGGGGCGCGGCATGTCCGAACGGCGGCGCATGCGCGTCCGTTCCCGCCCTTCGCCCCGCAGCCAGCGGCGCAGGGCTTCGAACATCATCGGAACCACCGCCAGAAAGACGCCCGTCGCGTCCGCCAGCCAGTCCAGTATACTGGCGCTCCTGCCGACAAAGATCTGAATGACTTCGATAAGTCCGCCGATCGCCAGGCAGATCAGGACGATATCCCATTTACGCATCCGTGGCATGGCCAGCAGGCTCAGGGCGGCCAGAGCATAGAAGGCCAGGATGTGAGATTCCTTGTCCGTCAGGCCAAATCTTTCCTCGGCGCCGCTGAATGGGCCAAAGACGAGAATGGCGACCGTCATGGTCAGGACCAGCAGGCTGGCACGGATCAGAAAAGTGATTTTGGCGGCGCGGGACATGTGAACTCCGTTTGCCGCGATCCTAACGCCATTGCGCCAATTTACAGTAAATGTGTGTGGTAAACGCGCGTTAATCCCGTGCCATCACGCCGCGTCCTGCGGCAGTCCACTATTCGCGGACGGAAGAGTATCGATATTTCGCCCCCCCGCTTCCTTGCGACTCGGCAGGTCCACTACGGACGCAAATGCCCTGGCAGATGCAGGCTGCGGCTTGATGTGGCGCATCATGTCGCTGACCGCCAGCGGAACCAGGCTCCACGGCTCGATGAAATAGCGTCCGAACAGGCGAAGCGGGTCGTGGACGAAGCGCACCAGCCATTCCAGCCCTACACGTCCGGTCCAGCGCGGCGGCGTGAAGGTTACACCAGCCTCGTAGTCGAAGGCGCCGCCCACCGGCAGGATGACCGCCGGCGGAAGATTGCGGTAATTACGTTCGACCCAGACCTCTTGGCGCGGCATGCCCATGCCGATGAGAATCACGTCCGGCGCCTCAGCAGCTAATGTTCGGAGAAGAGCCTCGTTGTCCGGGCCGCCAATATCGAAATAACCACTGTGGACGCTCAAACGCAGGCCCGGATAGCGGGCGACGATACTGTCGTGCGACGCCTGTGTGTGCTCAGGGCAACCGCCGATATGGAAGACCTTCCAACCCTGGCTCTGCGCCAGCGTCCAGAAGGTGTCGCGAAAATCGAGATAGGTGCAGCGGTGGTCGGTTGACAGGCTGTAGCCTAGCAGGCGGCCCCAGGCGATCATCGGCGTCGAATCGATTTCAATCAGGTCCGCGCGCCGGTACAGGGCACGCATCTCCGGATGCTTGTGGAACAGATAGACGCTATGCAGGTTGTGGTTGGCGATGACCGTTCGCACGCCTTTGCCGACGCGCTCGGACACGAACTCCATAACCTGGTCCGGTCTTACCACGTCGACCTCGACCCCCAGCAATTTCAGGCGATATGGAGTGCTCATGGTTTCACCATACCCGCCTATGCTTGCGATCGCCTAAAAAGTTAAAGTAAACGCTTCCTTAGTGCAGCAATTTACGAGTTACGAACGTTTTCACGCGACTGGATGCATGGCCGATGCCGAAAAACAAAAGACCGCCGGAATTTTCCAGCGGTCTTTCGTTTCAGTAACCCGAACCCTGACTTCAGATGAAGTAGAGATCGTCCTTGGTAACGGTGGCGCCACCCGAGATCAGCGCCAATTCGAAAGCCGCGCCCACGCCGTTCCCATCGGCATCCCAGTACAGCTTTTGCGCCGCGCTGTCCCAGATGAACTGGGCCGACGATCCGACCGCCGCCGCACCGACTGTGAACTCCGATGCCGTCAGCACATGGCCCGGCGCGAAGCCATAGTCGGCGCCGGAGAAGACCAGGCGGTCCACGCCGTGCTCAAAGTCGGTGATGTGGTCATGACCGTTGAAGGCGACCGACGAGAAGACAAAGTCGTCCGCCTGGCTGCCGCCACCCAACACGTCGTTGCCATGACCACCGACCAGGGTATCGGCGCCGGTGCTGCCCGACAGCTTGTCGTGGTCATTGCCGCCCACGAGGCTGTCATTGCCGTCCCAGCCGTTGACGGTGTCGTTGCCAAGGCCACCGGTCAGCGTGTTGTTGCCGACATTGCCGTTGAGCTGGTTGTTCAGGCCGTTGCCTGTACCGCTGATGTCGGCGATGCCGGTCAGATACAGGATTTCGGTGTTCGGCGTCAGGGCGAAACTGATCGACGACTTGACCGTATCGGTGCCCTCGCCAACGTTTTCATAGACGCGGTCACCGACGTGATCGACGACGTAGGTATCGTTGCCAATTCCACCGTACATCTGGTCATTGTCGATGCCGCCATCCAGGATGTCGTCACCGTCACCGCCACGTAGCGTATCCCAGCGCGCGCCACCATTCAGCGTGTCGTTGTCCGCACCGCCTTCCAGCGAGTCGGAGCCCTCACCGCCCGACAGCGAGTCGTTGCCGGCGCTGCCGAACAGGGTATCATGCCCCTCACCGCCATAGAGCGAGTCGTTGCCGGCCGCGCCGTCCAGAACGTTGTGGCCGACATTGCCGCGAATGACGTTCACACCGCCATTGCCGGTGCCATTGATGTTGGACACGCCAATCAGGGTCAGGTTTTCGAGGTTGGCACCCAGCGTCCAGGTGACGTCCGACGTGACGAGATCGACCGCACCGTCATCCACGGCCTGATCAACGCTTTCGTCGATCACGTCGTTGACGTCGTCGACGATATAGGCGTCGGCGCCCGCACCGCCATAGAGGCTGTCGCGGCCCGAGCCACCGTCGAGACGGTCATTGCCGTTGCCACCGTGCATCGAGTCGTTGCCGTCGCCGCCGCGCAGGGTGTCGTTGCCGTCCAGGCCGCGCAGCGTATCGTTGCCACCAAAGCCCGAGAGTGAGTCGCCACCCACGCCGCCGGTGAAGTTGTCCGGCGTGATATTGCCGTTCTGGTAGACGCCGGTATTGGCCGCCGTCGGGATGAAGTCGATATCATCGAAGCGCAGAGTTTCGACGCCCGTGACGTGATCCTGGCCCTGGTCGCCATTTTCCGGGAAGTTGTCGATAACGTAATAGCCACCGGAACCGTCCTGGGTGATGGTGTACTGCGAACGCAGGCCGTAGAAGCGGGCGATATCGCTGCCGTCGCCGCCGTTGACGATGTCATTGCCTTCGTCGGAGGTAATGAAGTCGTCGCCCGTGCCGCCGTTCAGCGTGTCCTGGCCCGCGCCGCCGAACAGGGTGTCGTTGCCGATGCCGCCGTCGACCGTGTCGTTGCCCTGGTTGGCATAGACCAGGTCGGCATCGTCGCCGCCGGACAGGGTGTCGTTGCCGGCGCTGCCGCTGATCGTGTCGTTGCCGGCTTCACCCAGCACCACACCGGCAGGACCCCAGAGGGTCGCGCTGTCGGCGCCCGCGCCACCGTAGAGGTTGCCCGAGCCCGTCAGGGTGTCGTTGCCGTTGCCGCCGTTGAGGAGGTTCACGCCTTCGATATCGTAGAGATTATCGTTGTCGTCACCCCCGGTCAGCGTGTCATTGCCGTGGTTGCCGGACAGGCTGTCATTGCCTGCGCCGCCATTGATCTGGTCGTCATTGTTGTCGCCCTGGATCGTGTCGTTGCCGACATCGCCGTTGAGCGTATCGTTGCCGAAGCCGCCGAAGACGCGGTCCGCGCCGTCGCCGGCATTGACCAGGTCGGTGCCGTCATTGCCGAGAAGGGTGTCATTGCCCGCGCCGCCCGACACGACGTCGTTGGCCGAACCGGCGTCGACATAGTCGTTGCCATTGCCCGCGATGACGCTGTCGTCACCGCCTCCAGCGAAGACGAAGTCATTGCCGTCGCCGGCTGTGACCGTATCGGCTTCATCCAGCGCCGAGATCGAGTCGTCCGATGCCGTGCCATTGAGGTTGTCGATGCCGTCGGTACCGGTGATGACCGAGCCGCCAGAAATTGGCGTGAAGGTGACGTCGTTGAAGACCAGGCTTTCGGCGTTGCGGACCGTGTCCGAGCCGGTTGTGCCGGAATTGTCGATGACCGCGAAGCTACCTCCGCCCAGGTCGACAACTGAGTAGTCACCGCGGTTGCCGTTGATGCGCACGACGTCATAGCCGTCGCCGCCGTCGAACGTGTCATTGCCCGCACCGCCGGTCAGGCTGTCGTCGCCCGTGCCGCCATTCAGGTCACCATTGCCGGTCAGCGTATCGTTGCCTTCGTCGCCGGTGAAGAAGTTGACGCCGTAGATATCGGTGATGACGTCGGCCCCCGCGCCCCCGCGCAAGGAATCGTTGCCGACCCAGCCATTGATGGTGTCGGCGCCGTCGCCGGCATTGACGGTATCGTCGCCATTGCCGCCGAACAGCGAGTCGAAACCGTCGCCGCCGTTGATGGCGTCGTCCTGGTCGCCGCCGTCGATGGTGTCGTTGCCGGCACCGCCGTATAGCGCGTCTTCGCCGGCCCCGCCCGTGATGGTGTCGTTGTCGTCACCGCCATAAACCAGGTCGTCTTCGTCGCCGCCGACCAGGCTGTCATTGCCGGCTTCGCCGTAAATCCGGTCGGGTTCAGTGCCGCCCCACACGGTGTCGTCGCCATCACCGCCATAGATGACTTCCGCGCCGGCGAGGCCATTGATGAAGTCATTGCCGCCGTAACCCCAGATCGTGTCGTCGCCCGAGCTGGTATTGTTGTTGTCCGGACGCGTCGTCGTGACGAGCGCGCTCGAGTTGTCGCTGATCGTGTCGGCGCCAGCCGTGCCGTAATATTCGTAGCCGTAGTTCGGCGTACCGGTATAGCTGCCGTCGAGGAAGACCAGGTCTTCGAAGCCGTAGATGGTGTCGGTGCCGTCCGGCGAGTAGGCGCGGTTGTCGATGACCACGATCTTGCCGGCCGTTTCGACGACCGTGTAGTCGTTGCGGTTACCCGCATAGACCGCCACGTCGCCGGCGTCGCCAAACAGCTTGTCGTCGCCGCCGTCACCACGCAGGGTATCGAGCCCCGTACCGCCGAACAGCTGGTCGTCGCCCTGGCCACCGCTCAGCGAGTCGTTGCCCGCATCACCTTCCAGCGTGTCGGAGCCATAGCCCGCGCCGATGGTGTCGTTGCCATTGCCGCCGTAGAAGTGCTGGTCACCCGTCGACCAGACATATTCATAGAGCGCATCATTACCTTCGTCGCCATAGGCCTTGGCCTGGTCGCCGGCCGCGATGGTGTCGTCGCCACCGTCGCCGTGGACTGTCCCCCAGCCGGTTATGCCATCATTGTCGTCACCGCCGCTGACGCTGCCAGAGCCGTAGATGTTGTCCTGACCAACGCCGCCCAGCAGGGTACCCGTGCCGCTGAGCGTGTCGTTGCCGGCATCGCCCTGCAGCAGATTGGCCGCGTTGTCGAAGTCGCTCAGGCTGTCATTGCCATCGCCACCGTAGAGGTTATCTGCCCCCGCTTCACCATTGAGGGTGTCGTTGTCGGCATTGCCCTGCAGGGTGTCGATGCCTGCGCCGCCCCAGACCAGATCTTCGCCGTCGCCGCCGGAGACAAAGTCGTTGCCGGCATCGGCATAGACGACGTCGTAACCGACACCCGCCTCGATGCTGTCGTCGCCATCGCCGCCGCGGATCTGGTCGTTGCCGGCCAGGCCCTTAAGCGTGTCGTTGGCGCCGAGGCCGACCAGGCTGTCGTCATTGACACCACCGGTCAGCGAGTCGGGGCCCGCGCCACCGATCTGGATTTCGCCGGCATTGGCGACCGTCAGGCCCAGGCTGATATCGGTGAAGACCGCCGTTTCGACACCGCTTAAGGCATCGCTGCCTTCATTCGAGCGGTTGGCGACAATGACATAGCCGCCGACGCCGTCTTCGATGACGGAGTAGTAGACGCGGTCGCGGCCATACTGGGCGATATCGTTGCCCGAGCCGCCGATGAGGGTGTCGTCGTCCTGGCCCCCCGACAGGGTGTCGTCGGCGTCGCCACCGTCGACCGTGTCCTTGCTCCAGTTGCCGTGGATCGTATCCGAGCCTTCATTGCCTTCCAGGTACTGGCTACCGTCCGCATAGTACGGCGCCCAGCCGAAGACCAGGTCGTTGCCGAGGCCGCCCTTGCCGGTGCTGTCGCCGCCCACGCCCAGGGTGTCGTTGTCGTCATTGCCTTCGAGCTGACCCCAGCCATAGACCGAATCGAGCCCATTGCCGCCTTGCAGCGTGCCTGAGCCGTAAAGGTAGTCGTTGCCGTCTTCGCCCTGTTGCAGGTCGTCGAAGCCGTAGAGGGTGTCGTTCCCGATGCCACCGCGCAGGGTCGAAGTGTTGGACTGAAGGTAGTCGTTGCCTTCGTCGCCGAACAACTGGTTGAAGCCGCTGTAGTCGGTGATGCGGTCGTCGTCCGTGTTACCGTGCAGGGTATCGGAACCCTGGTCGCCTTCGATGGTGTCGTTGCCGGCATTGCCGAAGGCTTCGTCGCTGCCCGAACCGCCATAGATGTGGTCGAGACCTTCGTCGCCGTACAGGGTATCCGCGCCCGAGTCCCCGAACAGGACATCGTTGCCGACATTGCCGTGGATGAGGTCGTTGGCATCATCGCCCGACAGGCGGTCATTGCCGTTATTGCCGTTGATGGTGTCGTCGCCCGAGTCGCCGATCAGGATGTCGTCGAAAGCCGTACCGGTATACAGGATGCCGGTATTGCCGCCGAACGGCAGGTCCAGTTCGTCGTCGGCGAAGACCAGAAGTTCCACGCCGTAGAGGGTGTCGGTACCTTCCGATCCGGTCTTGGCGGTGATAACCGCGCCGTCGGTGATGTAACCATCGCCATCGAGATGATAGGTGATGATGTAGTCAGCGCTTTCGATCGTGACATTGCCGAGGCCGTCATTGGTCTCCGTCCGGACCAGCATATTGCCACCATAGCGCGCCTTGTCGAAGCCCGAACCGCCGTAGAGCAAGTCCGCGCCTTGATGGCCCGTCAGGGTGTCGTCGTTCTGGCCGCCGACCAACGTATCATTGCCGCCGTAGCCGTACAGTTCGTCGGTGCCGAGACCGCCGTCGAGCACCTGGTCGCCGCCGTCATAAGTCGAAGGCGTGTAGCCGTAGAGCGTGTCGGCCCCTTCGCCGCCGAGGCCGGTGCCGCCGTGCTGGACATAGACATGGTCATTGTCGAGGCCGCCATCGAGCGTGCCGGCGCCAAGGATCGTGTCGTTGCCAGCATCCCCCGAGATGACGCCCGAACCGCTGACATAGTCTTCGCCGTCACCGCCGCCGACCGTGCCGGAGGCTGTGATGGTGTCATTGCCCTGGCCGCCGTCGACCGTGTCTGTGCCCGCGCCACCGGTGATGACGTCGTTGCCGCCGTCGCCGAGGATGCTGTCATTGCCGGCGCCGCCGTCGATGGTGTCGTTGTCCGAACCGCCACTCAGCGAGTCGTCGCCGTCCTCGCCGTACAGGCTGTCTTCGCCCGTATCGCCCAAGATAGCGTCATTGCCGATGCCGCCATAGAGGCGATCGAAACCGCCCGCGCCGTTGATGGTGTCATTGCCGTCACCGCCCGAGATAATGTCGTTGCCGATGTCGGCCGAGCCCGGAACGCTGGTCGTCGCCAGGGCCAGGGCCGCGCCTAGCACGTCATCGCCGGCGCCGCCGGTGATGCTGTCGTCGTAATAGGTGCCCGTCAGCGTGTCGTTGCCGGCCGTGCCGTTAAAGACCTGGCCAGTATTGGCGTTCGAGACTTCGAACTCGATATCGTAGGTGCGGATGACATCGAAACTGGTCAGGCGGTCTTCGCCTTCGTCGCCGTTCGAGGTGCGGTTGTCGACGACATAGTAGCCGCCCGCGCCGTCCTGGATGATCGAGTACTGTTCGCGGCGCTGGGCGTAGGTCGCGACGTCATAGCTGTCACCGCCGTCGAGGCTGTCATTGCCCTGCGCGCCGTTGACCGTGTCGTCACCGCCGCCGCCGTTGATGGTGTCGTTGTCGTTGCCGCCGTACAGCGTATCGCTGCCGGTGCCGCCATCGACGCTGTCCGCGCCCCAGTTGGCGTAGATGACGTCGTCGCCGGAACCGCCGTCGAGCGTCTGCGCACCGTCGATGCCGAACGGATGGATGCCCGACAGGGTGTCGTTACCGCTTTCGCCATAGCCCGTGCTGCCGGTGATGACTCCGACCGCGTCATCGTCACCGCCGCCGTAAAGCGTGCCATTGCCGCTGACATTGTCGTTGCCGGCGCCGCCTTGCAGGACACCCGTGCCGCTGACATTGTCGGCGCCGGCGCCGCCATCCAGCGTGCCAGTACCGATGATCGTGTCGGCGTCGTCGCCGCCGAACAGCATGTTCTGACCCAGGCTGTCGGTGATGCGATCCGCGCCATTGCCACCATAAACGGTGTCGTTGCCGGCGCCGCCGTCCAGGCTGTCATTATCGAAGTCCGGATTGCCGTCGACATTGCCGTCAGCGTTGTCGGCAAAGCCGCCCACGGTCGCATTGGTGCCATAGAGCACGTCGTGGCCGGTGCCGCCCAACAGGGTGTCGTCGCCCGAACCGCCGATCATGGTATCGTTGCCGTACTCGCCCAGCAGGACGTCATTGCCGCCGCGGCCAAGCACCAGGTCGTAGCCGCCGCCGGCTTCGACGCGGTCAAAGCCCGCCAGAGCGTCGATCGTGTCGGAACCGTCGACGTTGGTGAAGAAGAAGGTGCCTGCACCCGGAATCGAATCGTCGGCCGTCGTGCCGTTGATCAACCCGCCGACGACGGTCGGCGACAGGTAGTATTCGCCGTCTTCGAAGATCAGCAGTTCGATCTCGGTCAGCGTATCGGTGCCTTCCGGAGAACCGACGCGGTTGTCGACAACCGTCGTGACGCCCGCCACGGTCGTAATCGTATAGTCGGTGCTGTTGCCGCTATAATAGGCGACGTCATAGCCCGTGCCACCGACCATGGTGTCGTTGCCGTCCAGGTTCGAGTCGCCGAGGAAGATATCGGAACCCGCACCACCTTCAAGGCTATCGTCGCCGTGCAGGCCTTCCAGCTTGTCGTTGCCATCGCCGCCGATCAGGGTCTGCGCACCGTTCGCACCCGTTACGGTGTCGTCACCCGTGCCGCCGGTGCCCTGGCCGGTAATGACCGTGATCTGGTCATCACCTTCACCGCCGTCCAGCGTGCCGGTGCCATACAGGGTGTCGTTGCCGGCGTCGCCGAACATCTGGTTGTTGCCGGACGTATCATTCACCAGGTCATTGTCGGCGCCGCCATGCGAGGTGTCGTTGCCGCCGCCGGCGTACAGCTGGTCAGCTTCGGTGCCGCCGTCGAGGCTGTCGTCGCCTTCGAAGCCATACAGGGTGTCGTTGCCGGCAAAGCCCTGGACGGTATCGGCCAGCGGGCTGGCGGTGATATAGTTGTTGTCCGCGTTGCCGTTATAGCTGCCGCCGCCGACCACGATGGTGGCGTAGCCGGTGCGCAGACCCGACGTTCCGTTGCCGTCGCTGACCTGATAGCTGAACGAAGTCGTGCCGACAAAGCCGCCGTTTGGCGTGAAGGTGAAGGTGCCGTCGGGATTCCAGCTCAGCGTGCCGTTCAGGCCTGTCGTATTGACGCCGACCACAGTCAGGCCATCGCCATCCGCGTCGGTATCGTTGGCCAGCAGGCTGGTGCCATTCAGCGTACCGCCCGGCAGGACGGTGTAGCTGTCGTTGCCGACGACCGGGGCAGCGTTCTGGACATTGATGGTCACAGTCGCCGTATCGGTCAGGGTGCCGTCGCTGACCGTGTAGCTGAAGGTCGTCGAGCCGGCGAATTCGGCTTCCGGCGTGAACACAAAACCGCCGTCGGCGGTGTAGCTCACCGTCCCGCGCGTGCCCGTCGTATTGATCGCCGTCACGGTCAGCGGATCGCTGTTCGGGTCGGTGTCGTTGGAGAGGACGCCCGGAGCCGCAATCGTCAGGACGTCGCCGGCATGGACCGAATAGTTGTCGTTGACGCCGTTGGGCGCGGCGGACTCGACCGTGATAGAGACGGTGGCCGTATCGGTGCCGCCGTTGCCGTCGCTGACCGTGTAGCTGAAGGTGGTGACGCCGACAAAGCCCACTTCGGGCGTGAAGCTGAAGCTGCCATTGACGTTATGCGTCAGCGTGCCCTGCAGGCCAGTCGTGTCTACCGCCGAAACGGTCAGGGTGTTGCCGTCGACATCGCTGTCGTTGTTCAGGACGCCCGGTGCGGCAATGTTGAGGACCGCCCCGCCGTTGACCGTATAGCTGTTGTTGTTGGCCACCGGATCGTCATTGACCGCTGTGACCTGGACATTGATGTTGCCGTTCGAGGTCGTGAAGCCGTCCGACAGGATGTAGGTGATCTGTGCCAGGCCGTTGAAGTTAGCGTTCGGCGTGAACACGATATTGCCGCCGCTGATGACCGCGCTGCCGCCCGACACACCGGCAATGCCGGTGATGGTCAGGCTGTCGCCGTCGGCGTCGGTATCGTTGCCCAGCAGGGTCGCGATCGAAATGTTGAGCGCGTTGTCCTCGGCCGTCGTGGTCGAGTCGCCGCCCGCCACCGGTGCGGTGTTGATGATGTAGGTCTGGTCGGAGAAGACCAGGGTACGGATATTGGTCAGCGTATCGGTGCCGTCATTGCCATCCGTCGAGGGCTGGTTATCGGTAACCGTCGTGACGCCGCCCGAGGTCGAGATGGTATAGCTGGCGCGCGTTCCGGCAAAGATCGCCTGGTTGGCGCCAGTGCCGCCGTCCATGGTGTCGTTGCCGATACCGCCGACGATTGTGTCATTGCCCGCGCCGCCCAACAGCGAGTCGAGACCCGCCAGCCCTTCCAGGCGATCATTGCCGCCCAGGCCAGAGATGGTGTCGTTCAGGATGGTGCCGGTCAAGGCGCTGGCGCCGGAATCGTCACCCTCGCTGCCGGTGATGCTGACACCGGCAATGCCGGTTTCAACCGAGACCTGCTGGTCGGCGAAGACCAGGGTCTGGACATTGAGGATGGTGTCAGTGCCATCTGGCGAACCTGAACGATTGTCGATTACCGTAACACCCGTCGTGTCGCCGACGATGGTATACTGGCTGCGGTTACCGGTGAAGTAGGCCAGGTTTGTACCGTCACCACCGTCAATGCGATCATTGCCCGCGCCGCCGGAGATCGAGTCGTCGCCCGCGCCCCCGCTTAGGGAATCCGCACCATTTTCACCGCGGATCGAGTCGTCGCCGTCACCGCCGAACGCGGTATCATTGCCGCTGTCGGTATAGATGGTGTCATTGCCTTCGCCGCCCAGCAGCGAGCCATTGTAACCGCCGTCCTGCAGGTAGTCGTTACCCAGACCGCCGTCGGACGTATCGTTATGATAGTTGCTGTACCAGGTGTAGATCGTGTCGTTACCTTCACCGCCGCGATACATCGACCCCGCGCCATCCGGCGAATAGTAGTTGCGGATCCAGTCATTGCCCGCTCCGCCGTCGGCGTCACCGGCCGAGTAGTCGATCGAGTCGTTGCCGGCCCCGCCGACGATCGTGTTGCGGCCCTGGTAGTCGTAGAAATAGTTGCCGTCGTCACCGCCGACCAGGCTGTCATTGCCCGTGCCGCCATCGAGACGGTTATAGCCCGCACCGCCTTCAATGGTGTCGTTGCCGGCCTCGCCATACAGGGTGTCCGCCGCGGCGCCGCCCAGCAGGCTGTCATTGCTTTCGTTGCCGTACAGCGTATCGGTGCCGTCACCACCCAACAGGGTGTCGGAACCCTTGCCACCCGACAGATTGTCGTTGCCCGCGCCGCCATCGATGGAATCGGCGCCGCCAAGGCCGCTCAGCGTATCATTGTCGGCATCGCCCGTGATGGTGTCATTGGCGGGCGAACCGGTCAGCGAATCCGGCCCCGTCGTTCCCGTATAGGTGCCGCCGGGATTCGGCCCGAAGGTCATGTCGTCGTCGGCAAAGCTCAGCACTTCGACATTGGTCAGCGTGTCGGTGCCTTCAGGCGAACCCGAACGATTGTCGACAACCGTGATGACGCCGGTGACGGCGTCTTCGGTGACCGTGTAGTCGCCGATATTACCGGAATAGTAGACCGTATCGCCGTCGTCGCCGCCGTCGATGCTGTCATTGCCCTGGCCGCCGGAAATGTCATCATAACCCGCACCGGCCAGAATCGTATCATTGCCGTTGTCACCGCGTAAGCTGTCGTTGCCGGTGCCGCCATCCACAACATCGCTGTCGCTGCTGGCAAAGATGCTGTCATCGCCTTCGCCACCCAACAGGGAGTCACGGTAGCCGCCGCCTTCAATGTAGTCGTTGCCCGCACCGCCTTCAGCCGTATCGTTGTGATAGTTGCTGTAATGCATGTAAAGGCTGTCATTGCCTTCACCGCCACGATACAGCGACCCCGCGCCATCCGGCGAATAATAGTTGCGGATCCAGTCATTGCCCGCGCCACCGTCAGCGCTGCCGGCCGAGTAGTCGATTGAGTCGTTGCCCGCGCCGCCAATGATGGTGTTGCGGCCCTGGTAGTCGTAGAAGTAGTTGCCGTCATCGCCGCCGACCAGGCTGTCATTGCCCGTGCCGCCATCGATGCGGTTATAGCCCGCGCCGCCCTCGACCGTGTCGTTACCAGCTTCACCGTAGATGGTGTCGGCGCCCGCGCCGCCCACCACGCTGTCGTCACCTTCGTCACCTTCGATATAGTCGGTTCCGTCACCGCCCAGGATGGTATCGTTGTCCGCGCCGCCATAGGCGGTATCGTTGCCCGTGCCGAGGTCGATGGAGTCCGCCCCTGCATTGCCGTTGACAACGTCGCCGCCACCGCCGGCCAGGATGGAGTCCGCGCCTGCGCCGCCATTGATCACGTCGCCGCCGTCGAGACCGACCAGCGTATCGTCACCATCGACGCCATCGATCTGGTCGCTCTGGCTCGATCCGGTCAGGCTGTCGTTACCCGCCGTGCCGGTTTGCAGCGTGCCCGTATTGGTTTCGTCCGGCGTGAATTCGACGCCATTGAAATTCAGGACCTCGACACCGGTCAGGGTGTCGGCACCCTCGGGCGTGCCCGAACGGTTGTCGAAGACGTACAGCACGCTGCCGTCGCGAGCGATCGTGTAGTCGCTCAGATTGCCGCTGTAGAAGGCCGTGTCGTTGCCCAGACCGCCGTCAATGCTGTCATTACCCTGACCGCCGGCAATCGAGTCCAGCCCGTCACCGGCCAGGATCGTGTCATTGCCGTTGTCGCCGCGAAGCGAGTCGTCGCCCGCACCGCCATCGACCGTGTCGTCGGCACTGCTGGCGTAGATGGTGTCGTTGTCGTCGCCGCCCGACAGCGAGTCGCGGTAACCACCGCCTTCGATGTAGTCGTTGCCCGCACCGCCTTCAGCCGTATCGTTGTGATAGTTGCTGTAGTGCATGTAGAGGCTGTCATTACCTTCACCGCCACGATACAGCGAACCCCCACCATCCGGCGAATAGTAGTTGCGGATCCAGTCATTGCCCGCGCCACCATCGGCGTCACCGGCTGAGTAGTCGATCGAGTCATTGCCCGCGCCGCCAATGATGGTGTTGCGGCCCTGGTAGTCGTAGAAATAGTTGCCGTCATCGCCACCGACCAGGCTGTCATTGCCTGTGCCGCCATCGATGCGGTTATAGCCCGCGCCGCCTTCGACCGTATCATTGCCGGCTTCGCCGTATATGGTGTCGGCGCCCGCACCGCCCACTACGCTGTCGTCACCTTCGTCGCCTTCGATATAGTCGGTGCCGTCTCCGCCCAGGATGGTGTCGTTATCCGCACCGCCATAGGCGATGTCGTTGCCCGTGCCGAGGTCGACGGAGTCCGCCCCTGCCTCGCCATAAGCGATGTCGCGTCCCTCACCCAAAACGATCGAGTCGTCGCCTTCGCCGCCGGAAGCGACGTCGCCACCCGCCAGGCCGGTCAGTGTGTCATTGCCGCCGGCACCGCTCAACTGGTCGCTCTGCGCTGTACCCGAGAGCGCGTTGGCGCCATCATCGCCGTTCAGGACCACGCCGGTATTGCCGGCAGTTGGCGTGAATTCCACGCCGTTGAAGCTCAGGACTTCAACGCCGATCAGGCTATCGACACCTTCGGGCGTGCCTGAACGGTTGTCATAGACAACGTAGTTGTCGCCATCACGGGCAACTGTGTAGTCCTCGAGGTTACCGCTGTAGAAGGCCGTATCGTTGCCGAGACCACCGTCGATAGTGTCATTGCCCTGACCGCCGGCAATCGAGTCCAACCCGTCGCCCGCCAGAATCGAGTCGTTGCCATTGTCGCCGCGGATCGAGTCGTCGCCCTCACCACCGTCGAGCGTATCGTTGCCGCTCTCGCCGTAGACATAGTCATTGCCTTCGCCGCCCAGCAGCGAGCCGTTGTAACCGCCGTCCTGCAGGTAGTCGTCGCCCGCGCCGCCTTCGGATGTGTCGTTGTTGTAGTTGCTGTACCAGGTGTAGATCGTGTCGTTACCTTCACCGCCGCGATACATCG
>CBFGPQ010000016.1:0-38765 GCA_965650705.1 uncultured Asticcacaulis sp. | reverse complement strand
ACGGTTTCGACGCGCGTCATCGTCAGGATCTTGATACCGGCGCCAAAGCGGCGAAGCAGCGAACGCTCGTTGCACTGGCGGGCGGCCGTCTGCTTGCGGCAGGTCAGTTCACCCTTCTCGAACCACAGGGCGTCGCCCTTCTGGCAGGTGACGGTCTTGCCGCCGTCGAAGTTCACCTTGCCGTCATAGTCGGCATAGACCCATTGCATACGGGTGCCGGCGATGCAGCGATAGACTTCGCCGGTATAGCTGTCGAGGATATCGCGGTCGCCGCGAACCTGAGACGCCGGATGCGGCAGGCCGCGGTCGTCGATGCAGGTCGCCTGCAGAACCATGCGGCGCGTCATCGACTTGCTCTCCGAATAAGATTCGAACTGTTCGTCGGCGGTCATGACGGTGAAGCCGCCGACCTGCTGCGGATAGCCTGGGGTCTGCGACCAGTTGCCGTAGCCGCCGCCATAATAGGTGCTGGAACCCGAAGCACCGGCCGAAGCGCCAGCCTTGACATTCACATTGACGTTCACGTCTACGCTGCCCTTGCCGCCGCCATGACCGCCGCAGCCGTTGCAGGGGGGCCTGGGGTTATGCGGCGCCTGGGGCGGCGCTGGCGGCTTACAGCCGTTATTGCAGCCTGCCGCGGCTTGACCGGCGACGGCCAGAAGACCGAGGCTAAGTACGGCGACGATCCATTTCGAAACAATTGCGCGCATTCCGACGCTCCTAAGTGGTTTTGCCGAAGGTCAAAGCAATGAGCGTGCCGTGCGGTAAGTGCCTTTACGGGAAAAGCTTTCGCGTACCAGGCGTATCCTTAACGGACGGCAGGATTCTTGCGTCGGGACAGGCGAAAGGAGGCCGCCATGGCTCATTCCGGTACAGTTACATTCCTAAGCTACTGGCGTGGCCTGCAAACCTCGCCCGAGCAAGCGCCCACTCGCGAACGATTCGACCCGGCCGCGCTGAAAAGCCTTATTCCGCAACTGATCATGCTGTCCGGAGACGATCATGTGCATCGCTTCCGCCTGGCTGGTGGGTTCGTGAACGCCTTCCATGGCTATGAGCTGAAGGACACCGCCTTCCCGGCCCTGTTCCGCTCCCCCTTTATCGATACGGTACACACCGCCCTGATCATGAGCCGCCGCCGCGAACAGCCCCTTTTGCTGACCGTATCAGCGCCGTGGCGCGCGTTCGATTCGGTCCTGATCGAAGACGACCTGTCCCAGTCCGATACAGTGACTTTCGAAATATGCCTGTGCCCCCTGCGCGGCCGTACCGGCCAGGCCGACCGATTTGTCGGTGTCTATCAAACCACAAGCGCACCACCGAAAAATCCGCGCGGTTCCGTGGGCCGCTACAACCTGGTGTCGTCGCGCCTCTATGAGCCCAATCGCGGGGCCGCGGCCGCCCACCTGCGCCTGGTCGTGGCCGAGGGCAAAAGGATAGCTTGATTTCTTATCGACCTTTGCCGCAGTCTCCCGCCACAGACGCGCGGAGACCGAACATGGCCAAGGACGACAACAAAGCCGACAAGAAGGCCGAAGCCGAGGCGCGCCTCGAACAGCTCCAGATCGCCCTTGTCGATGCCCAGATCTGGACCACCGAAAACAATAAGAAGATCTGCATCCTCTTCGAAGGCCGCGACGCCGCTGGCAAGGACGGCGCCATCAAGCGGCTGACCGAGGTCCTGTCGGTGCGCCAGACGCGTGTCGTCGCCCTGCCCAAGCCGTCCGACCGCGAACGCGGCCAGTGGTGGTTCCAGCGCTATGCCGGGCACCTGCCAAGCTTCGGAGAATGGGTGATTTTCAACCGCTCATGGTACAACCGCGCCGGCGTCGAGAAAGTGATGGGCTTTTCCAGTCCAGAGGAGCAGGAAACCTTCATCCGCGACGTGCCGGATTTCGAGGCAATGGTCGAGCGCGGCGGCATCCACCTGATCAAGCTGTGGCTCGACATCTCGCGTGACGAACAAAAGCAAAGACTGGACGACCGGCGCAGCGATCCACGCAAGCGCCTTAAGGTCTCTGGCCTCGACGCGGTCGCCCAAGAGCGCTGGGACGACTATTCCAAGGCGCGCGACGACATGCTCTTAAGATCCCACAGCGAAGCGACGCCTTGGACCATTGTCAAAACGGATTCCAAAACAAAGGCGCGTGAGGCGATCATCCGCCACGTCCTGCGCCAGGTCGGCTGTCCGGCGTTTTCGGTCGAGGTCAAAAAACCTGATCCCGACATTCTGTTCGACTATAGCGAAGTGATCGCGGGCCGAAGAACGCTCAACGCCTGAATCTGGCGCCTCGCCAAGAACAACTATAAAAAATTGTCAACGCCGCCGCGTGCGGTAACCAATTGTTGACCCTGATTTGTCACGATTCGCCAAGAATTGCGGACCGGAAGCGTTCGCTTAGAACAGAAGGTTCCGATCCGCGATGACGACGAATGCGTCCGGCGCCCATAGCCCTGTCCGCCGCGCCAGCCTCAAGATGTGCGGCGACTGCACCCTGTGCTGCAAGGTTTACGAAATCGAGGATTTCGAGAAGAAGCCGGGCAAGACCTGCCACAATGTGCGCGACGAAGGTGGCTGCGGTGTCTGGGGCCTGCATCCCAAGGCCTGCCAGGACTTCAAATGCTTGTGGCTCAAGCACGACGATATGGACGGCCGCTGGCGGCCCGACCATGCCGGCTTCGTCATGCGTCTCGAGGGCAAGGGCACGGTCTGCATCGACGTTGACCACGACCGGCCCGACGCCTGGCGCCGCGAGCCCTATTATTCACAACTAAAGGCTTGGTCCGAAGTCATGCCGCGCAACGAAGGCCTGGTTCTGGTCTACGCGCCGGAAGCCATGTACGTCATCACGCCGATGGAAGACTTGGCCCTCAAGACGCCAAAGAAGGGTGACGTGCTGGAAACCGGCATGGAGGACACGCTGTTCGGCCGCCGTCCCTACGCGCGTGTCGTCCCGGCCCGCGAAGCCAAGCGCAGCCGCGATACCGAGTTCCACTTCCACAAGCGCGCGGGTTAAGCCGCGGCAAGGTGTCGCGTTTTTAGGGTAAATAACACTCGACTTTCCTCATTCCCCGGCTCATCAAGACGCCATGTCAAAGACCGCCCCGCTCCCCGACGCCGCCCGGACGAACTGGGTCGACCGGCTGGCGCCCGAAAAGGCCCGGCCATGGTTGAAACTCGGCCGCTTCGACCGGCCCGTCGGCATCTGGCTTTTGTTCCTGCCGTGCGCCATGGGGCTGGCCTTCGCGGTCGCCCGCCCCTATTTCATAGTCGATCCGTTGACGGGCGAAACGGTTTTTGACCCCGAAGGGCTGGCAAACAACTTCCCGATCTACAAGCTGATTCTGTTCTTCATTGGCGCGGCCCTGATGCGCGCCGCCGGCTGCGCTTTCAACGACCTCATTGACCGCGATATCGACGCCCAGGTCGAGCGCACGCGTAACCGCCCAATACCCGCCGGCCACATCACCCCCAAGCAGGCTGTCCTGTTCATCGTCCTGTGCAGCCTGGTCAGCTTCGGCATACTGATCCAACTGGGGACTCTGGCCATCCTGCTTGGCGTCATGTCGCTGGTTCTGGTCGCCGCCTATCCGTTTATGAAACGGATCACCTGGTGGCCACAGGCCTGGCTGGGCCTGACCTTCAACTGGGGTTTCCTGATCGGCTACGCTACGGTCGGCAACGCGCTCAGCGTCCCCGCGCTGGTCTTCTATGCCGGCCTGATCGCCTGGACGATCGGCTACGACACTATTTACGCGCTCCAGGATCTCGAGGACGACGCCATGGTCGGCGTCAAGTCGAGTGCGCGCCGCTTAGGCAAAAACGCCGCCAACGGCGTCAGCATCTTTTACGGCCTGGCCGTCGTCCTGACCGGGCTGGCGGCGCATCTGGCCAAACTTCCGCCGCTGTTTTTCGGTGGACTGGTGCTGGTGGCCTGGCACCTTTTCAGCCAGGTCGCACGCATGCGCATCGACGATGGCCCCCTGGCGCTTCGGCTCTTCAAGGCCAACCGGACGACCGGACTCTTGTGGGTGGTCAGTCTTCTGGCCGTCCACCTGACCAATGCCATTGCGTAAAAGGCACACCCTAAATTTCGCCTGAAAGGCGATGGACAAGCAACACAGAGTCAGCGATGCAATAGAGTGCCGCGAGACTTGACCGACCGGGAGACGTGACATGGGGAATCGATTGACGATCGCACGCCTTTCGCTTGTGGCGCTGGCCCTGCTGGGGATGGCGGGCTGCGATAACAAGCCGAAGAGCGAAACGGCGAAAAGCGGTGACAAGCCGCTAACCGTCGCGCCGCTGGGCTTTGCCAAGGCCGATGCCGACGCCGAGGTGCGCCTGACCCTGCCTGAAGCCATCCGGGCCCATCCGGAACTGCATACCCAGCTCTATACGACGGGTGAGCGCAAGCTGAAGGAATTCGCCACGGCCGCCCACACCGCCCGCACTGACCAGGCTGCCGAAGGCATAGAGGTGCCGACCTATTTCCATTCGATCAACTGGAAGATCGCCGCGCAAAATCCGCGCCTCTTGTCGCTCTATGCCGAAGAGGATGATTTCCAGGGCGGCGCCCACCCGAACAGCACCTTCGAAGCCCTGCTGTGGGACAAGTCGAGCAAGGAACTGATCAACACCGCCAGGCTGTTCACCACCGGCGCTGACCTGACGGCCGCTAACACCTATGTCTGCCAGCAGATCGAGATCGAGCGTTCCAGGCGCGTGGGTGAACCGACGACCCAGGCGGCGTCCGGGTTCACCTGTCCTAAGCTGGCCGACAGCCGGCTAATCCTCATTCCCTCGACCGTCAACGGCAAGTTCGGCGCGATCGACGTCCTGTTTGCGCCTTATGAAGTGGCCCCTTACGCCGAAGGTCCATACGTCATCCGGGTACCGCAAAGCGTCGTGCGCGGCCAGTTGAACCCCGAATTCGCCGACCAGTTTGCCGGCGAGGCCGCCAAGGAGGCACCGCCCCTAGCTTCCGAATCGGCTGCCGAAGCCGCCCCGGAAGAATGAGCGAGCTCGCCGCGCGCCAGGCCTTTATAACCGCGCAGACAACGATCCAGCCCGTCCCTGGCCTACCGATACGCCTGTACCAGGCCAGCGAGGTCACGCCCTTGTGGCTAATGACCGAAGACGATATGGCGCGCGAAAGGTTGCCGCCGCCCTTCTGGGCCTTCCCGTGGGCCGGCGGCCAGGCGCTGGCCCGTTACATTCTGGAAAATCCAGCGATCGTCGAGGGCCGGCGCGTGGTCGATATCGCCTGCGGCTCAGGCCTTGTCGCCATCGCCGCCGCAAAAGCCGGCGCGGCACACGTGCTGGCCAACGATATCGATCCCTATTGCGAAGCCGCCGTCGGCCTCAACGCCGAACTGAACGACACGGCCATTGACTTCCATGGCGGCGATCTGCTGGCCGGCCCCGCACCGAAGGCCGACGTCTTCCTGGCCGGCGACATCTGTTATGAAAAGCCCATGGCCGACGCCATGCTGACATTTTTTCGCCGCCTTGGCGCGGAATCTTCGGTCTATATCGGCGATCCGCACCGCAGCTACTTTCCGAAGGAAGGGCTCAGGCGCTGCGCCGACTACGACATCGTCACCACCGCCGACATCGAAGACACCCCTGTCAAGCCGACCGCGGTCTGGAAACTGGACACATGACCAAGACCCACCACACGATCGATTACGTTGAATTTTCAGCAGAAAACCTGCCCGTTATACAGACGTTTTACAGCAAGGCGTTCGGTTGGAATTTTACCGATTACGGCCCAGATTACACCTGTCCGACCAATGCCGGGCTGGATGGCGGCTTCTTTACGTCACCGGAACCGGTCAAACCGCTGGTGGTTCTTTACAGCAGCAACCTCGAAGCTTCACTCCAGTCGGTGACCGCAACCGGCGGCAAGATTACACGCAATATATTTGACTTTCCCGGTGGCCGCCGCTTTCACTTCACCGATCCAGCCGGCAACGAATTGGCGGTATGGTCCGACTCGTAAAGCCCTGCGAACCGTAATGACGCATAAAGCCCAGATACTGACTGCCTTTGCCGCCGCTCTCGCGCTTTTGGCCGTGCCCGCCGCGGCGGCGCCGTCCGAACAGGCCCTGCGGCCTGATCCGCAAGCCCTGGCGGCCGTCAAGGCCAAGGCTGAAAAAGGAGACGTCGCCAGCCAGTATGCCTATGGCCACGCCTTTCTTTACGGGACGTACGGCCAGGCCATCGATGCATCGCAGGGCGTAACCTGGCTCAGCAAGGCCGTCGACGGCGGCAGTGGCGGCGCGGCCTACGACCTGGCGCGGCTCTATGACGAAGGCAAGGACGGTGTGCCAAAGGATGCAAGCCTGGCCATGACCTTCTACCAGAAGGCCAGCGAACGCGGCGTCCCGGCCGTCCAGGAACACGTCTGCCAAACCAAGACGACCACCAGTTCGGCCGAAGCCTGGGCTCAAGCCTTCCCCTATTGCCAGAAAGCATCGGCACAAGGCAGCGTCGAGGCCAACCACGCACTGGGCATCGCCTATCTCGAAGGGCGCGGGACGACGCAGGACACAGGCCTGGGCGTTCAGTTCCTGCAGCGCGCTGCCGCCAAGGGCGATCTTGCATCGATGACACGCCTGGCCCAGATCTATTCCGACGGTAACATAGTCCCCCAGGATCATGCCAAGGCCTTTACCTGGCATCGTCAGGCGGCGCGCTACGGCGCCGTGCCGTCGATCCTGGCCATGGCCCGGCAGTACGAGGCCGGGCTAGGCACCGAAGCTGATCCAGACGAAGCCGCGCGGCTTTACGAAATTCTGGCGCGTCACGGTAGCATCGAAGCCGCCGAATGGTTCACCAACCATCCGGACGTGTCGCGCGACAAGGTCGTCAGCAATATCATTACACCCGACAAGATTCCGTCGGGCCTGATCCTCTACGCCGTCGCCAGCCACGACCCGCGTTTCACCACGCTCGACATGCAGGGCTACGTCCGCCAGATGTCCCTAGACATTTACCCGATGAAGGCTCAGGAAGCGGCGATGGCTGGCATGGCGACGGCCGAATGCCGTATCAAGCCCGACGGCAATTTCAAGGACTGTGTCGTCGTCGACGAGAGCCCGCCGGGCTACGGCTTCGGGCCGTCGATCATCCGCATCATGGACGCGCTGCAGAATTCCGGCAACAAGAGCGCCTGGACCGGCCGCTATGCTGGCAAGGTGCTGCAGGTCACGACGCGCTGGAAGCTCCCTGACCCGGATATGTTTCGCTGAAGTCGGGGTTGAAAGGCTGCGGTGCATAACCGAAATCCTGTGCGGCCGGTGTAACGTCGAACCAAAGGTCCTGGTTCATGCGCGTGACCATGCCAATGTTACGTTTCAGCTTCTTGCCGGGTTGCACGATCTCGAGCATTCTGAAGCCCAACCGCCATGCCCACTGCGGCACATCAACAATCAAAGGTTTGCGACCTAAGGCGCAAAAGATGCGCTCAGTCATAGCGCGATAGGTCAGGGTTTCTCCCCCCGGAACATTGTAGGCCTTGTTCTTCGTTTTGGGTGTCATGACCGCGGTCAGCGCCGCCTGCGCCAAGTCACGGGCGTGGACCGGCTGGCGCAGACCATTGGCCGGAGCCCAGACCGGAAACAGCCCAAGCTTGCGGATCATTGCCGCCATGCGCGTGACGTTCTCGTCATGTCCTTCGTCATAGATCAGTGTGGGGCGAAGTATCGTCCATGCCACACCGCGCGATTCACAAAAATCAACTATTGATTTTTCACCTGCTGAGAGTTTCCGCACGACCTCCCTCTCCTCATCGGTTTCCGAATCGCCCTTGGTGAAGACGCTGGTAGAGGAAAAGGCAACCAGACGGGTCATGCCAACTCTAACTAATTGATTTAAAAGCATTTCTCTAAGCAACCATATGGGCGTGCAGGCGATAACGGTGCGAAAATTCATGCCCGGCTGAAAGTCTTCTGGCGCCTCAAAATCCAAATTCAATGATTGATTATTAAGGGCTTTGCGCGAAGTGAAGCGCACCGGCCCTGGCCAATCGCCTGCGACCTCGAGCAGGCGCCTCCCGATAAGCGACCGGGCGCCTATGATAAGCAATGCGTTGTCGGACGATTCCATACCCCCAGTCCTAACAGCTTGATCGTGGAAAGGACAGGCACATGCGGCGATCGGCCCATTTGCGTTGACCGCCAAACCCGCCTATGTCAGCGGCACATCCTACGGCATTGAGAACATATATGGCCTACAAATCGCTCAGAGACTTTATCGTCAAGCTGGAGGCCGCTGGCGAACTGGTGCGCGTGTCTACGCCGGTCTCGACGCACCTGGAGATGACCGAGATCCAGACGCGCCTGCTGGCCGAGAAAGGTCCGGCAGTCCTGTTCGAAAACGTCCTGATGCCGGATGGCTCAAAGTCGCCGATGCCGGTCCTGGTCAACCTGTTCGGCAATGTAAAGCGCGTCGCCATGGGCGTGACGCTCGATAACAAGGAACGCTCCGAGCCGTCCGACCTGCGCGAAGTCGGCGAACTGCTGGCCTTCCTGCGCCAGCCCGAACCGCCGCGCGGCTTCAAGGATGCACTTGAACTTCTGCCGCTCGCCAAGACCGTCATGGGCATGCGACCTAAAACGGTGAAATCCGCGCCGGTTCAGGAGGTTGTCCTGAAAGGCGAAGACATCGATTTAACGCGTCTGCCGGTCCAGGGCTGCTGGCCAGGGGAGCCGGCGCCGCTGATCACCTGGCCGCTGATCGTCACCAAGGGCCCGTCCGATTCGCGCGAGGACGACTATAACCTCGGCATCTATCGCATGCAGGTGCTTGGCAAGGACCGGACCATCATGCGCTGGCTGGCCCACCGTGGCGGCGCGCAACACCACCGCCGTTGGAAGGCGGGAGGCAAGAGAGAGCCCCTGCCCGCTGCGGCTGTCCTCGGCGCCGATCCCGGCCTGATCCTGGCGGCGGTGACGCCCGTGCCCGATACCTTATCGGAATATCAGTTCGCCGGCCTGCTGCGCGGCCAGAAAGCCGAACTGGTCGAGGCCAAGACCGTGCCCTTGCTGGTTCCGGCCCACGCCGAAATCGTGCTGGAAGGCCATGTCCTGCTCGATGACTATGCCGACGAAGGCCCCTATGGCGACCACACCGGCTATTACAACAGCGTCGAGAAATTCCCGATCTTCCAGGTGTCGGCGATCACCATGCGCCGCGATCCCATCTATCTGTCGACCTTTACCGGCCGCCCGCCCGATGAGCCGAGCGTGCTTGGCGAGGCGCTGAACGAAGTCTTTATCCCACTGATCCAGCAGCAGTTTCCGGAAATCGTCGACTTCTGGCTGCCACCGGAGGGGTGTTCGTATCGCATCGCCGTCATCTCGATGAAAAAGGCTTATCCCGGCCACGCCAAACGGGTGATGATGGGCGCATGGTCGTACCTGCGCCAGTTCATGTACACCAAGTGGATCATCGTCGTGGACGACGACATCAATGCCCGCGACTGGAAAGACGTCATGTGGGCGCTGTCGACGCGCATGGACCCGGCGCGCGACATCACGGTCGTGGAAAACACGCCGATCGATTATCTCGACTTCGCGTCGCCGGAAAGCGGTCTGGGCAGCAAGATTGGCCTTGACGCCACCAACAAGTGGGAACCGGAAACCCACCGCGAATGGGGCGAGAAGCTCTACATGGAACAGGACGTCATCGATCGCGTCTCGGCCAAATGGGCCGAAATGGGCCTTCCTGGCTCCGGTAAACCGATCTGGACAAAGCGAAACTGATCGGAACTGCACAATTATGCGCATTTTTTGTTTGATCGTGACGGATTTTGCAGCTTAGTCGGTTTAACTCTGTAATCATAATCCAGAGAAGCCGCGCTCATGTCTATCCATCGTATTGCCCTTATCACCACCGCTCTGACCCTGATCGTCGGCGCTACCCCCGCCCAGGCCGTTCGCAAGATGGAGCGCCTGGATCGCGGCGCCATCGCGGTCACCGCCGATACGGGCGTCCTGGTCAGTTGGCGCCTCTTGAACTCTGATGCCGCCAACCAGCGTTTTGACATCTGGCGCGATGGCAAGAAGGTCAAGACCATAAAGGGCGTCAGCAACTGGCTGGACGCCGCGGGCACCGCCGGCTCCAGCTATCAGATCAGGTCGGGCACGGAAACGACTGCTGTCTTCAAGCCGTGGGCAACGAACTATCTCGAAATCGCGCTCGATGTCCCGGCCGGGGGTACCACGCCCGACGGTAAGGCCTATACCTACACAGCCAATGACGCTTCGACCGGCGACCTGGACGGCGACGGCGATTACGAAATCGTACTTAAGTGGGACCCGACCAATGCACAGGATAATAGCCGTGCCGGCTATACCGGGCCTGTCCTGCTCGACGCCTATACGCTTGAAGGCGAGAAGCTGTGGCGCATCGACCTCGGCCGCAACATCCGCGCCGGCGCCCACTACACGCAGTTCATGGTGGAGGACTTCGACGGCGACGGTAAGTCCGAACTGATCGTCAAGACCGCCGACGGCACGAAGGACGGCCAGGGAAATGTCGTCGGCGACGCCAATGCCGACTGGGTATCGACCGGCGGCGAGTTGGAACAGACAGACCGCACCGGCTCGGTGCAGACGCCTGACGGCAGACTGATGGCGCAGTTCCAGGGGCGCATCCTGAAAGGCCCGGAATATTTGAGCATCTTCGAAGGTATCAGCGGTCGCGTGCTCGACACAGTCCCCTATTGGCCGTCACGCGTGCCTGAAGGCGACAACCCGACGCCCGAGCGTCTCAAAGAGGTGTGGGGCGACGGCTATGGCAACCGGTCCGAACGCTACCTGGCCGGTGTCGCCTGGCTCGACGGCGCCCTGCCCTCGGCCGTTATGGCGCGCGGTTATTACGGCCGTACAACCCTGGCCGCCTATGACTTCCGCGATGGTAAGCTTAAGCAGCGCTGGACCTTCGACTCAACCGCGCCCGGCGTGCCCGAAGGCTTCAGCGGCCAGGGCAACCATCAGCTCAGCGTCGCCGACGTCGATGCGGATGGCCGCGACGAAATCATCTACGGCTCCATGGCGCTCGACGACACCGGCAAGCCACTTTGGACTGCCAGGCTGTTCCACGGCGACGCCATGCATGTCAGCGACCTCGATCCGACGCGCCCGGGTCTTGAACGATTCGGTGTGCACGAAAGCCCAAGGGCGAACGGTAATACGGGATCGGCCTTGCTCGATGCCCGCACCGGCGAAGTGCTGTGGACGACCTATACAGAAAAGGATACCGGGCGCGGCGTGGCGGCGGACATCGATCCGCGCCATCCGGGTGCCGAGGCCTGGGCATCGAACAGCAACAATCTCTACGACGTCAAGGGCGAGGTCATCGGCGAAAAGCGGCCGCGCCAGATGAACTTCGCGATCTGGTGGGACGGCGACCCGTTGCGCGAGCTGCTCGACAACATCACCATCTCGAAATGGGACTGGAATGCCGGCGAGACCAAGCCGTTGCTCCAGGCTGACGGCATGGCGTCGAACAATGGCACAAAGGCCACGCCGGCTCTGCAGGCCGACATTTTGGGTGACTGGCGCGAGGAAGTCGTCCTGCGCAAGGCCGACAATACGGCGCTGCGTATCTACTCAACGTCTATCCCGTCCGAAATTGGCTTGGTGACGCTGATGCAGGATCCGCAATATCGCGCCGCAGTCGCCTGGCAGAACGCAGCCTATAACCAGCCGCCGCACCCGAGCTTCTACATAGGCGACGGCTTCAAGGCCCCTACATCGGAATGATTTCAGACGGAAGCACCAGTCCGATCTAGATTTTTGCCTTGTCGCGATATTTTCTGGCAAAAACCGCTGACTCTTTTCGCCAAAATATCGCTGTATCAAACCGACCGCGTTATCCGACGGCCTGAAACGCCGTTCGGGCCGTCTCTTTTTGCAAATCTGGGATCTGCAATTCAGTCCGGACCTCTTCGTTTTGCAAATAAGCCTCGATCTGACCGGAGGGCATAGGCCGCGAAAACAGGAAGCCCTGGATATAGCGTGCCTTCACCTGCAACAACTGGCTGAGTTCACGCTCCGTTTCGACACCTTCGACGACGCAGTCGAGATGCAGGTTACGACACAGGTCGATAATCGTCTTGATTATCTTGAGCGCCGCGTCGTGCTTCACCAGTTGTGTCACGAAACTGCGGTCGATCTTGATCTTGTCGACCGGCAGGCGGTGAATATAGCTGAAGCTGGAATAGCCGGAGCCGAAATCGTCGATCGCCACACGGCAGCCCATGCCCTTCAGTTGCAGCAGGGCTTCGCAGGCCTGTTCGAAATCGGTCAGCATCGCTGTTTCGGTGATTTCGAACTCGATGCGGCGCGGATCGACGCCCGAACGCTTCACGGCTTCGCGGATATTGTTGATCGAAAGGCTTGAGCGCAGATCGCGCGCCGACAGGTTGAACGAGACGCGCAAATGCGATGGCCAGGCGGACACCTCGGCAAGCGCCTTTTCGAGCAGAATGAGCGTGACGCGGGTGATCAGACCGGAACGTTCCGCCGCCTTGATGAAGACGTCCGGGCGGACGTCGCCCAGTTGCGGGCTTTTCCAGCGCGCCAGGGCCTCAAAGCCGGTCGTACGACGTTCAACGGCGTCGACCTGCGGCTGAAAAACGATCGACAATTCCCTGTCCAGATCGGCGGCGCGTAAAGATTGGTCAACGACGCTGAAGTCTTGCATCTCCGCTTCGTGCGCTTCGGTGAACACCACCGGCGCACCGCGCAGGTTCTGTTTGGCGAAGTAGAGGGCGTAATCGGCGCGCTCCAGCAGCTGGGAGGCGGTCAAGCCGCCGTCGACCGCGCGGACAAACCCTACTGAAGCCGAAATATTGGCGGCCACGCCGCCTAAAAGGTAGGTTTCACGCAGACGATCGCACAGAGCGGCGCCAAACGCCTGCAACGCCTGCTCGGACCGGCTGCCGGGCAGGATGACCGCGAATTCGTCGCCGCCCATGCGCGCCGCGAAGCCATCTACGCCGCAATGTTCGCTCAGGCGCTGAGCAACCTGGATCAGCAGTTCATCTCCCACCGAATGGCCGTAAATGTCGTTGACCGGCTTGAAGCCATCGAGATCGATCAGCGCCAGATCGAACGGCGCGCCCCGGCAGCCCTCTATCCGGCGGAAGAAACTGCGGCGGTTGGGCAGACTTGTCAGCGCGTCGCAATTCGCCATGGCCGAGGCTTCAGCGTGAAGCCTCTCCGCAACGATGCGCGCGCGGATGGCCTGGAACAGAGTGTTACGCACGACCAGCGAGATCATCATGACCACCGGTACGATCAGGATGGCCAGGACCGCCGAGTCCTTGCCGACGATCGTCCCCTTCGTCACCGCGAAACCGATCAGAGCCGCCAGGGTGGCCATAAAGCTCGGCAGCATGATGCGCAGACGCACGCTGGTGGCGCCGAAGATCAGGGCCAGGAAGGCAAAATAGATCAGCCGGTTCGGATCGTAGTGAAGAAGCTGATAGGTAACCGGATTGAGAAGCAGCAGCGCATTCACGGTCGCGCTGGCGATATCAAGACGCAGAAGGCTTTTCGTGTTCCGCAGATAACGGAAATAGAAGAAAAAGCTGGCGGCCGAGTTCATGACGGACAAGGTTAGCAGGATGGCGAGATCGGTGCCGGTTTCCGTCTGGAAACGGTTAAAAATAACAACAGCGTAGTAGACTCCGGTGATCAGGCAGAAGGTCCGGACGATCGGCAAAATGGCGTCGAATTCGTCCGCCGATGTCAACCCTTTCGGCGCCACCAAACCATGACTGAGGAAGAAACCCTGTATCCGCCTCGCCCAGCCGCGCCAAGGACGCTCCACCACTTGCTCTGCCACAGCTCACCACACCCTTGTTCCTTGGGGATTGTGTAGCAGATATCCTTGAAAGAAAGCCTAATGTGTAGACTGGACTACATAACGACGGTCAAACTGCCTTGCGAAGTGGCTCAATCCGTTCGCCATATTCGGCTGCCAGATACCCGGGGACAGCCTCCGGGCGCATGGGACGGGCGAACAGGTAACCCTGGACGTAGCGGGCATTGATTTCGCGCAGGGCCGCGCACTCCGCCTCGGTTTCGACGCCCTCGACGATGTGCTCCAATCCCAGATTGCCGCACAGGTCGATCATGGTCTTGACGATCATCCGCGTCTGGCTGCTGGCGATCTGGGTGATGAAGGACCGGTCTATCTTCAGCGTGTCGACCGGCAGGCGATGCAGGTAACCAAAGCTGGAAAAGCCTGAGCCGAAGTCGTCGAGGGCAATCCTGACACCTAGCTCCTTCAACGCGTTCAACGCCTTCAACGCCTGATCGAAATCCGTCATCATGGCGGTTTCCGTGATTTCGAACTCGATGCGGCTGGCAGGGACTCCGCTCGACAGCACGATCTCGCGAATGGCATCGATGGCGCGGCGTGAATGCAGGTCGCGCGTCGACAGGTTGAATGTGACGAACAGGTCTTCAGGCCATTCCCGTACGGCCTTCAGCGTCTTGCGCAACAGGATTTCCGTCAGCTTGCCGATCATGCCCGACCGCTCGGCGGCCAGGATGAAGACGTCGGGCGTAACATTGCCCAGTTGCGGGCTGTTCCAGCGGGCCAGGGCCTCAAAACCTACCGTCCGCCGGGTCCGGAGATCGTATTGCGGCTGGAAGACGATATGCATTTCCGCATTCAGGTCAGCGTTACGCAGGGCCGCGTCGACGCGGTTGAAGTCGCGCATCTCGTCTTCGTGACGGGCGTCGAATATGACGATTTCGCCCCGGGCGTCGGCCTTGGCGCGATAAAGCGCATAGTCAGCGCGCTCCAGAAGCAGCGTCCCACTCACCTTCTCACTGCCACCCCGCACGACGCCTATCGACCCGGACAGGCTGGCTGCGGCGCCGCCAAGATGAAACGGCTGGCGCAGACCGTCACAGATTTGCCGCCCCAATGCTTGCAACGCGTCCTTGCTGCGGTGCTTCGGCAGGATCAGCGCGAATTCGTCGCCGCCGAGACGGGCGATGACGGCGTCGTCGGGACAGGCCGCCCGCAACCTCTTTCCGACTTCGATAAGCACGGCGTCCCCTGCCGCGTGACCATAGACGTCATTGATAGGCTTGAAGCCGTCAAGGTCGACCAGACCAAGGTCAAAAGGCTCCTCCGTGCGCAACCGCCCCTCCAGCTCAGCGAAAAAGCTGCGCCGGTTGGGAAGGCCAGTCAGGGCGTCGTTGTGCGCCAGCGCCGAGGCTTCATCACGATGACGATCGGCCATGACTTTTGCACGAACCGCCTTAAGGATAGTGACCCTCAGTATGATGGTCATGCACAGGCCGGTCATCAGGGCCGTCAAGGCGATCCAGGCATATTGCTCGATATGGCCGGGCTCACGCCCGGCTGCAATCGTGGCGAAGGTGGTGACGCTGACAAGTGCGGCCGGCAGAACGACGCGCATCGAGACGCCGGACATGGCGAAGATCGGCAGGATCAGTGCGAAATAGATTAGCTTTAGTGGGTCATAAATGACGGCGATGTCGATAGCGGTGTTGTAGAACAGCAGGAAGTTGGCGATTTGGCCTGCCACAATCAGCCGGCGCATGGAATGGGTCTGGCGCGTGTAACGTAGCAGCAGCACGCCGGCTATGACCGAGACAAAGGCCGCCCCCGGCACCAGCCCCCAATCGCCGGGCACCCGATAGGTCAATCCATTGACCAGGTAGTAGGCCGCGAGCGCCCAGAGATAGCCGCGCACGACGGGCCGCATGGTGTCCGCCAGTTCACGGCGCATCACGGCCGCGTCGGGACTGTCCGGGCGGCGGCTACGTCGGCGCCAAGTGACCCTTTGGCCCAAGTCCTTCATCCCGGAGGCAAGCCGCGCACAATCGATTGTAAACTGTCTTACAATGGAGGACGGCAACTGCGACACGAAAACACCCAAACTTACGCCTACACATACAGGGGCAATGGTTTTAACAGCCGCCCAGTCAACGCAATGCTAAGCGATGTGGTTAAAACCCAGCCCTTGCGCATCAATTTGTCACAAACGAGACTTGCCTTGTGACGGCGGGCGGGCCTATACCAATTTCATGTTGCAAACGCGAAGCAAGCCCGTTTCCCAAGCGCCTTTCGAACGCCTGAACGACGTGATCGAAGCCGCTAAAGCGCGCGGCGCAGACGCCGCTGAAGCGATATTCGCCGAAAGCCGCTCCTTGAGTGTCAGCATCCGTAAAGGTGACCTCGAAACGGTCGAACGCGACGAAACGGCTGACCTGGGTCTTAGGGTGTTCGTCGGCCGGAAGCAGGCCGTGGTGTCGGTCTCCGAATTCTCGCCCCAGACGCTCGATCGCCTGGTCGAACGCGCCGTGGTCATGGCGTCTCTCGCGCCCGACGACCCTTACGCCAGCCTGGCCGACCCGGCTCTTCTTTACCGATCCGGCGGCTCGGAAGACAGCCTGCAGATCTATGACGACACGCACCTGTCGGCCGAGACCCTGCAAAATCAGGCCCTGGCGATCGAAGCCGCTGGCCTAGAGGTCGATCCGCGCCTTCAGGGCGACGCGGCCTCGACCGGCTACAGCCAGAACTGCTGGCACATGCTGACCTCGGATGGTTTCCAGGCAACGCACCATACAAGCCTGTTCTTCCTGTCCGGCCGCTTCATCGCCACCGGCGAAGACGGCGCCATGGAACGCGATGGCGAAGGGCGCAGCACACGGTTTGCCGAAGACCTGCCTAGCGTCGCCGAAATCGGCGCCACTGCCGCCGAGCGCGCCATCAAGGCGCTTGGTGCACGCAAAATACCGACCCAGAAGGCGCCGGTCCTGTTCGACAAGCGGATCGCCAAGTCGCTGATCGGCCAGTTCCTGGGCGCCATTTCCGGCACGGCCATCGCCCGCGGATCCAGCTTTCTTAAGGACAAGCTGGGCCAGCAACTGTTCGATCCGTCAATCCAGATCATTGACGATCCCTTACGCGTACGCGGTCTCGGCTCCTGTCTGTTCGACGACGAGGGCGTGGCCACCAAGCGCATGTCGCTCATAGAGGACGGTGTGTTGACGACGTGGCTGCTCAACACGGCCTCGGCGCGGCAACTCGGCATGACGACGACAGGCCACGCTTCACGTGGCCTTGCCAGCCCTCCGGGCGTCGGAGCACACAATATCGTACTTACGGCAGGACCTAGGTCCTGCGCCGAACTGCTCAAAGACGCCGGCAAGGGCGTGATCGTCACCTCGATGTTCGGCCCCAGCGTCAATTCCGACACCGGCGACTGGTCCGCCGGCGCCTCGGGCTTCTGGTTCGAAAACGGCGAAATCCAGTATCCTGTCAACGAAATCACCGTCGCCGGCAACCTGATCCACATGTACCAGCGCCTTGTCCCCGCCTCCGACCTGGAGATCCGCGGCACCATGGATACGCCCAGCCTGCTCATCGATTCCTTGAGTGTCGGGGGCAAGTGATGGCAAGCGCCGCGGCGGCCACCGATCTTGAGCTGATCATAGACAAGGTGCGCCGCGCCGGCGCCCTGGCGCAGCACCTCAAGGCGCACGGGCTGATCACCAGCTTCAAGGCCGACGGGTCCATCGTCACCAATGCCGATACCGAGGTCAATCTCTGGCTCAAGGAAGCCTTGCTCGAAGCCCGCCCCGACTATGGCTGGCAGAGCGAGGAATCGCCCGATAACGCCGAGCGCCTCGATGCCGCCCGGACGTTCGTACTCGATCCGATCGACGGCACCATGGGCTTGTCGAAGGGCAGCCCTTACTGGACGATCGCCTTGGCCATCGTCGAGGCCGGACGCCCCATAGCGGCCGTCGTCTATGCGCCCGACGCGCATGAACTCTTCAGCGCGGCGGCGGGTCAGGGCGCAAAGCTTAACGACCAGCCGGTCCATGCCCGCGACCGTCAAACCCTGGAAGACGCCGAAGTCGTCGGCGATTCGCGCCTGTTCGGCCGCGACATCTGGCCCGAAGCCTGGCCGCGCCTCAGCGTCCAGTCACGCCCTTCCGTCGCCTATCGCATGTGCGTTGTGGCCGCCGGCCGCGCCGACTTTACCATGGCGCTGACGCCCAAACGCGACTGGGACGTGGCCGCCGCGACCCTGATCGCCCAGGAGGCGGGCGCCATTGTCTCTGATCATTTGGGAAATCCTTACGGTTTCAATGCCAAGGATAGCCTCAAACCCAGCCTGATCTGTTCCGGTCCGGCGCTGTTTCCCGAAATCATCCGGCGCTGCGCCCACCTGCTGACGCTGGAAAACCCTTAAGTATCGAGCGGTACCATGAGCGACAAACAACTTCTCCACCTCGTCATCGGCGGCGAACTGCAAGACCTGAACGGCACAACCTTCAAGGACCTGAAGGCGATCGAATTCGTCGGCGCCTATCCGAACAATGCCGAAGCCGTCAAGGCGTGGCGCATGAAAGCGCAGTCGACGGTCGACAACGCCCTGATGCGTTACTTCGTCATCCATGCCCACAAGCTGATCGATCCGTCGACGGCTGGCGAATAAACTAACCACCCACCAACTGATAGAGGCTGGCGGCGTAGACGCGGTCAGAGAGCTTTTTGTTGGTAAAGCGATTGTCAGCGGCGGCCACCGAATGGAGGATGCCGCTTTCTATTTCCGCCGGAATGTGGCGGGGCACCGCCTGGCCGCGCGGCAGTTCGGCTTCAGCCACGACGAAATAGACCTGCCCCTGGTCGTCACACAGGAAATCGACGACCCATTCGACCTCATCCTGGATAAGCACGTAGCGCGTCTTGGCGACCCGCTGGACGCATAACGGCCACAGCAGGTTGAAATCGTCCTCGGAAATGGCCGTTTCGATCTCGACCAGTTCGCCGGCTTGCGGCACCCATTTCTTGTAGGTGAAGATATAGTCATCGCCACGCTGGCGAATGCGCGGGCCATCGTCCAGATAAGCCTGCCGTATGGCGTGCTTTGTCCAGCCCGTCAGACGACCTGCGTCGAAGTCCGGCTTCAAGACGTATTTGCGTTCGTTCTCGACCGGCATTATTCGCGCCTCAGCAGCTTTTCGGTCATCAGCGTGCCCCACCACGACGCCTTGAAGTCCGCCTTGATGGCTGCGGGATCGTATTCCGGACTGTCAACCCAGTCCAGAAAGCTGATGCCGCGCGGCTGGACGTCGCGCAGATAGACCTCGAAAAGATAGTCGAGCACGCCGGTCAGACCTGCCTTCATGTGCAGGTATTTAAAACTCAACTGTTGACGCGCCTGTTCGATCGGCTGGCCGAGATGCAGGTGGGCGTAGAGGACGCTCATCATGCCGGCGCGATCGGCGCCCGACTTGCAATGCAGCAGGGCCGGATATTCGATACGGTCAAACAGCGCTTTCGCCGCGAAGATTTCGTCGCGCGTCGGCAGGCTTCGCGAGGTCAGGCCGAAATTCTCCAGCTTCAGGCCCAGCTTCTCACAGGCATATTTTTCCAGGTAATAGAAGGACCCGAACCCGCCACGCAGGTTGATGACCGTCTTGATGCCCTTGTTCTTCCACTGCGCCAGTTGGAACGGCCACGGCTGGTTGGTCCGCAGCATCTTGTCGTCGATCCAATGGGCATTGGTAAAGCCGAGGCGCAGATAGGCGTGGTCACCCCACAGGTAGTGCAGGTAAGTGCCGAAACGCTGGGCACGCGTCTCCGTCGGAAACTTGGTCTGGCGAAATTTCTTGGGGTAGAGCTTCAAAAACGGCCTCAAAACAATTTTCCGAAGCTTTAGCTTCGGCAAGCACGACTGTGCGCCCGAGCGCATGTGAGGAGCCAGGCGGCGCTTGAGCGGCAAGGAATCCGCCATTAACACAAAAGCGCGCGACAGGCTTACGGAAATGACGCATAAACCCATATAAATACTGACAAACCTTTTGCCAGACCGAATGCCGCTCGAACCCAAACCCGTGCCCCCAAATACGTTGCCTCCGACTGCGATGCCGGCGAAAGCGATCGTCCGCCGGATCTGGACGCAGTACCTGGCGGCACAAAAGCGCCTTCTCGGGATTGCCCTGGTCTGCGCGGTCATCGTCGCACTGGCAACCACGCTGTTTGGCGTACTGATGGGATCGGCCGTGGACCTGTTGTTCCACAGCTCCTCCGGCAAGTCGCTGGATTTTCTGCCCGCCGAAATTGTCGCCGCCGTCGTCGCCAATCCGATGCTGATGATCCCCTTGATCACCATCGGCGCGGTCATCGTCCGCTTCGCCGGCCAGCGCGGCTTGACGGTATCGCTGAACACGGTCGGCAATCGCCTGGTCGGTAATATCCAGCGCGATCTGTTTTCCCGCCTTGTCCACGCCGATCTTGGCCGGCTGCAAAAAGCCCATTCCGGCCAGCATCTGTCGTCGGTGCTGTACGATGCCGACCTGGTGCGCGACGCCGCCTCAACTGGATTGGTGCAATACGTCCAAAGCGCCTTGATCGCCATAGGCGCCATCGCCAACATGATCTATTTCGACTGGACCATGACGCTGGCCGTACTTCTGATCGCGCCGGTCATTGGCCTGGTTATGGGCACATACCTTAAACGCACCCGCAAGGCGGCGCAGGGCGCCATGGCCGAGACCTCGAGCCTGTCGACCGCCATCATGGAAAGTCTGGATGGCATCAAGGTCGTCAAGGTCAGCAACCAGGAAACAGCCGAAGAAACACGCGTCGGCGACGTCATCGACCGCCGCCAGGGCCATATGATCAAAGGCGCCAATGCCCGCACCATGGCCGCGCCAGCCACCGAACTGCTGACCGGCCTGCTGCTGGCCGGGCTCTTAGCCTACGCCGGCTGGCGCGCGCAAGGCGGCTTCATCACCGCAGGCGATCTCTTCGGCTTTGTCACAGCGCTGGGGATCGCCAGCCAGGCCCTGCGGCAGTTGACGGGCCTGCAGGGCACGTTCAGCCAGGGTATGACGGCCGCGCGACGTCTGTTCGCGGCCCTCGACATTAAGCCGGAGATCACCTCGGCCGCCGATGCGGTGACACTTCCTCGCGACTTCAAGCGCCTGAGCTTTGACAAGGCCAGCTTTGCCTATGGCGACGCGCCTGTGCTGCATGAGGTCAGTTTCGACGTCTCAGCTGGGCAAAGCATCGCCCTGGTCGGCCCAAGCGGCTCCGGCAAATCGACCCTGCTCAACCTGATTCCGCGTTTCTTTGACCTGAGCTCAGGTGCGATCCGTTTCGACGGTGTCGACCACCGCCAGATTTCGCTCGCCTCGCTGCGCGACAGCATCGCCCTGGTGACGCAGGACCCCTTCCTATTCGACGACGCCATCCACGCCAATATCGCCTATGGCCGTCCTGACGCCACGACTGCTGAAATTGAACAAGCCGCGCGGGACGCCGCCGCCGATGGCTTTATCCGAACCCTGCCGCAGGGTTACAACACCCGTGCGGGCGAGGCTGGCTCACAGCTTTCGGGTGGGCAAAAACAACGGATTGCGATCGCCCGCGCTTTTCTGAAGAATGCCCCTTTACTGCTATTGGACGAAGCGACTTCGGCGCTCGACACCGAGTCTGAGGCACTTGTACAACAGGCGTTGGAACGCCTGATGAAAGGTCGAACGACCTTTGTCGTCGCCCATCGCCTGTCGACCGTGCGCAACTGTGACCTGATCCTGGTCCTCGACAAGGGCCAGATCCGCGAGCACGGCACGCATGACAGCCTTATGCGCGCAGGCGGGCTCTACAGCCGCCTTGCCGCGACCCAACTCGGCACCTCTCCGGAGGCCGCATGAAAGAGCTTCTGAAACGCCGCAAACTGCAAAACCTGCTGGGCAGCCTGATTTCCGCCTACCTGAAGTTCTGTTATGCCACCACGCGCTGGCAGAGCGAAGGCCGCGCCGAGGTCGAGGCGGTCTGGGCCAGCGACACCCCCGTGGTGCTGATGTTCTGGCACGAGCGCCTGCACTTTGGCCATTCCAGTTGGCCGCTTGAAAACGCCCAACCGATCGCCGTGCTCAGTTCGACCTCCAAGTTTGGCGACGTCATCACCAAAGTCACAGACGATTTCGGGCGCTATACGATCCGCGGCTCGTCCGCCAAGAAGTCGAACCCCGGCAAGGACAAGCGCGGCGCCCAGGCCTTTCGCGACATGCTGCGCTGGCTGCGCGAGGGCAAGGGCGTGGCGACGACACCCGATGGCCCGCGAGGTCCGGCGCGGACCATGACCGAAGGCAGCCTCAAGCTGTCGCAGATGAGTGGCGCCGTGCTGGTTTGCCTCGGGCAATCGGCCAAACACTATGTCGAGTTTGATACCTGGGACCGGATGCGCCTGCCCCTGCCCTTCAATCGCGGCGCCATGGTATGGCGCGTCCTGCCAGCGATTTCACCATCGGTAAACGCAGAGGAATTCGAGCGCCTGCGCCTGCAAGCCGAACAGACTCTTATCGAAGCCACTGACCGCGCCGATGACCTGACGGGCGCCAAACGCGGCACGGGCGGCCGCCGCCAGATCGGCTGGGAGGAAAAACAGCGCGCCGAACAGGGCGCCGAAACGGACGACGCGCAATGACATTGGCTCTGGCCATCTATCGCGGCGCCGCAAGGGCTTTTCATGGCTTTGCGCCGAAACTGCTGCGGGACCGCGTCACCAAGGGCAAGGAAGACCCTGAGCGCTTCGCCGAGCGGCTTGGGCAAATCACGCGAGCCAAACCCGATAAGCCGATCGTCTGGTTTCACGGCGTGAGCGTCGGCGAAAGCCTGTCGGCCATACCAATCCTTGAGCGCCTGCGAACCGAACGGCAGGACCTTGCCCTTTTGATCACCACGGCGACCACAACCTCGGCTGAAATCCTGAAGCGCCGCCTGCCCGAAGGCGTTATCCACCAATACACACCGATCGACACGCCCCAGGCCGTCGAAGCCTTTCTCTATCACTGGCAGCCACGCCTGGCCGTTTTTATAGAGAGTGACATCTGGCCGAACCTGCTGCAAAGCCTGACGCAGCGCCACATCCCGCATGCGCTTTTGAGCGCGCGCATCACCGAAAAGACGTTCCGCGGCTGGCAGACCTTTCGCCGCAGCATGACGGAACTGCTTAAAGGCTACGCGCTTGTCATGGCGCAGGACGACGCCTCCGAAGCGCGTTTGCGCGCCATGCAGGTGACTCCGGCGGCCCAGGCCAATCTCAAAACCATCGGCGCGCCGCTGAGCGTGAATGCAACGGAACTGGCCAGCTTGCGCGACGCCCTACGCGGCCGGCGGGCAATCGTCGCCGCCAGCACCCACTACGGCGAGGACAATATCATCGTTCGCGCCCTGGAACATCAAATCCGCAGTGGCGATCTGCTGATTCTGGTGCCGCGCCATCCGATCAAGGCCGGGGAAATCCGCCTCGACATGGAAGCCCTGGGCTTCAATGTGGCGCAACGCTCGCAGGGCGAAAAGATCGCCGCCGAGACCCAGATTTATCTGGCCGATACCTTGGGCGAATTGGGGCTGTTCTTCTCGCTGGCCAATCTGATCATCATGGGCGGTAGCTTCCTGAGCGGGATCGGCGGGCACAATCCTCTGGAAGCGGCACGTCTGGGCAAAAGCGTCATTACTGGCGACGACATCAGTAACTGGGAAGGCATTTTTGGCACGCTGCTGACGGCGGGCGCTGGCTGGCGCGTACACGGACCGGATGAACTGGCCTTCCTGAGTGGTGAGCTGCTGCGCACCCCCGAAGCCATAGCCGAAGCCGACGCCCGCGCGCTCGAGGTCAGCCGGGTCGAGGCCGGCACGCTCGACCGCGTCTGGCAAGCGCTTCTCCCGCTCCTGCCGGAACGCGCCCGACCATGACGCTCAATACGCCCGCATGGTGGTACAAACGCGACGCGCACGGCGCGCCATGGTGGCGCCCGGCACTATGGCCACTGTCGCTGATCTGGCGCGCTGTCAACGACGCCAAGCGCGCGAGGGCCACCCCCTACCGCTCTTCCCTGTTTGTCATCAGCGTCGGAAACCTGACGCTGGGCGGCTCAGGCAAGACGCCAATCACTGCCGAGATATTGCGCCTCATCGACGGCGCCATCGGCCTCTCGAAAGGCTATGGCGGTACCCTTGAAGGTCCTGTCCGCGTCGATCCGGTCAAACACACCGCCGCCGAAGTCGGCGATGAACCGCTGATGCTCGCCCAACGCGCGCCTTTCATGATCGCCAAGGACCGCGCCGCGGGCCTCAGGTCGCTGGAAGACGAGGCGAAGATCGTTATCGTCGATGACGCGCACCAGAACCTCCAGATCGCCAAGGACCTGCATGTGCTGGTGGTCGACGGCGATACACAAAATGGTGCCTGGCCGTTTGGCGATGGCGGAATCTGCCCCTATGGCCCTTTGCGCGAACCCTTTGATGAAGGCTTGGCGCGCGCCGATATCGTGGTCCTGTGGATGCCTGACGATTCGACTCCTGACGCAGGCCTGCTGGACCTTTTGTCATCGCGGCCGGTCTTCGTGGCGCGGCTGGTGCCGCAGGCGTCCGCCCTCACCGGCCCCGTCTATGGCTTTGCCGGCATCGCCAAGCCGTGGAAGTTTGAAGCCACACTGAAATCCGTCGGCCTGGCCGTCGCCGGCTTCCAAGGCTTTCCCGACCACGCCGCCCTGTCCGATGATACTCTCAATCAACTGGCCGCCAAGGCCGGCGACGCGCAACTTGTTACCACCGAAAAGGACTGGATCAAGCTGTCGTCCGAATGGCGCACGCGCATTACCCCGTTACCAATCGCGGCACGCTTCGATGACGAAGAGGGTTTCAAATCGGCACTTTTGACGGCGCTCGACAAGAATGGTCTCAAGCGATAGGCTTTCCGAAAATCGATATAAGAATTCGGAGGAGACTATGCTGAAATTATTGCTGACAGGCGTCTGTCTGGCGGCCGCACTCGCCGCTTCGTCCGTTCACGCCGACAACCCCGCGCCCAATCCGCCGCCGACGGTCTCGCAGTTCAGCGAAATCTCCGCCCATGATCAGGTCCGCCAGATGGGCCGGGGCGTCAACATCATCGGATACGACCCGTTCTGGCAGGACGGCGGAAAGGGCAACTACAAGGAAAAGCACTTCGCCGAGATCAAGGCCGCCGGCTTTTCGACTGTGCGCGTGGTGCTCTTCACCTTCAAATTCCTGGATGGCAACAACACGCTTGATCCGAAGTGGTTGAACCGGCTGGACTGGGTCGTCGCCAATGCCAAGAAAAACGGCCTGACGGTCATCCTCGACGAGCATGATTTCGATGCCTGCTCCAAAGACATTGCCGCCTGCACACCAAAACTCAAGACCGTCTGGTCGCAACTGTCCGAACGCTACAGCAATGAGCCCAACACGGTCGTCTTCGAGCTGATGAACGAGCCGCATGGTCAGTTCGACGCCGCCACCTGGAACGCCACCTTCCCCGAAGTGCTGGCGATCATCCGCAAGACCAATCCCAAGCGCAATGTCATCATTGGCGGCGTGCAGTGGAACAGCCGCAACACGCTGAAAGACCTGAAACTGCCGGAAGATGACCGGCACATCATCGCCACCTTCCACTATTATGATCCGTTCCACTTCACCCATCAGGGCGCTGCGTGGGCACCGCCCGAGATCACCAAACTAAAAGACATCCGCTTTGGCAAGCCGGAAGAGATCGCGCAGATCGACGCCGACTTCAAAGCCGTATCGGATTGGGCGAAGGCCAATGACCGGCCCGTTTTCCTGGGTGAATTTGGCGCCTATGACAAGGCCGCGATGGAAGACCGGGTGCTGTGGACTTCAACGGTCGCCCGCACTGCTGAAAAGTACGGCTTCGCCTTCGGCTACTGGCAGTTTTCCAGCGACTTCCTGCTTTATGACTTCAAGACCCAGTCCTTCGTCAAACCGATCCTGAAGGCCCTCGTTCCGGAGACTCAGTAAAGAAGGCCTTCCTTTGACCGCCCTGATGGCTTGCCTTTGCGGCGCCACCAAGTTTGGCGTATGGGATCAAGACATGCGTCAATGGGTCAAGCGGAGCCGATACCCTGGTTCCAAAAGGAAAATAACATGGTCGCCAAGGCCAAACGTTCGATGGAAGACATAGCGATCGTCGATGGGGTCAAATACCGCTGGCACATCCACCGTGAGCCACAATGGGCGACGGTGGATGGCGCCAAGGGATTGTGTATCTCGGTCCAGCACGACGAAAATCCGCAGAAGGTGCTGCTGCTTGAATACCCGTTCCCCAAACCCAGCCGCCACGCCCAGCGCCCGAAGGTTTCAAAGCACGACGTTGCCGTCCAGATCGGCAAGGCCATCGCTGACGGCTGGGAGCCCGAATCGCGCGGCAAGCCCTTCACCTACATGATCGAAGCCTGACGCCTGGTGTGTAGTGTAGCGCCTGTCCCGATCTGTGTTAGGCTCGTAGGATAAGGGGGCAGGATGGACACCGAGCACGAACTCTGCGAGACCGTACGCGAATACAGCCGTGAAAGCTGGTTACACGCGCGCCACAACGAAACGCAGCGCTCGGCCGTGTCCGGTGCGATTATCGCTATTTCCGCGGCGGTCGTCGGCTTCATCACGCGCCATGAGCTGACCCAGGCAGACTTG
Source organism: uncultured Asticcacaulis sp. (assembly GCA_965650705.1). Taxonomy (GTDB): domain Bacteria; phylum Pseudomonadota; class Alphaproteobacteria; order Caulobacterales; family Caulobacteraceae; genus Asticcacaulis. The sequence goes on along the minus strand of CBFGPQ010000016.1, from coordinate 12,220 downwards.
CCGCTGACGCTGTTCCTGATGTTCCTGGGCCTGTTCGGCGCGGCGTTCTGCGCCAAGCACTATGAGCGCTTTTCGCTGCACATGGAGATCATCCGCGAAAGCCAGGCCTATCTCGACCGCCTGCTGCCGGGCGAACCGCTCGACAATATCTTCACGGCAGCCAAAGCAGCGCACAAACGCCGTGGCCACTGGCTGCGCGGCGTGCGGCTGAACCACTTCTGGATACTGCTGCACCTGATGATCGCGACGCTGGGTCTACTGCTGTCGATCTACATCAATGCAAACCTGCTCAACGAACTCGTCACGTGGGCACAAGATCTCTACGCGCGCATCCATCTTTAGCGCTGTCAGCCTTTAAGCCCGAATTTTGGATGCCAGGCTAGCCGGCAAGCGCCGCGGGTACTTAAGTACCCGCCAGCGCAGACTGCGACGACTGGCGCCGAAAGACGGAGCTTAAACTTTAAGCCAGAGATTTGAGTCGCAAAATAGCCGGCAAGCGCCGCAGGTACTCAAGTACCTGCAAGCGCAGACTGCGTATTAGGCGGCCAAAGATCGCCGCTTAAAGGGCGCGCCAGCCGATATCGGTGCGGTAAAAACCGCCTGGCCAGTCGATCTGATTGATCGCCGCATAGGCCTTGTCACGGGCCTCCTGGATCGTCTTGCCGCGCGCGCAGATATTCAGCACGCGCCCACCGGCGGCCTTCAGCGCGCCGTCGTCGCTGCGCACCGTTCCGGCGTGGAAGACCGTGACGTCGTCGCCGAAGTCCTGGTCAGCGCCACGGATCAGCGATCCCGTCAGCGGACTGTCGGGATAGCCCTTGGCGGCGTAGACGACGCAAACGGCCGCGTCGTCATACCATTGCGGCGCCGGCAGGTCCTTGAGACCACCCTTGGTTGCTGCGACGAGGTACGGCACGATGTCACTCTTCAGGCGTAACATCAGCACCTGGCATTCCGGGTCACCGAAGCGGGCATTGTATTCGACCAGGCGCGGACGGCCGTCTTCGATCATCAGTCCGGCATAGAGGACGCCGGTATAGGGATTGCCTTCGGCCTTCATACCCGCCATCGTCGGTTCGAGGATTTCGGCTTCGGTGATCTCCAGCAAATCCTGTGTGACGATCGGCGCCGGCGAATAGGTGCCCATGCCGCCGGTATTCGGGCCGGTATCGCCGTCAAAGGCGCGCTTATGATCCTGGGCCCAGCCGAACAGAAGCGCCGTTTCACCATCACAGATGGCAAAGACCGAAGCCTCTTCGCCCGTCATGAACTCTTCGATGACGATCTGGCTCGAGGCAGGACCATAACGGCCGCCCAGCATGGCTTCGATCTCGGCGACCGCGTCTTGGTAGTCCGGCGAGATGGCGACACCCTTGCCGGCAGCCAGGCCATCGGCCTTGATGACGTATGGCGGCTCATAGGACTTCAGGAAGTCACGCGCCTCGGCCGCCGTAGTAAAGGTTTCCGACGCTGCCGTCGGGATATTGTGGCGCTTGCAGAAATCCTTGGTGAAGGCCTTGGACGATTCGAGTTGCGCCGCCGTCTGCATCGGGCCGAAACATGGTATGCCGAGTTTTCTGCATGCGTCGGCAATGCCTTCGGCCAAGGCGCTTTCGGGACCGACGACCACGAGGTCGGCGCGGACGTCCTGCGCCAGCGCCGTCAGGCCCGCCACATCTGTCGCCTTGACCGAATGACATTCGCCCAAGGCCGCCATGCCGGGATTGCCGGGCGCGATGACCAAACGTTCGCACAAGGGCGATTGACGAATTTTCCACGCGAGGGCGTGTTCGCGGCCGCCCGAGCCGATCAGCAGGATGTTCATGGGCGCTTCGCATCTCTCATGCACGACGTGAGGTCAAGAGGTTTGTCATTCCCGCCAAAACCTGCAATAGTCTGACAATAAGAAAAGACGAGGAAAAATCAGCGCGTTTTCAACGCTCGTTGTAAAACATAATCATTAGGAACGTCATATGACCGATATGAACCGCCGCACTGCCCTGACGGCGACGGGGCTTTTTGGCCTGGCAGCCGCTCTGCCTGCATCAGCAGCGCCCAAGAAGTCCACGGCCGCCGCAAAGACCAAGCTTTTGGCGCCGACGCCGCCCATGGGCTGGAACAGCTGGAACAGCTTCGCCACCACCATTACCGAGGCGCAGTCGTTGGAAACGGCCAAGATCATGGCCGACAAGCTTTTGCCGTCCGGCTACGACATTTTCACCATCGACATCCAGTGGTATGAGCCCGAAGCCGTAAGTTACACCTATAATAGCAACCCGGTGCCGTCGATGGATGGCTACGGTCGGCTGATCCCAGCGCCGAATCGTTTCCCGTCGTCCGCCGACGGCAGCGGCTTCACGGCCATCGCCAAGCAAGTCCACGCCATGGGCTTGCGTTTCGGCATCCACCTGATGCGCGGGATTCCGCGTCTGGCGGTCGAAAAGAATCTGCCGGTCCTCGGCACCCAATACCGTGCGCGCGACATCGCCGACACGTCCAGCACCTGCCCATGGAACCCGGACATGTACGGCGTCGACATGTCCAAGCCGGGCGCGCAGGCCTACTACAACTCCGTCTTCAAGCTCTACGCCTCGTGGGGCGTCGACTTCATCAAGATGGACGACATGAGCCGCCCCTACGACTCCCATGCGGCCGAAATCGAGGCGGCGCACAAGGCAATTGTGGCCACGGGCCGGCCGATTATTTTGTCGCTGTCCCCGGGCGAAACCGCTGTCCCCCGCCACGCCCACGTGGCGAAATACGCCGAGATGTGGCGGATCAGCGACGACTTCTGGGACGAATGGCGCCTGCTCGACGAACAGTTCACGCGCCTGGAAAACTGGAATGAGTATCGCCTCCCCGGCCGCTGGCCCGACGCCGACATGCTGCCGCTCGGCCGGCTGGCCTTGGGAAGTCGCGACACCAAGTTCACGCCCGATGAACAGCAGACCCTGATGACCCTGTGGTCGATCGCACGCTCGCCGCTGATCATGGGCGGCGACCTGCGCCACCTCGATGCCCCGACCCTGGCGCTGCTGACTAACCCCGAAGTCCTGGCCGTCAACCAGAAGAGCCACGGCAATATGCCGTGGTTTGTGAACGATGGCATGCGTATCTGGACGGCCAAGGCCGACAATGGCGACACCTATCTCGCCCTGTTCAATACCACCGACAAGACGAAGGCAGTGGGCCTGGACCTGAAATACCTGGACCTCAAAACAGTAAAGGTTCGCGATCTGTGGGCGCGCAAGGATCTAAACGCGGCGACCGGCCGGGTCAGTGCCGACCTGCCCTCACACGGCAGCGCGCTCTATCGCCTGTCCGCCACATAACGCTGTATTGACAAAATCCCCCATAGGGCTTCTCCTGCCGGAATATCCGTCGGGAGGGGGCCTATGGGGGGCGACTGGAACGGTGATGTCCTGGGATCGGCGCTCAGCCAGTTCTTCCCGACATTACAAAGCAAGACCTTTTTCATTCTGGCGCTGCAACTGCTGATCACCTGGCTGGGGGCCATGGTGACATTGTCGCGTATTCGCGCGTTTCACCGCATGGGTGTCGCATGGGTGACGGCCAAGACGAACGAAAAAGGCCAGGTCGATTTGGTGATCAAAAAAGGCGCGCTGGCCGGCGTCAGCGGCTCTTTTGGCCTGAGCAGCATCGTGCTCTTCCTGTTGCTGCTGTTCTGGGGGCAACATCAGTCCCTGTTGGTTTCCACCCTGATCTTCGCCGGCTGGTCCCTGCTCACGGGCGCCGTCATCGCCATCGCCCTGGTCAATGTCGACGAAAATCTCGGCGCCAATGTGCTTGGCCTGACCGTCATGATCGTGCTGGCGACCGCGATGTTGGCGCATCACTACCCCATGGACATGTCCTTTCTGCGCAACTATCTGCTGCTGGCCCTGCTGGCGCTGATCGTCTTTTCCGTGGGACGACTGCTGATGAATATCCCGCGCTGGCTGCAGCGTGGTGCCGCCCTGTTCGGCGTCGTCCTCTTCACCATCTACCTGCTCTACGACTTCAACCAACTGGCCGCCAAGCAAGCCGCCGGGATCAACACCTGGCAGGCCGCGACGCATATGGCAATCGAGCTCTATCTCGACATCATCAATTTGCTGCTGGAACTGCTCGACGCGCTCAGTGACTGATGGACAGCATTAATGCCGCGGCCTAAAAAGCTTCATGGCCGACCTGCTGACCGAATCATCCAATGCCGCCCCCTACTCCGTCTCCGAGTTGGCCGGCGCGCTGAAGCGTACGCTTGAAACCACCTACGATCACGTCCGGCTGCGCGGCGAAATCTCTAAGGTCACACGCCATTCGTCTGGCCACGTCTATCTGACGATCAAGGACGACAAGGCGGCGATCGATGGCGTCGTCTGGAAGGGCCAGGTGTCGCGCCTGCAGGCTCAGCCCGACCACGGCCTCGAAGTCATCGTCACCGGCCGCATCACGACGTTTCCGGCTTCATCGAAATATCAGATCGTTATCGAACAAATGGAAGTGGCGGGCGTCGGCGCCCTGCTGGCCCAACTCGAACGGCTCAAACAAAAGCTTCACGCCGAGGGCCTGTTCGCCGCCGACCGCAAGCGTCCGCTACCCTTCGCCCCTAAGGTCATCGGCGTCGTCACCTCGCCGACCGGGGCCGTCATCCGCGATATCCTGCACCGTATCCGCGACCGCTGGCCGTGCCGCGTCATCGTCTGGCCGGTCGTCGTCCAGGGCGACACCGCGCCGCCGCAGGTGATCCGCGCCCTGAAAGGCTTCGAGGCTAGTGAGAATGGCCTGCCGCGTCCCGACGTTATCATCGTCGCGCGCGGCGGCGGCAGCGTCGAGGACCTGTGGCCATTCAATGACGAAGGCCTGGCGCGCGCTGTGTCGGCCTGCACCATCCCGGTCATCTCGGCGGTCGGGCACGAGACCGACACGACACTGATCGACTATGTCTCGGACCGGCGCGCGCCGACACCGACGGGCGCCGCCGAAATGGCGACGCCGGTGCTCGGCGAACTGCGCGCCTTCGTCTCCGACCTGGAACGCCGCCGCCAGGCGATCATTTCCAGAATACTGGAAACCAGGCGTGAGCGCGTTGCCCTGTTGAGCCGCGCCCTGCCCAAGCCTCAGGAACTGATCGACACGGCGCAGCAGCGGCTCGACTTCGTGTCGCACCGCCTGAGCGGCGGCCTGACAGCCAACCTTAACGCCCACGAAGTCGCACTGCAACGCACCTCGGCGCGCTTCCGGCCGGGCCTGCTGGAACAGCCGCAGCGCCTGAAGACCGATCAGTTGGCGGTGTCGTCGCAGCGACTGGCGGCCGCTATGACGCGCAAGCTTGAGGTAACCGAAAGCCACGCCCGCCTGCCGCAACTGGCCGCGCGCCTGGGCGACGGCCTGAAACGTATCGCCACGACCAAGGGCGAACGCCTGCCCGATCTGTCGCGCCGCCTGGAGGAAACTCTGCGCCGCACCGTCACGCAGAAGGGTGAGCGCCTGCCGGAACTCTCGCGCCGCCTGTCCGAGGCCATGATGCGATCGCTCAATCAGCGCGCCGAACGGCTGAAAAGCCTGGACCAACTGCGCACCAGCCTCGATCCTGACCGGCCGCTGGAGTTGGGCTTTGCCCGGGTTAATCGCAAGGATGGCCAGCTCGTCACCGCGCCCGACATGGTTTCCGCCGGCGAAGGACTGGAGCTGACCTTCAAGGGCAATCGCAAGCTTGACGTCACCGTTGGCGAAGGCGCAACGCCCGCGCCCAAACCGGCGGTCAGAAAGCCCGGGGTCACGCCGCCACAGCAAGGCAGCCTGTTCTGATCTTGATTAGCACCGCCGGGCGTCATATGTTCATGACATGAACATGCATTCCTCCCAGCCCCTCCTGCCCGGCCAGGCCGTCCTCCAGTATGGAGACGGCGAATACAGCGTCATGCGGCCCGGCAAGTTCGTCATCTGCGCGGTGTCTGGCCGCCAGATCCCTCTGGAGGCGCTGAAATATTGGAACCCCCGCACGCAGGAGGCCTATGCCGGCCCCGAGGAAGCCACGGCCCGATGGAAAAACCTGAAGGCCTGATCCGCAGGAACGTTCTGGCGAGCTTGGGCGGCCTTGGTGTGGCGGCTGCCTATCCGGCGGTAGCTACGCCGGAATTTGACCCCATGCTGCCTTTTAACCTGAAGGGACGCTTCGTCCAGGGCGGCTATTGCGTCGGACAGGGCGCGCCGTTCGCCGAGCTTTGGGTCGACGGAAGCCCACGCGGTCGCGCCACTGCCGACGGTTGGTTTTATGTGGGTTTCGACCGCGATTCGCCGTCCTCCTGCCGGATCAGCGTCAAGGATCACGGCCGGGCGACCAGCGTCATGCTGGCCATCGCGCCGACCGTCTACGATATCCAAAGGGTCGACGGACTGCCGCAGCAGACCGTGACGCCGACCGAGCCCGATGTCCTTGAACGCATTAAACGCGACGCCGAACTCAAGAACCTGGCCTTTGCCAGCCGTGCCATCGAGGACGGCTTCCACAAGCCCTTCCAGTTTCCGCTCAGCGATTTCCGCGTGTCCGGCCGTTTCGGCAATCAACGCATCCTGAACGGCACGCCAGGCGCCCCGCACTACGGCTTTGACATGGCCGCTCCGACGGGCACGCCGATTCGCGCGCCACAGTCGGGCCTGGTCGTTCTGGCGGAACCGGACATGTTCTACGAAGGCGGCCTTGTCTTCATCGACCACGGCCAGGGCCTGATCTCCATGTACCTCCACCAGTCGGAAGTCGTTGTCCGGACAGGGCAGCGCGTCTATCACGGCCAGGTCATAGGCAAGGTGGGCGCCACCGGCCGCGCCACCGGTCCGCATCTGTGCTGGCGACTCAAATGGGGCGACCGCCGCATGGACCCAAGCCTGATGATCACAACCTGAGATTGTCGCTCATTCATCCGCCGCCTTCCAGAGGTACGGCGGCATGGACAGGCCAGAAAAGACCAGTCTTTTACAGACAGGCGAATTATTTGCTTGAAAATGTTACGCTGTTCTTCATAACAGCGAATCGCGCCGTACAATAATATCAGTCAAAGGCGCCTTCACCGCACACACGCTTCGACCAGGATCATGGCCGATTACAGCAGTTTGAAAATCCTGCTGGTTGAGGACAACCAGCACATGCGATCGATCGTTGGCGCCATCTTGAAAGGCTCCGGCATCCGGAATGTCCGCGAAGCGCGCGATGGCGCGGAGGCGCTCGATATGCTGCGCCAGTTTCCCGCCGACATCGCCCTGGTCGACTTCAACATGGATCCCATCGACGGCGTCGAATTCACCAAGATGCTGCGCAACGCGACCGACAGCACCAACCCCTACCTGCCCATCATCATGATCACCGGGCATTCGGAACGTTCGCGCGTCATCCAGGCGCGCGACGCCGGCGTCAACGAATTCGTCGTGAAGCCGCTGACCGCGCGCGCCCTGCTTGGCCGTCTGGACAGCGTCATCATGCGGCCCCGTCCCTTCATCCGGTGTAAGAACTATTTCGGTCCGGACCGCCGCCGCATCGTCGACCAGTCCTACGCGGGCCCCTTCCGCCGCAGCACCGACGGCATAATCTAGATTTCTTAGGGGTCGCATGCTTGGTCTGACCGCCTTGGGCAATAGTTAACAAGCCTCTTTGCGGGACATGCAAATCGTCTCATAGTAGCGCGATGATTCTATCTGCGCCCGACTTGCGGCCACGGAAGCCTCGATGAGAAAACTCACCCCAGTCCTGCTGATGGGCACCTATCTTCTGCTGTCCGCCAGCCTGGGCGCGACCCTGTACAACGGCGCGTCCGAGCCCGCGACCGCAGTCGCGGCCATGCTTGGCTGTCTCGGCGTCTGCGTCGCCTTTCACGTCTTCGTCGGCCAGCGACTGGTCGAAATGCGCGTCACGCGCGACATCGAGCAGGTCCGTGAAGCGCACCGGCTGATGGTCGATGCGATCGATTCGACACAGAAAGACATGATTGAACTGGCCGACCGCGTGCAGAACCAGCGCACCTCGCGATCCGAAGAACTGACCTCCGAGGTCCGGATGCTGGAAGACCTCGTCAAGAAGCTGGGCGAGAGCATTGAGGACCGCCTGACCGAATGGCAGGCGGCGCCCGCCGTCATGGCACAGCCCCGTAGTGCACGCGAGGCCCAGAGCCTGGCTCTGATCGAGACCATCCGCGACGCCCTGACGCAGAACCGGGTCGATCTGTATCTTCAGCCGGTGGTCAGCCTGCCCCAGCGTAAGACCATCTTCTACGAAAGCTTCTCACGCCTGCGCGACGTCTCGGGCCGCGTGCTGATGCCCGCAGAATATTTGAACGTCGCGGATGCCGAAGGTCTTGTGCCGTCCATCGACAACCTGCTGCTGTTCCGTTGCGTGCAGATCGTCCGTCGCCTGGCCAAGCAGGATCGCCGCATCGGCATCTTCTGCAATATTTCGCTGACCTCGCTGCGCGACGACACCTTCTTCCCGCAATTCCTGGAATTTCTCAACGAGAACCGGGATCTTGCCGGCGCCTTGATCTTCGAACTGGGCCAGGACGCGTTCGCGTCGCGCGGTTCGGCCGAAGCGCGCAACATGGCCAAGCTGGCTGACCTGGGCTTCCGTTTCTCGATCGACAAGGTGGCCAGCATCGACTTCGACCTGCAGGACCTGCACCGTTCCGACGTCCGCTTTGTCAAGGTGAGCGCCAGCATCCTGCTCGATCAGCTTCTGAACATCGAAGGCAAGCCGGTCCTGAAGTTCATGAAGGACATTCACGCCGGCGACTATGCGTCGCTGCTGGCGCGCTACGGCATCGAAGTCGTGGCGGAGAAGGTCGAAAACGAAAAACAGGTCGTCGACATCCTGGACCTCGAAATCGGCTACGCCCAGGGTCACCTGTTCGGCGAGCCGCGCGCCATCAAGGAGCAGGTATTGGCGGAGACCGATCCGCCTGCCGGCTTCATCAAGTCGACCCTGCCCCAGGTCCGCCGCCGGGCATGAAGTTAAGGCGTCTATATGTTGCCGCAGTTCTGCTAACATTTACTGGCGCTTGTTCGCAGCCGGGTTCCCTGCACTCGCAGCGTGACGAGCCTTCGATCACGCGCAAAGAAGAGGTGCTTAGCCGACTGGGCGAAGACATCTTCCTAATGTGTTCGCGCCCTGACATTTCGGGCCTATCGGCATTTAACGTCAAGACCTACCCTCTACCTGACGAAGCAACGGTAGTACGATTTGCAGCGGAGGTATTCAACCAAGTCTATGGCAGCGAGAGTATGCAGCGGCAACAGCCTCTCCGAGTCGTTCGGTTGGATTACCCGTACGCCGATCCACCGGGCGTATCGCGCTATAACGGCAACTGGGTTATTCGAGGCACCTGGAACGAACCACCCGGAACAAAAGGCGGAACCGCGATCATGATCGCCTCGCCGAATGGCGAAATTCTTTGTCTGACGCACGGGAAATAGCGTCACAACCCTTTCCCTGCCACGCTCTACTCGCTAAACAGCGCGCAACTGTTGCGCCTATTGCGAGTGTGGAATGTCCCAACCCGAACTGCTGTCCGGTCTGTCGGCTGTTGCCGACCAGTATGATGCCATCTTCTGCGATATCTGGGGCGTCATCCATAATGGCCGTCAGCACTTTCCGCCCGCCTACGAGGCGCTTAAGCGGTTCAAGGCCGAGCGCGGACCGGTCGTGCTGATCTCCAACTCGCCGCGCCCGCGCGACAGTCTGGTCGCGCAACTGGCCAGCCTGAGCATCATGGAGGACGGCTTCTCAGCCGTCATTTCCTCCGGCGATGCCACGCGCGAATACCTGCGCAAATTCGCGCCGACCGGCCCAGCCTGGCGCATCGGCGATCCGCGCGAACAGTCGCTCTACGAAGGTATCGACATCACGCTGGACGGCACACCGGAAACCGCCGCCTTCATCTCGTGTACCTCGCCGTACAACGACGAAACTGACACGGCCGAGCAGTACCGCCCACAGTTCGAAATCGCCGTTAAACGTAAGCTGGTCATGATCTGCGCCAATCCGGACAAGGTCGTGCAGCGCGGCGACAAGATCATCATCTGCGCCGGTTCGCTGGCTGATCTCTACGCCACCATGGGCGGCGAGGTCATCATGGCGGGCAAGCCTTACGCCCCCATCTACGATATGTGCTACGCCGAACTGGACCGCCAGACCGGCCGCGCCCACGACAAGTCGCGGATTCTGGCCATCGGCGACGGCCTGCCGACCGACGTGCTGGGCGCCAACGGCCAGGGGCTGGATCTTCTGTTCATCGCCGCCGGCATCCATGCGCTGGAAGCCACCGACGATACCGGCACGCTCGACCCTCTGCTGCTCAAGAAGCTTCTGGACGTTGAGACCGCTCAGGCGCGCTACGTTGCCGAAGGCTTACGCTGGTAAACGCAAAAACGCGGCGGCCATCGGCCACCGCGTTCTCGCACCATCGCAATATATCCGCCCGCGGCTCTCGAAGGCCGCTTGTCAGCGTCTTTGCTTGTTATTCGGGCGTTTCCTGGCTCCAAATTCGGAAGGCACGACCCATTTAGTCAAACAGGGCGTCGATATCGTCCTGGCTGTTCGTCTTGCCCATGTCTTCGGGGGCAATGTCGAACAACGCGTCTATGTCGTCCTGGCTGTTCTTTTCCTCGGCTGCCGGCGCAGGGGCTGGCGCGGGAGCCGGGGCAGCCGGTTTCGGCGCCGGAGCGGGTTCAGGAGCCTTGGCGGCAGGGGCCGCCGCGGGCTTGGGCGCGGGTTCGGGCGCTTTCGCCACCGGAGCCTGTGCAGGCGCCTTGGCCGCCAGAGCGTCGGGCGTCACGGCAGGGGCCGCCGGTGCCTCGTCGAACATGGCGTCAATAGCGTCCTGCTTCGTTTCCGGACCGCCAATAGCGGGACCGTTCAGCAGCAAGTCGTGACGGCGCTTCTCTTCCGCCGACATTTCCCTCGGCGCGCCATCATCGATGCCGAGCGTGCTGGCCAGGCGGCCGACACGTTCCTCGATCTGCTTCAGGACGTTGACGACCTTCGATACGCGCTGGCCGGTGATATCCTGGAACGAGCAGGCTTCGAAGATCTTCATGACCTCGTCGTCGACCTTGGTCTTGTAGTCCGGGTCGGAGCCGTCGTAGCCCATGATGGCTTCTGCCGAGTTCATGATGGCGTGGGTAGCGTTCTCGGTATCGCGAGTGATCGCTTCCAGCTCAGCGCCGGCGGTCGGGATGCGATCTTGCGAAATGTCGTGCGGACGCATTTCGCGGATCTCTTCCTTCGCCTTGGCAATATAGCCGGCAATGATGCTGAACTCTTCAGACCGGCGCTTGTCCAGTTGCTGAAAGAAGCCGCGCATCAGGGCGACCAGCGCTTCCGACTGCTGCATCAGATTGATCAGCTTGGGTTCGAGTTCGCCGACCATCGCGGGATCGAAATCCCCCGAATCAAACGCGTCTCGTTTTTCTGCTGGCATGGCCATAATGATTTAATCCAAAAAGAGACTTAGAACTCGCCAAGAACAGCCGTGATCTTCTGCTTGAGAGTCGCGGCATTAAAAGGCTTAACAATGTAATTGTTAACGCCGGCTTTCTTGGCGGCAATAACGTTCTCGGTTTTGCTTTCGGCGGTGACCATGATGAACGGCGTCCGCTTCAGACCGTCGTCGGCGCGAACCTTGAGCAGCAGCTCATAGCCCGTCATCGGCTCCATGTTCCAGTCGGAGATGACCAGCCCGTAGGAACCTTTTTTCATTTTTTCGAGCGCTTCGGTACCGTCCGAAGCCTCTTCAACATTCTCGAAACCCAGCTGCTTGAGCAGGTTCGAGATAATCCGCAGCATGGTCTTGTAGTCGTCGACTACCAGGACCGGCATGGACATATCGATGGCCATGAGTGAACGCCCCACTTTTTCTAAGTGAACCCGCAACGTGCGGGCCCTTCGGATAAGACATGAGCCAATATGAAGCAAAGTGGATAAAATCAGGTTAAGGTCGTTTTTGAATTTTATCTATATAATTCAATAATATAAGCTATATTAACCACGAAATATGGTGAAAGTCGCAAACAAATACGGACGGTGAAACACGAAACTTGCCGCCCTGTCCCGGCGCAGGACATGTTTCCGGCTTGCCTCGCCTCCTCACCAAGACGACCGCGCCACAACGCGCGCGTTTTTTGTTTGTCGCGATATTTTGCCGAAAACCGCTTACACTTTTCGGCATATCGCTCT
>CBFGPQ010000015.1:0-39519 GCA_965650705.1 uncultured Asticcacaulis sp. | reverse complement strand
GTCGCTATTGCTATCGCAATTACTTGGTGGGCTGATTGAGTCTCGAACCTAGGGTTTGTGGGGATTCACAGATGAATCGAATTGTGATTCATACTGTTCATGGACCGCAATATTCTAACAGATGCCCAATGGGCGAAGATCGAACCGCATTGCTTGCGGAAGCGCACTGACCCCGGACGCAGCGGCGGAGATAACCGGCGCTTTATGGAGGCCGTGCTTTGGATTGCCCGTACCGGCAGTCCTTGGCGCGACCTTCCGACGCATTACGGGAACTGGAGCACAGCGTTTCGCCGCTTAAATGACTGGCGCAAAGCCGACGTTTTTAAACGGATATTTGATGCCTGCTCGGATGATCCAGATATGGAATACGCGATGATCGATGCCACGATAGTCAAGGTCCACCGTCATGGCCAAGGCGCTAAAGGGGGACTCAGAGCCAGGCATAGGCCGCTCAAAGGGCGGCATGACCACTAAAATCCTCGCCTTGACGGATGCCCTTGGCAATCTCGTGCGCTTTGAACTGTTGCCTGGGCATCGGTTCGATACTGTGGGCGTTGAACCGCTTCTGACAGGCATCAGCTTCGGGGCCTTGTTGGCCGACAAGGCTTTTGACAGCAATTCTATCGTCGACAATCTCAATGAACGCGGGGCGAAGATCGTCATCTCCCAACATCCACGGCGTTCAAACCCTTTGGACATCGACAAAGAAATCTACAAATGGCGACACTTGGTCGAGAACTTCTTCTGCAAACTCAAAGAGTTTAAACGCGTCGCCATGAGAGCAGACAAAACCGACAACAGCTTCAAGGCTATGATCTATCTCGCAGTCGCCGTCATAAACTCAAAATGAATCCCCACAAACCCTAGGACAACCTCTTCCAACCGATCGCAGGGACGCGATACGTGCTTGAGGCCCTGATCGAATACAGGCCAATGTTCAGATGTCTGGCATCGCTGGAAATGCCCAGTTGCTGCGGCGATACAGAATTTTCGAACTCGATAACGACAGAGACGCGCCGGTCCTGGTCACTGTCTTGCGTGAGGGGAATTTCCAGTTCAGACGGTGCCGCCGCGCTGACGATGCAGACACTTTCCTCATCCGACGGATCGGTGATGATCCTGGCGCTGCCTCCGATAAACCAGACCCTCATCGACATTTCGTTGTTTACGGTAAAACGTGTTCTGATGATCTGCCGGCTGTCATTGACAGCCGGCTGCATCTTCAGAATGCACGATGTCACTCCGGCGCATACTTCGAAACTCAACCGTACCAAAGGCTCAGCTGACCATACGTGCCATTCCTCGACTTCCCCCCATCCGCTGGCGAGAACGCTGGGGCTCGACGCGAACGCCGGCGCCGAAATCAGCATGTCGGGATAGAGCTTGCGCACATTGTAAAGGATCGAGCGTGTTTGCGAAAACGCCGTGAGTTTCTCATTGATCCGGGACTTGGCATCCAAGGCGTACTGATACAGTTCGGAATCCGCCGAATTGCGTTTCTCCAGGGCCGCAATGACATCCTCATTGAGCTCGACAGGGTCGGCCCGCTCGAAATTCCTTGCCTCGGTCGCATGATTGTCGTCGGTGACATTGACGGACGTAATGGCCTTCAGCGGCATGCCTACGCATGACAGAAAATCGGTGACGTCCGACTCCATGGACTGATTGGCGAAAATAAAATCCATTCGGTCGATGTTTTTCTTCGCGCTGGCCAGTTGCGCATCTATAGGCGCTGCGGGATCATCACAGAAAAATGATACCAGGCCATTGTCCGTCCAATAGGCGAGCTCGTCGTTCTGGAGCCATTCTAGCAGGGGCGTGTTTTTCGCGGCCGTTGCGGCTGGATTCGGCATTTGTGCTAGCATCGACCATGACATAGAACGGAAGTACCGGTACAATGACACCAGTCTGTCAGCCGGTGACCGAATGCAGGTGACTAGAAGACGTTCGACACCATCGGTCAGCGGCAGATTTCGCATAGGTGAATGTGAAGCAACGAGCTTTACTTCAGGGCGTGAATACCGGCTATCGGCATCCGGACTCCATGCAACTTCATTTGGCTTAAAGTAAGTTTCCAAAAGCTTAAATAACGCCGTTCCGGCAGTCTTGCGTACATGTAATATTGTTATTTGCACGTTTACCTCATATCTTCAGGCATATCTGCCACTATTTATTGAAAATCCTGTGTTACGGGAACTTTTATACACGCTCTCGTTTATGCCGCAATCTCAAACAACGTGGCAATTCCGAATTGGTCACAAGTGACGACGCAAGCTTGACTTGTCGCCCGGTTCCCTTAACGCTTGCGGGGAACAATGGGGAAATACATGGTTAAGACTGGGGGTGACGGTACAATACCTGACCATTGCACATGCGCGGCTCCGTACATTATTCGGCACTTATAACACCATGTCAATTTCACCTACGACGCGATTCCTTGTCCTGCTCGCTCTCGGCTTGCCCGCCGCGATCGCGGTAGGCCTCTTCGCGCCCCATGCGTGGCCGTGGGTGCCGGTCGTGCTGCTGGCGATGTTCGTCCTGGCTGTCCTTGACGCCGTCTTCGCGCCTGTCGGGCAGGGGCTTGCGATCGTCATGCGCCTGCCGCGGACGGTGGGCGTCGGCCGTGCCGTAAGCGTGCCGTTTTCCGTCCGTTTCGCGCAGGCCAGGCAACCCGCCAGGTTGGAACTCCGGCTGGGGCTGAACACCATACTGGCGGGTTCCAAGTATGATCGGACGCTCGACAAGACGGCGGATGGCTTCAGCGGCCGTCTGCATCTCGACGCGCAAACGCGTGGACGCGGCGACATCGACAGGGCGTGGGTGCGCTGGCAGGGTTATCTTGGCCTGGTCGACGTCCAGAAGACGGTCCGGATCGATGGCCACGTCGTTGTTACCCCCGACCTCAAAGGCGTCGAGCAGGACGCGTCGGGCCTGTTCTCGATGGACAACATCTACGGTGTCCGTATCCAGAACCAGTTGCACAATGGTTCCGAATATCATGCCTTGCGTGAATACGACGCTTCTCAAGACCATCGCCGCATTGACTGGCGCTCGTCCGCCCGGCACATGAAGCTCTATAGCCGCGAATACCAGGCCGAGCGCAACCATCACATCGTCCTGGTCTATGACACCGGCCGGCTGATGGGCGAACCACTGCATGGCCTGAAGCGACTCGACCGCGCCATCTATGCCGGACTGCTGCTGGGCTATTGCGCGCTCAGGATCGGCGACAATATCCGCACCTTCGCCTTTTCATCGCGACCCTATCACGCCGCTACCATGATTTCGGGCACCAAGGCGTTCGAGATCCTGAAGGGCCAGCTGTCGGCGCTCGAGGACAGCGAGGACGAGTCCAACCACACGCTGGCGCTGGCCGACCTCAATGCGAAGGTCGCCCGGCGGTCGCTGATCATCCTGTTCACCGACTTCATCGACGAGATCTCGGCCGACCTGATGCTGGAGGCGCTGAACCGCCTGTCGAAAAAGCACCTCGTCATGTTCGTCGCCTTCAAGGACGAGGTGGTCGACGACCTGATCGCGCGCCGGCCGGACCAGCCTGAGGACGTGACGCGCGCCGTGTTCGCCAAGCGCTTGTCGCTTCAACGCGACCGCGTCCTGACCCAGCTGCGGCGCCAGGGCGTCGAAGTCCTGGAGGCGCCGACCGAAGGCCTGGCGACCGCCATCGTCACCAAATACCTGGCGCTGAAACGCGCCGATCGGTTGTAGGAGCGGGAGGCCATGGCTGATCCAAATCCCCCTAAAACTCCCTCTGCGAATTCTGGGCTCCAGCTCAAGAGCCAGAAATTCCGCGAGGCGCGCGAAGGCGACTGGCGCGCGCTCAATTCGGCGCTCGACCGCGCCGAACGCCAAGGGCTTGGTGGCTTCTCGATCGACGAACTTCTGAACCTGCCCGTGCTTTACCGTCAGGCCATGTCGTCGCTCAGCATGGCGATGGCGATCTCGCTCGACCGCAACATGGTGGTCTACCTGCAATCACTCAGCGCCAGGGCCTATGTCTATATCTACGGTCCGCACTCGCGCCTTAAGGATGTGCTGGCCGACTTCTTCGGCAAGGCTTGGCCGCAAAGCGTGCGCAAGCTGACGACGGAACTGTGGCTTGCCTTCGCGGCGCTGACGGCCGGCATACTGATCGGCTGGCTGCTGTGCGCCGGCGACAGCAGTTGGTACGACGTCTTTGTGCCTGCCTCCCAGGCCGATGGCCGGGACCTGTCGGCTTCTGCGCAGTCCCTGCGCGAGACTTTGGGCAGCGGGCCCAAGGACACAGCCTTGTCGCCTTTTGCCGTCTTTCTCATGACGCACAATACCCAGGTGTCGATCATGTGCTTTGCACTCGGCGCCATATTCGGTCTGCCGACCCTGATGCTCTTGATTCAGAACGGCATCAGCCTCGGCGCCATGCTGTGGCTGTTCGCCCGCAAAGGCCTGGGGTTCGAGTTCGGCGCCTGGTTGACCATCCACGGTACGACCGAGCTCTTCGCCATCATCATTGCGGGGGCTTGCGGTTTCCATATCGGGCGGCGGCTGATGTTTCCGGGCGAGGCAACGCGCATGGCGTCCTTGAGCCAGGCCGGCCGCCTGACTGGTACGGTTATGATCGGGGTCGCTCTGATGCTCACGGTTGCAGGCTGCCTGGAAGGCATTGGCCGCCAGACCATAACCGACAGCTTTATCCGTGTCGCCGTCGGCGCGGTCATGCTGGTCCTGTGGCTTGCTTATTTCCTGATGGTGGGCAGGAAGGCGAAGACCGATGGCTGATGCGTACAAGACCCGGCGCGACCTGATGAGCGACGCGCCCTATGGTGAGTACGGCCGCACGGCGACGGAAATCGTCACGCCTGAAGGCGTCGTGCTGCCGTTCATCAATGCCAGCTTCGGCGAGCGCCTGGGCGCGCTGATCATCGACCTCATCATCGTGGTCCTGGCGCCCATAGTGATGTTTATCGCCTGGGTCATCCTGCCTGGCGACCAGATGGGCAGCAATACGACGGCGTCGGCGATTTTCCAGATCGCCATCATTGCCCTGATGTTCTTCCTGCGCTCGGGCTACTTCATGTTCTTCGAAATGGGACCCAAGGCGGCGACACCGGGCAAGCGCCTCATGAAGCTCAGGGTCATCGCCCATGACGGTGGCAGGCTTACGCCGGCGGCGGTCTTCACCCGCAACGCTATGCGCGAAGTCGAGCTCTATCTGCCATTGACCCTGGTCTTTGCCGGGATGGCCGCGCAGAATTCCCTGGGCTGGCTGGCGCTGATATGGGCGCTGGGTGTGCTGCTGCTGCCGCTGTTCAATCGCCAGCACGCGCGGCTGGGTGACTATTTCGCCGGCACGCGCGTCGTCCATATGCCACGCGCCAAGCTCAGCTACGACCTGGCCGACCTCGACAGCGACCGCCGCCTGGGGCTGAGCTTCACCGCGGCGCAATTGGCCTATGGCGAGATGGAACTCGGCGTACTTGAGCAGGTGCTGCGTGAACGCAAGGCCCCTGTGATGAAGGCTGTCGCTGACAAGATCAAGGTGCGCATTGGTTGGCAGGAGCCGAAGAACCCGGCCGATATTCCGCGCGATGAAGACTTTCTGCGCGCCTATTATAGTGCCCTGCGCGCTCATCTCGAAGCCCGGATGCTGCTGGGCCGGCGCCGCAAGGACAAGCACGATCCGGCGCTTAGTTAAAGACCTCGGCGGTCGTTTCCGGCGTCAGCCGTTCGCGGGTTTCGCGCAGACAGACATAGATGGCGGCCACAAGGACGGTACCAAGAACGCGGACCACGCCGTCAACGGCGGCGTTGACCAGCATATAGGGCATCATGGTCGTGGCCATACTGGCGGCGTCCGGCGTGGTGCCTGGCGTGAACATGAAGGGCGTGGTCACCGTGCTGATCGTCCCGCTTACCACCATGGCGGCGATGCCCAGGACGATGAAGATCAGCAACAGCCACCATCGGCGGCCCTTGGTCAGTTCAAAGCTGCGCGAGATGCTGCCGGTTATGCCGCGTGCGGGCTCACCGACATAGGCGGGTATCGCTACGCAGGTCGCCAGCGCCAGGAAGATGCCTGGGATGATGAGGGCGATGATGCCACAGAATATCATTATGCCTACCAGGATGGAGATGGCGAGCAGGGGCAGGATATTGCGCAGCGCGTGACCGAATATCGTGCCGACATCCACCGGTTTTCCGACCGCGCGCAATATGGTCACTTCGGTGATCATCGACAGGATGACCAGGTTCAGGACGAACAGCAGCAGGCCGCTGCCGAAGGAAATCCCAATGTTGGTGCCGGTGAACATACCGAGATAGGCATCTGCAGGATTGGCTGCGCCGATGAGACCGCCGAGCATGGAGGACACGCCGTAGGCGACGACGACGGACGGCAGGATAACGCCGATAAGCCCCAGTGCGGCGATGATGGCGAAATTTTCACCGACAAGCCTGAAGAAGCGGCTGAATACGGTTCCGATATCGAAGGCCGGCATGACCATTCCCCCATTGTTGCCAGGAAGCGTAACACAGTTCGCCGGTTCGTCCGGCGTTCGCCGCGCCTTTATGGCTTCTTTGGTTTCTTAACCAAAATGCAGACTGAAGCTGTAGCGAGGAGATGCCATGATGGCACTTTACGGAGTGGACCATGCATATTGCACAAAGGATTGGACTGGGTGTTCAAAGCGCGGCACTGGCAGCGTGCGGGGTCATTTTGTATGTGCCTGCGGCTATCGGTCTCGCCGTGGCGGAACTGAGCCGCCGTCCTGAACCTGACGATGATCGCTGGCGGTTCGTTTTGCCCGGGATGGCGCAGTGCCTCGGCCCTACGGCCCGGAAGACCGACCTCTGGGCGCATATGAATCTGACGCAATATTTTTCGCTCATTCCCGGCGTCACCGCCCTAGACAGCGATAACTGCGCCTTCAGCAGACCGTGCTATGCCTAGGACCGTTCCCGCGGAAGCTATGCGTCAAATTCAGATTTGAGGACCTCAATCAGATCGGTCTTTTCCCACGAGAAGCCGCCGTCGGCGTCTGGTGTACGTCCGAAGTGTCCATAAGCCGTTGTCCGTTCGTAGATTGGGCGATTGAGCCCCAAGTGCAGACGGATGGACTTGGGCGTAAGACCTCCAATCAGTTCAGGCAGGATCTTTTCCAGCTTTTCGACATCGACTTGGCTGGTGCCATGGGTATCGACGTAGAAGGAGAGGGGGCGCGCTACGCCGATGGCGTAGGAGACCTGAAGAGTACACTTTTTCGCCAGGCCTGCTGCCACAACATTCTTGGCCAGATAGCGCAAAGCGTAGGCTGCGGACCGGTCCACCTTGGTGGGGTCCTTTCCGGAGAATGCGCCACCACCGTGCGGAGCGGCGCCGCCATAGGTGTCAACGATGATCTTGCGGCCCGTCAGACCGGCATCGCCGTCCGGGCCGCCAATGACAAAATTGCCGGTAGGATTAACCAGCCATTCGGTGTCCGTGCCGACCAGGCCTTCCGGCAAGACTTCGAGAGCGTAGGGTTTGATGATGGCTTCGACGTCTTTGGGCGTCAGGCCATCCTTGTGCTGGTGCGAGACCAGGATTTTCAGAATCTTGCTGGGGATGCCGTTTTCGTACTGGACCGTGACCTGGCTCTTGGCGTCGGGTTCCAGGTTGTGCTCGCCACCATGGCGTGCTTCGGCCAGACGGCGAAGGATGTTGTGCGACCATTGCAGCGGTGCGGGCGTCAGTTCCGCTGTTTCGTCCGTAGCGTAACCGAACATGATGCCTTGGTCGCCGGCGCCTTCGTCCTTGTTGCTGCCGGCGTCGACGCCCATGGCGATATCGGCGGATTGCGCGTGCAGATGGCAGGCATAGTCCGCCGTCGCCCAGTGGAACCCCTTCTGGGCGTAGCCGATCTCCTTGACCGCGCGGCGAACCTTGTCTTCGAGCCCGCCAATGATGTCGCTAATCTGGTCATCAACGGCGCGGACTTCGCCCGCCAGGACGATTCGATTGGTCGTCACTAAAGTCTCGCAGGCCACGCGCGCCTCGGAATCCCGGCTTAGGAAAGCGTCGACCACCACATCAGAAATGCGATCGGCGACCTTATCAGGATGACCTTCGGAAACGCTTTCAGAGGTGAAGATATAGGACGGACGCATGGCGAAACCCTCGGCTGGCAAGCTTATAATCATATAAAGATGTCTTTATATGGGGCAAGGCTTAATTTTCTGCCATTACGATAAATTCCCCAATTCAATCCAGACTGCCGGTATCGGCCACACTGCGATAGAGCGCCACCAGGTTCGACGCCTTCGCCAGGCGCAGGTTGACCAGACTTTGCTGCGAACCGTAAAGCGTCCGCTGGGCATCGAGCAGCAGGAGGTAGCTGTCCGCGCCGTTCTGATAACGCGCCTGGCTCAAAGTCAAGCTGCGCTGGGCGGCTTCAGTCGCCGCCTGGCGCGCAGAGAGTCGTTCGTCGATCCGCGCCCGCACCGCCAGGGCCTGCGATACGTCGGTAAAGGCGGACTGAATCGCCTTTTCATATTGTGCCAGGGCGATGTCGCGATTGATCTGGACGCTTTTCAAACCGGCTCGGTTGGCGCCACCGGAAAAGATCGGCAGGTTCAGGCGCACGCCATAGGAATAGCTGTTGGTGCCGTCGGAAAACAGGTCCCCCAGCGCATTGCTGGCGGAGCCGGTTGAGCCAGTCAGCGATATGCTGGGAAAGAAGGCCGCACGCGCGGCGCCGATATTGGCGTGGGCGGCCTTGAGGTCGTACTCGGCCGCCAGCACGTCGGGGCGATTGAGCAGGACATCCGACGGCAGGGCGACCGGAAGCGAAGTGGCGATGGCCTGGTCGGGGAGCGCCGCAGGCAGGAGGTTGCCGGGCAGGGAGGCGCCGGCCAGCAGGGTAAGGGCGGCCTTGTCCTGGTTGATCAGAGTCTCAACATTGGCGATGTCCTCTCGCGCTTCTTCGAACTGGACGCGCGCCTGATTCAATTCCAGGTCGTCAATAGCGCCCAGGCGCGCGCGGCCCTGCGCAATGTCATAGGCCTCTTTTCGCGCCGCGAAGGTCTGGCGCGTGATGGCCAGCAAGTCCTGGTCGGCGGCCAATGTCAGCCAGGCGTCGGCTGTATCGGCGATCAGCGAGATCGCGACCGCGTTGCGGGTCTCACGCGTGGCCAGGAAGTCCTCGCGGGCAGCGCGATTGAGGGAGCGGATACGTCCGAACAGGTCGAGTTCCCAGTCGAGGTTGAGGTCCGCCGAATAGCTGTCGCTGTCACCCGAAATGTCGCTGTGCGAGCGGGTGCCGCCGGCCGAGGCATCGAGCGTCGGCAACAGATCGGCGCGCTGGATGCGGTAAAGCGCACGGGCGCGTTCGATGTTCAGCGCCGCGATGCGCAGGTCGCGATTATTGTCAAGCGCCAGCTGGATCGTGCCTTGCAGCGCCGGATCGGTGAACAGATCGCGCCATTTCAGGCTGCCTGTAGCAGGCAGCGTAGCGGCGACGGGCCATTCCGCCGCAACGGGCAGGGCCGAACGCTCATAAGTCGGCGCCATAGTACAGGCCGACAAGACCAAAGACAGGGCCGCGAGGGAGACGCATGTGCGTGTCATACCTTCACTCCCTTCCGGGCATCGACGTCCTGGGGAAGGTTATCGTGTTTGAACAGGCGCTGGACCAGCACGAAGAAGAGCGGCACGAAGAAGATGGCCAGGAAGGTCGCCGCCAGGACGCCGCCGATCAGGCCCGTGCCGATGGCGCGCTGGGCGCCGGAACCTGCGCCTGCCGCCAAAGCCATGGGCAGGACGCCAAAGACGAAGGCGAACGAGGTCATCAGGATGGGCCGGAGGCGGATGCGCGCGGCTTCAAGCGTGGCTTGGAGCAGTGTCATGCCGCGTTCCTGATGCAGCAGGCGGGCATATTCGACGATCAGGATGGCGTTCTTTGAAGACAGACCGATCGTGGTCAGGAGGCCTACTTGGAAGAAGATGTCGTTGTCGAGTCCGCGCAACCAGGTGGCAAGCAGTGCGCCCAGAACGCTCAGCGGAATCACCAGAATGACGGCGAAAGGAATGGTCCAGCTTTCGTACAGCGCCGCCAGCAGCAGGAAGACAACCAGGATCGACAGGGCATAGAGGGCAGGGGCCTGGGCACCGGATTCACGTTCCTGCAGTGAAATACCTGTCCACTCGATCCCGGTACCTGCTGGCAAGTCACGTGCCATTTCCTCGATGGCGGTCATGGCGTCGCCTGAAGACACGCCTTCGGCGGGCATGCCCTGAACGCCGGTCGAGGGCGAGCCCTGATAACGTTCCAGCGACGGTGTGCCGGTCGTCCAGCGCGAGCTTCCGAAAGCGGAGAATGGCACCATTTCGCTCGAACGGTTTCGGACATACCAGCGGCTGAGGTCGTCGGGGCGCATGCGATAGGGCGCATCGGCCTGGACGTAGACACGCTTGACGCGGCCGCGGTCGATGAAGTCGTTGACGTAGGACCCGCCCCAGGCAGCGCTCAGCATGGCATTGATGTCGGAGACATTGACGCCCATGGCGCCGGCAGCTGTCTTGTCGATGTCCACTTTAAGCTGCGGGGTCACGTCCTGACCGCCGGAACGCACCGAGCCCACGCGCGGGTCTTCTTCCGCGCGCTTGATGAAGTCGTTACGCGCCTGCAAGAGCGCGGCGGGGCCGACACCGCCGACGTCTTTGATTACAAAGGAAAAACCAGACGCGTCGCCGAGCGAGCGTACGACCGGAGGCTGGGTCGGAATGATGCGTGCGCCACCGTACTCAGGTTTAGCGAACTCCTTGCGTGCCCGCTCGATTACCGCCGGGACGCGCATGTCTTCCTTTTTCCGTTCCTCGAACGGCTTCATGCGGATATTGACATTGCCCTGATTCTGGGAGCCGCCGGTGCGTGAGAAGACGTAGCGTGCCGTCGGTTCCTTTTCGAGGTAGGCTGCCACCTTGTCGACCATCTGGCGGGTAACCTGGGTCGTGGTCCCGGGCGGAAGCTGGACGATAGTCTGCATGAAGCCCTGGTCTTCTTCCGGCAGGAAGGAGGTTGGCAGGACGCGGAACATCAGGCCGCAGGCGACGATGACGACCCCATAGATGACGAGATAACGGACGGGTTTGGCGATCATGGCGCCGATGCCCGAGCGATAGCGGTTGGCGGCCACTTCGAAGCCCTTGTTGAATCCCGCGAAGAAACGGTCGAAGAGGTTCTTTCGCTTCTCCTTTTTCTGGTGGTCGACGGGTTTGAGCAGGGTCGCGCAGAGCGGCGGTGTCAGGACGAGAGCCACCACGACCGACAAGGCCATGGCTGAGACAATAGTGATCGAGAACTGGCGGTAGATGATGCCTTGCGTGCCACCGAAGAAGGCCATGGGCACAAACATCGCGGCCAGCACCAGGCCGATGCCGATCAGAGCGCCGGTAATCTCGTCCATCGACTTGCGCGTCGCCTCCTTAGGCGACAGGCCCTCCTCATGCATGACGCGTTCGACGTTTTCGACGACAACGATGGCGTCGTCGACCAGCAGGCCGATGGCCAGGACCAGGCCGAACATGGTGAGCAGGTTGATTGAGAAGCCAAAGGCCGCGAGGATACCCATGGTGCCCAGCAGCACGACCGGCACGGCGATGGTCGGGATCAGGGTCGCCCGCCAGCTTTGCAGGAACAGGTACATGACGACGAAGACGAGCAGAATGGCTTCGACCAGGGTCTTGATGACTTCCTTGATCGACAGCTTGATAAAGTCGGTCGAGTCGTTCGGGATAGCGTATTCGATATTTGACGGGAAGCTCTGGGCCAGCTCCTCCATCTTGGCCTTCACAAGTTCGGCGGTCTTCAGCGCATTAGCGCCAGTGGCCAGGCTTATGGCGATGCCGGTCGCCGGCTTGCCGTTCAGGCGGCTCAGCGACTCATAGTTCTGCTGGCCCAGCTCGACGCGGGCGACATCGCGCAGGAAGACCGTGCCGCCGGCGGTGTCGCTTTTCAGAATGATGCTGGCGAATTCGTCGGGCGTGGTCAGGCGAGACTGCGAAGTGATGGTTGCGTTGAGCGCCACATCGTCCGTCGCCGGCTGAGCCGCCAACTGGCCGGCCGAGACTTGGGCGTTCTGGGCCCGGATGGCCGCTACCACATCGGCGGGTGTCAGGTTGAAGCCGGCCAGTTTGCCGGGATCGAGCCATATGCGCATGGCGTAGCCAGATCCGAAGACATTGGTTTCGCCGACGCCGTCGACTCGGCCCAGCGTGTCCTGGATGTTGGACACCAGATAGTCGCCGAGGTCGGCATTGGTGAGTGAGCCGTCGGTCGAATAGAGCGAAAAGATCAGTAGCATGTTGTTCGACGCCTTGTTGACGCGAACGCCTTGCGCCTGCACGTCCTGCGGCAAGCGGTTGATGACCGACTGGATCTGGTTCTGGACCTGGACCTGTGCGACGTCGATATCGGTACCAGCCTCAAAGACCAGCGTGACATTGGCGCCGCCGTTGTCGGACGAGGACGCCGTCATGTATTTCAGGCGGTCGAGCCCGATCATGCCCTGTTCGATGATCTGGGTGACGCTGTCCTCGACCGTCTTGGCCGAGGCGCCCGGATAGTTGGCATTGACCCGCACCTGGGGCAGGGCGATGTCAGGGTACTGTTCAACCGGAAGGCGGGTAATAGACAGCGCACCGGCAAGCATGATGACGATGGCGATGACCCAGGCAAAGATCGGCCGGTCGATGAAGAAGCGTGACAACATAGGGGACTACTTCTCCGCGGCCGCGGCCGGATTTACGGTACGCGGTTTGATCGGCCCCTTGTCCTTGACGTTGGCCGCGCCCTCGACAATGACCTTGTCGCCGGGATTGAGACCCGACGCGATCCGCCATTCCTTGCCGATCATCTCGCCAAGCTGGACACTGCGTTTTTGCGCCTTGTTGTCCGGGCCGGCGATCATGACGCTGGCGCCGCCCTTGGGGTCAAGGATGACCGCCGGCTGGGGCACCAGTATGCCGTTTGATACCGTGCCTTTGACGATGCGTGCGCGGACGAACATGCCGGGCAGGAGCAGGCCGTCGGGATTGTCGAACACGGCGCGCAGCGTCACGGAGCCTGTGGCGGGATCGACGCTGACATCGGAAAACTGGACGCGGCCCTTGAGCGGATAGGCCGAGCCGTCATCGAGCGTCAGGGCGACGTCGGCGTGATCAACGGCGCCGACGCTGCCTGCCGCGATATCGCGCTTCAGCCGAATCATCTCAGACGAAGACTGGGTAATATCGACATAAACCTTCGACAGGTCCTGGATGGTGGCTAACGGCGTCGTCTGGTTGGCAGTGACCAACGCGCCCGGGGTAACGCTGGAACGGCCGATCCGGCCAGATACCGGGGCTGCCACTCGCGTATAGTCAAGTGCGATCTTCGCCTGCTGCACGGCCGCTTTCTGCGAGGCCAATTGAGCGGCGGCCTGCTTCGCGGTCGCGCGGGCGTCGTCAAAGTCCTGCTGGCTGATGGCCTTGATGGTGATGAGCTGCTGGGCGCGCTCAAAGCGCAGATTTGCGGCATCGGCAGCGGCCTGTGCCTGCTGCTCGGCGGCCGCCGCGCTGTCGTAGTCGGCCTGGTAGGTTGCTGCGTCGATCTGATAGAGCGACTGCCCCGCCGTGACATTGGCACCTTCGGTAAACTGGCGGGCCTTAATGATGCCTGAGACCTGGGGACGTACCTCGGAGACTAGCCAAGCCGAAGTCCGGCCAGTTAGCTCCTGCGTCAGGTTAACCGGACGGGCCTGAACCACCATGACGCCGACCGAAGCTGCGCCCCGCTGTCCGCGTCCGTTGCCTCCGTCTTCTTTTTTCCCGCATGCAGCCAGACTTAAAGCGCTCAGCAAAAGGACAGTAGAAAATTTTAACATCAAAGCCTCGTGACAACGTCGTCTAACGCAGCGACGCACAATTTCCGGCGAACATTCTGTGCTGCCATCTCATTTTATCGTGCAAGAATAACCCACAGCGGTCGCATCCTTCAGCAGCCGTCAAATAAATTTGCCTCGACTCTCCGGAAAAACTTTGCTTAACACGGCGCTCGCAAATCGCTTCAGTCGAAACATCACAATTATACCGGGGCCAGTTCGGAAACATAGTTTCGCAGGGGCTGGGGGCAGAGAATTACCTAATGAAGACAGCAATTATCACGGGTATCGGCGGGCAGGACGGTGCCTATCTGGCAGAGCTTCTCCTGCAAAAGGGCTACAAGGTATTCGGTACATACCGCCGGACGAGTTCCGTGAACCTGTGGCGCGCGCAGGAACTTGGCATTCTGCAACATCCCGACCTTCATCTGATCGAGCATGACCTGACAGACCTCTCGTCGAGCATCCGGTTGCTGAACCTCAGCCAGGCAACCGAGGTCTACAACCTTGCCGCCCAGAGCTTCGTCGGCGTCTCGTTCGACCAGCCCATCACAACTGCGGAAATCACCGGCATCGGCCCGGTGAACATGCTGGAGGCCATCCGGATCGTGAATCCGAAGATTCGCTTTTATCAGGCCAGCACCTCGGAAATGTTCGGGCTGGTGCAACAGATTCCGCAGACGGAAAAAACGCCCTTCTATCCGCGCAGCCCTTATGGCGCAGCGAAACTGTATGCCCACTGGATGACGGTGAACTACCGTGAAAGCTATGGAATTTTCGCCAGTAGCGGCATCCTATTCAATCACGAATCGCCTCTGAGAGGCCAGGAATTCGTCACTCGCAAGATCACGGACACGTTTGCGAAGATAAGCCTCGGAATTGCCGATATCCTCGAACTCGGCAATCTCAATGCCGAACGCGACTGGGGTTATGCCAAGGAGTATGTCGAAGGTATGTGGCGGATGCTGCAGGCAGATGAGCCTGACACCTTCGTGCTTGCGACGAACCGCACGGTACCCGTCCGGGATTTCATTCGCCTTGCCGCCAAAGCGGCCGGTTACGATCTGGAATTCGGCGGCAGCGACGAAAACGAAGTCGGCATCGATGTGGCGACCGGAAAAACACTCGTCAGGGTCAACCCGCGGTATTATCGTCCCGCCGAAGTGGACCTGCTCATCGGTGATGCGTCCAAGGCCCGGGAAAAACTGGGCTGGCAGGCTCAGATGCCGCTCGAAGATCTTTGCACCATGATGGTTGAGGCGGACGTACGGCGCAACGTGGCCGGCGCATCGTTCTAGATTCCTTACTGGACGCATGCTTGGGCGCGAAAAGCGGTTTCCATTTTTTTGGGAGCATGCTCCAACTTCTTTTTTAAACGCGTTTGCGTGGAGGTCGGTGTGGAAAAGACAGTACTGATAACCGGCGTCAGCGGATTTGCGGGCCACTATCTTGCCCCGCAGCTGGCGAAAAACGGTTATCATGTTGTCGGTACTGGCCGCACCAATCTTGCGCAGTGTGCTGGCGTCCACCGGCTGGTGGCTGTCGATCTCAAGGACGCGGAGCAGGTTAAGGTGCTGGCTGCCGACGTCCGCCCGTCTCACGTCGTACATCTTGCGGCCCTGTCCTTTGTCGGACATCAGGACGCCGCCGACATATACGCGACCAATGTCGTTGGTACACGTAACCTTTTGGCGGCGCTGAGCGCGCTGGAGACCCGGCCGCAATCGGTCCTGTTGACCAGCTCGGCCACGGTCTACGGCAGCACTGGGCGCGAAACCCTGTCCGAAGACGATGCCTTTCATCCTGCCAACGACTACGGAGTCAGCAAGGTAGCGATGGAGTTCATGGCGCGTCAATTCTCAGAAACCCTGAACATGGTTGTCGCGCGGCCGTTTAACTACAGCGGGAAAGGCCAGAGCCCTAACTTCCTAATCCCTAAGATCGTCGACCATTTCCGCGCCCGCGCGCCGTTCATCGAACTGGGGAATACCGACGTGTCGCGTGATTTCAGCGATGTGCGCGATGTGGCCGGCTACATGCATCGGTTGCTGGAAGCGCCCCAAGCGCAAGGGGATGTATTCAACATCTGTTCGGGCGTGGCGACCAGCCTCCAAGAGGTCATTGACCTCTGCCAGGAACTAACAGGTCACGAGATCGAGGTTCGCGTTAACAAAGCGTTCCAGCGTGCTAACGAGGTAAAGGTGTCGGTTGGAAACCCGGAAAAACTGCAGTCCGCGGTCGGCCGGGTGCGCGATCACGACGTCCGCGACATGCTATCATGGATGCTGTCGGATTAGCTAAAATATCGGGACAAAACAAACCCTGGAGTAGCATGGCGGTTCAATTTAGACGCACAATGCTCCTACGTCTGTATACAATCATTCCGAGCGGAAAGCCGCTTGGGCCAACCATGTTGACAATCGGAATCCAATCCTCCAAGAGGCAACTGTAATTCCCTATCTGGAAGCCAAATCCTATGAAATTTCTCATCACCGGCGGCGCGGGCTACATTGGGTCGGTCCTCACCCCAACCCTGCTGGAAAAAGGGCATGAAGTCACAGTCCTCGACAATTTTGAGCGCGGAACGACCGATTTGGCCGCGTGCTGCCAGTACACCACTTTCCATCCGGCCCGCGGCGACGCCCGCGACGAACGTCTCCTTGACGATCTGGTCGCCAAGGCGGACGTGGTCATCCCTCTCGCGGCGTTGGTGGGTGCCCCCCTGTGCAAGCAGGACCCATATACCGCGCAAACTCTGAATCAGGATGCCGTGGAAAAGATTACAAAGCGGACATCGTCGTCGCAGATGCTGATCTATCCGACGACGAACTCCGGCTATGGAATCGGCAAGGCGGGGCAATTCTGCACGGAAGAAACGCCGCTGAACCCGATTTCGCTCTACGGCGTCACCAAGATGGCGGCCGAAAATGCCGTCCTGGAAAAGAACGGCATTTCCTTCCGGCTGGCCACCGTGTTCGGCATGTCGCCGCGTATGCGCATCGACCTTCTTGTCAATGACTTCACGTGGCGCGCTGTCACAGACAGGGCTGTCGTCATCTTCGAAGGCCACTTCAAACGCAACTACATCCACGTGCGCGATGTGGTGAAGGGCTTCCTTCACGGCGTTGAGAACTACGAGTCGATGCGTGGCCGTCCTTATAACCTGGGCCTGTCGACCGCTAACCTGTCGAAGTTGGAGCTGTGCGCCAAGATTCAGGAGCACGTGCCGAACTTTGTTTATCTGGAAGCGCCGATTGGGGAGGACCCGGACAAGCGCGACTACATCGTGTCGAACGAGCGCCTGGAGGGCACCGGCTGGACTCCGGACTGGGACCTGGACCGCGGTATCCAGGAGCTCCTGCGCGGATACAAGACCCTGCGCAACTCGCGCTATTCCAACGTTTGACGCGCCGCCACGCGGCCATCAGCCAACACCAATAATCGGGGACCAAAATTTTGCCTGAAGTGACTTCTGCTCCGGAGAATCCTTTTGACCCCGGCTATGTTTCCAGTGAGTATCTGTCGACCCTCGGTTTCCGGGCTGTCGGCAGGAACGTAAAGATTGCCCGCAATTCAACCATTATCGGTATCGGAAACATATCAATCGGCGACAATGTAAGAATCGACGGGAACGTGACGATTGTTGCCCCGACGGGGCATCTCACCCTC
This sequence comes from uncultured Asticcacaulis sp., assembly GCA_965650705.1. GTDB lineage: Bacteria > Pseudomonadota > Alphaproteobacteria > Caulobacterales > Caulobacteraceae > Asticcacaulis. The sequence continues at coordinate 21,957 of CBFGPQ010000015.1, read as the reverse complement.
GGGAGCTATATTCATATCGGCGGCGGCTGTCATATGAACTGCAGTGCTGGACTGACCATGGAAGACTTCAGCTGCCTGTCGCAGGGCGTGCGGGTCTATACGGGCAGCGATGATTACAGCGGCCGCGCCATGACCAATTCTATGATTCCGTCCAAATACCTCAATACCCAGTCCGCGCCTGTCCATCTCGGCAAGCATGTCGTTATCGGCTCAGGCAGTGTCGTGTTGCCCGGCGTGACTGCCGAATTGGGCTCGGCGGTCGGTGCCTTGTCTCTGGTCAACAAATCTCTCGTCGCCTGGGGGATTTATGCCGGCGTGCCGGCGCGTCGGATAAAAGAGCGGTCCAAAGATCTGCTTGAGCTGGAGCAGAAACTTCTGGCCGATGCACAACAATAATGACAGCAGCATTGTTCGGCAGGGTAAATATTGTCTTTGGCGAATACACGCTGATTTTTACTCCTATAACTGACGACTGTTGCCGTGAATATTTGTCGTTTTTATTATTCTTGCGTCGCCAAATAGTTGCTGTTAATCAAGCAGTTCCCCGAACGAATAGGAGATAGAGTTGGCCGGTCGCGCGGATATAATAACAGATTGCCTTCGTGAACTTTCAATCGAGCGACTCGGTCACGATCTTCCTTATCTGACGGCTCTTGCGTGGAACGTTCGCCATGTGCGTGGCAGTCTGCTAGGACAGGATGGCCCGCTTGAGAACGTCCTGCGCATCTATAACCCCAGGATCATCGTGCTTACCGAAGTGTCGCGCGGCGCGTTCGTGCGGGGCGAAATGGAGCCGTCGCCTAACCTGCCGTACCGGTTCGTCACCCTGTCCTCCGGCGGGGATCAGCGAACGGTTATTGGCTATGACGTCCGGTACGCGCGGCTGAAGGGGCGCGTGGCGGCCGTGAATGGCGATTTCACGCGCGCGCCGCTGTATGCGCACTTTGCCCTTATCTATCCTGAACGTCCGGACCCGATCGACCTGCAGGTCGTGGCCGTGCATCTCAAAAGTAAGCGCGGGGATCACGAGGCGCAGCGGCTGATCGAGGTCGATGCGCTGGGAGACTGGATCAGCAAGGTTGCCGATGCCGTGGACGCCGACATGCTGGTCCTGGGCGACCTCAACAGCCCGGCCTTCGATGACGATCTGGAACGTTTCCGTGTGTTCGAACAGGAAGGGATGATGGCGTTTGAGCGCCTGAACCGCAACAATGAGATCGCGGCGATTTTGCGCCGGGTCCGTGTGCGTCCCACGCCGTCGAACATCAAGGGCGCGTGTTTCCTCGAGCTGAGTCTGGCGCTCCGCTCGTCCGTCGGGGCGACAGCGGAAATGTCGCGGAAGAAGGACGAATTCGATCGCGCGGTTGCGGAGGTGCTGAAGAATGAACCCGAGGGCGCGTATGCCAGATGGCTTGAAAGCACGCCCTGTGTCGAACCGGATCTTATGCCGAATCTTTTCGCGTTCTACTTCCAGGAATTCGAACCCAACTTTTCCTTCAGGGCGGTCTGATGTTTGAAGCGTTTTCCAAACCACTGAAGACCAAGATCGAACGTATCGCACTCATTTCGGATGTCGCGCTGGGTTTCGGCTCGCCTGATATTTCCGCCATGATTGACGGACTTTGTGAGCACTTTGGCGCAGAAGGCCTTCTGCTTCAGCCTGACGAAGTGACGAAGCCTTTCATCGACCTGGAGTTTCAGTCGAACGTGCGGTCGGTGCGGATTCTGTCCAACCTGCCATCGTGGCTCAATTCCTGGCGCTGGCACTTCTTTCGCGAAGCCGGCCGTGAACTCAACCGGTTTAAGCCTGACATCGTGATAGCTGTCGGGCCAACGGGTTACGGCGCCTCGCTGGCCTTGAAGCACAAGCCGAGCCTTGTGCTTTACTACATGCTGGAAATGGTTTCGGAAAATCCGGTCTATAAAGAGCTCCACATGCGCGGCAAGGGGCATATCGACTGTTTCCTGGTTCCTGAAGTCGAGCGCTTCGGCATAGATTTTTCCGCTGTGGCGTGGAAGAAGGACGTGCCGTTCGAACGCATGGCGCTATCGGCGTCCATCGACTATCCGCGTCCGATGATTTCGAAGCCGGCCGATCAGCGCAACGGCAAATTCATCTATTTTGGGTCGCTGCACCGCAAGGACACCTTGCTCGACGGCATGCTGACGTCGGAACTCGACGACGTGGAAATTGATTTCGCCGGGCGTCCGCTAGGATCGGAAGCCGACCGGGCGAAGATCGCGCCGCGCATCGCCTCAACTCCGGGGAAATCCTATCTCGGCCAACTGGTGCCCGGAGCGCTGATGAACGCCCTGCCGAACTACAATTTTTCCCTAGTCACCTGGCGCCCGGAAGGGTCTGTGGCGCGCTGGCACCTGCCCGCCACCAAGCTTTACCATTCGATTCTGGCGGGCGTGCCCGTCATCGCCGTGCCCAATCCGTTGAACTGCTTCTTCATAAACAAGTACGGCATAGGCCTGCTACTTGAAGACGCGACCAACAAGTCGATTATATCGGGGCTTAAGGCCGCAAACGCGATGATCGGCACGCACGAGTATCACGCCATGGTCGAACGGTGCAAAAATCTCGCCGAAGGCGACTTTGCCTGGAGCCGGCAGATTCGGAAGATCGCCAATCTCATTCAGACAACACTTAACATCAAGGCCGAGAAGATCGCACAGCGCCGTTTCGGAGCAAAGCCATCTAAGACGACGGACTTGGAGGCGGCTCAATGACAAAACGCGTGATTATCGTCGACAAGAACATTGTCAACTGGGGCGGTCATTTCCTGCAGTACGCCATGGACATCGCGGCGATGTACAAGCGCGAGGGCGCAACCGTCGAGTTGGTGGTCAACAAGTATTTCGGCCGCGGGGTGTTCAAGCTGAGGCCGGCGGAAGCGGAGTCTATCGAAGAGCTCGGCAAGGTGCATCGCGTCCTGCAGCGCTTCGTCTTCCACAAGAAGCTGCATCCTTATGAAAAGCTTCCGAAGCCGCCAAAGGGGCTGAGCGTCGCCTTCAAGAACTGGTTGCAAAAGCCGGGGACGAAACGGGGCATCATGCACTACGCAATCGCGGAGTTCCGGGCCGGCCACATCAAGTCACTGAGGGAGCTAACCTTCTTCGTGGCCAACCATATGAATGTCTTTGACATCCTGCTGGCCGCGCTGACCTCGCCCGTCTGGCTGATCATGTTGGCCATAGACAGGCGCCTCAAGCCGAAAGTAGAGGAGCCGGAAGAAAAGCAGCAGACCCGTCTGGGCCTGTGGGCAGGGCTTATCACAGCCCGCGCGACCAGCGCGCCGGTCACCAAATCCGGCTTTTCGTCGAAGGTCACGACGGCGGAACGGCTGATCAATGAAGGCGCAGTGTTTCGCCGGAATGTCGGACGTTATCGCGCCGCCATGCGTAAGCTGCGTCCGGGCAAGGACGATGTGCTGGTGTTCCAGACCGCCGACCTGGATGAGATGCGTATTTTGGAAGCTCTGGTCAAAACCGACCCGTCGCTAGCGGAAGCGAGCTACAAGGTTATTATCCGCCCGCCGATCTGGCATCGAGAGGGCAATCTCGTTGAAGCACCGGAAGCCACCAAGCAGATATCGCGGTCTCTGGTTGCTCTGAGCGGTCTTATCCGCAACTTCAACTACTACGTCGAAACCGAAGAGATCGCGGACCAGTTTCGTGAGGTCGGCCTGGGCCGCGTGCGCGTTATTCCGATTCTCTATGGTGAACATTCCGGTGCCGAGCTGGACGCGGCCCTGAATGCGCCGCCCCAGCCGTTCGTACCAGGGTCAAGGCCGCTTGTCGCCCTGCGCTCGGGGCGCGCTCACCGCGAAAAAGGTTATCTTCTGCTGCCGGACCTGCTGAAAGCGGCTCAGATCGAACGGGCGCACGGCGGGCCGGAAATCCACTTCAACGTCCACGCCTTCATGACCCGTTATGAGCGGCGTTCGGATGAAATCATCGGAACGACCAACCGGATGAAATGGTTTCGCGATGGCGACGTCAAATTCGCCAACAAGGAGATGTCGAACGAACAGTACATGGCGGACCTCGTCGGCTGCGACATTGTCCTGGCCATCAACCGGCACATCTTCTACAGCCACGGCGCCAGCGGAACCACCATCGAGGCGCTGCGCGCCGGCAAGCCTTTCGTGGTGTATGGCGAAAACTGGGGTGGTCGTATATTGCGCAACCAAAATGTCTTTATCCAGTATCTGAAGGACTTTGCAGACAAGACCGCGGTGGCGCGCCTGCCGCTGAACTCGATAACCTCGACGTCGCTGTCTCTGACATCGCACGATCCGAGCCTCTGGGCAGGATGGGAGCCATTCCGCAATACGGAATGGTCGCAGTTGTCGTTCGACGTGGCGCGTCGCGTCCTGTTCCCGGTCAAGGAAGACGTCACGCACGTTATTGTCCATGTAAAGAACGGCGGCCTGCGCATGCCCGGTGACCTGCTGAAGGTCGGGCTGCGCGCCTTCCGCGACAGCAAAAGCCTGCGGGCGGCCCAGGCGCAGGCGCCTCAGTACGCCTATATCGACCCGACGACCTCGCAGCACAGCTGGCGTTACTTTGGCGGGCTGCCGTTGGAAACCGCCAACATCTGGAAGTTGCCGTCCGGAACGCTTCAACTCGACATATCCGTCGTCCTGCTCGACCGCAGGTGTGATATCGGCAATGTCGAGGTGGAAATCATCCTCTGCAGCGAGCCAACCGGAACGTTGCCGATTTCGGCGGGCGGCGTCATGGTGGATACCTCCTACGAAGTCGCCGAAGGCGTGTTCGAGGTTGGCAAGCACATGGACCATTATGCCGCCACGGCTCGGACGGCCGGAAAGGTTATGGCCAAGATCCACAATGCCGAGGCCTACTGGCTGGCCTTCACCAATCAGCAGCTTCTTGGCGATATGAACGAGGTCCAGGCGCGTGTCGAAGCGGAAGACGCGCTAGCCAAGACCCTGGTCATGAACTAAAATGGTCCCAGTGGCAGCAATCCCTGGCCAAGCTCGTAACCCGTCGAGACGTACACCCGATGCATGAGGAAACGGATAACCCTGACGCGCTCAAAGACCAGTTCGTCAGGTTCAGTTCCAAGATTGCCAGCACGAGTGAGCCACTGAGGATGTACCCGGCGGAAGTCAACCCGGTCGCATTGCACCGGCGCGATGTCGGCCTGGCGTCCATCTGGTCCTCTTTGCTTGAGACACTGGGCATGTCCGGCAGGCACAGGTTCCCCAACCTGTGCCTGACACTGGCAAACGTCTGGCCCTACGGACTGACCACTGCGTCCGTGGATCCGGCAACGGGCTACTTTACCTGGGGAAGCGATCCGGCCGGAGACCTGCCGCCGCTGAATGGCACGGATGGGATTGTCAATTTTGAAGACGAGCTGTGGTCGGTATCACATATCTGGGGAGAGTCGAGCTATCTGACCGTGTGCGACCGCGACCTGAAGGGCCGGCTGCGGCACCGGTTGCCGGACACGATTGGCGACGCGCACGATCTGCGCCGTTATCGCGACGGATGGGCTATCGCCGATACCGCTCACGACAGGGTGGTCTATTACAACATGACCGACGGCTCGGAGAGCACGATCTGGGCCGCCAGCACCGATAATGCCGATACCCAGCACGTCAATAGCCTGGCAGTCCTCGGCGAGCGTCTGTTCGCCACAGTCATCGGGCCCAAGGTCGACAATTCCTGGCGCGAGGCTGCATCAGGCTACATTGTCGACTGTGCAACGGGAGAGCAGATTGTCACCGGCTTGTGTCAGCCGCATTCCCTGATTGAGGCGGATGGCGCCCTGTGGTGGTGCGAATCGGCCAGTTCGACGCTTTGGCGCTGGCATCCCGAGGAGGGGCAGGTCAGGATCGCGGAACTGAAAGGTTATATTCGCGGTCTGGCGATTACGCCGTCCGGCATCTATGTCTGCGCGAACGCCCGCAGAAACAAGTCCCGTCATCTCGGGACGAACATACCTATAAAGGATCAGGGCATTCATGTCGACGAAAGCGCCCTGTTCGTAATAGATCGTCATACGGGCAAGGTCATGGTGCGGTCTCTGATGCACATATCAGCGGAAATATTCGCCGTCGTGGTGATTGACGGACAGGCAGAATCGCCAACTTTGAGCCAGACCTTTTCTGCGCTCAGGACAAGATTCGATCTTGCTGCAAAAATTTCGTAATTCTGTGTATTCCCCGGTTAAAGGTCCTGGCGGTCTATGGTTCACTATTCAAAGCAACTGGTTGTGCTCGTCGGCGGACGCGGAACGCGTCTGGGTGACGCGGCAAAAAACACGCCGAAGCCGCTCATGCAAGTGAGCGAAGGCAAGGTTTTTCTAGACTACTTCCTGGAGTCTGCCGCGCGGCAGGGATTTTCAGAAATTCTCATGCTGGCAGGTCATCTGGGGGAGCAGGTGCGGGAGCGTTACGACCATACGACGCTCCATGGCGCGCATATCAACGTGCTGATCGAGCCGGAGCCCAAGGGAACTGGAGGCGCCTTCGTCTTTGCCCGGCATCGACTGGCCTCGACCTTTGTCGCCGCCAATGGTGACACCCTGTTCGACTCCAACCTGCGGGCGCTGGACAGCGATCTACACCGTCAGCCGGATCTCATGGGCGTCATCGCCCTGCGCCAGGTCGAGAATGCCGGGCGATATGGCTCGGTCGATCTCGACCCCAGCCAGCGGATCGTCGGATTCCGGGAAAAAAGCACGGCCTCGGATGGAGTCTCGGGACTGATCAGTGCGGGGATATACGCTCTTCGCCGCGAAGCCATTGACAGACTGACGACGTTTCCCTCCTCAATAGAGACCGATCTATTCCCGCAACTGGCGGAAAAGGGGCTGTTGGCCGGGCGCGAATCGAACGGCTATTTTCTCGATATCGGCCTGCCTGAAACTCTAGCGATCGCCAGGCATGACCTGCCGCGCCGCCGGCGCCCGGCCGTCTTCCTCGATCGCGACGGCGTGCTGAATTTCGACCGGAACTACGTCCACCGGCATGATCAGTGGGAATGGGTCGACGGGGCAATTGACACTATCCGTTATTTCAATGACCGGAATTTCGCCGTGGTGGTGGTCACTAATCAGGCGGGTGTGGGGCATGGGTACTACCGGGAAAGTGCCATCTGGACGCTGCATGAAACCATTCAGTCGGAACTCCATGCTGCCGGGGCGTTCGTGGACGCCTTTTATTACTGCCCGTTCCACGAAAAGGCTGTCGTCCCGAGCTATCAGGTCAGAGATCACCCGGACCGCAAGCCGAACGCCGGCATGCTGCTGAAAGCCTCGCGGCAGTTGAATCTTGATCTGACAGCTTCTCTGCTGATCGGCGATCGTGACACGGACGTCGCCGCGGCGCAGGCGGCTGGCGTCAAGGGTTACATCTTCCCGGGCGGCGATCTGCGCAGGTTCGTGGATACGCTCGAAGCCGAAGCGGCGCTGTCGGCCTGATGGCACATTGTGGTGGATTGCGAGCGCTCCATGGCCGGTGTGTGGCTGTGTCGGGTGTGAGGGCCACATGCCGTTGACATGGAAATTGTTGTCTCCGTTTCTCATCGACCTAGCCGGTCACGAAGCCGACTACGTCAAGCGGCTAGGCGAGGCTATTCAGGCCGACGGGGACGCGGTTGAGGTCATCGTTCCGCAAGGATCTGCAACGCAGTTCCGGGCGCTGGATGTGCGTGCGGAACTGCTTTGCGCGCAGCGCCTGCCGGTATCCGGCGGCCTGCCAAGCCGTATCGCCGGCAGGATTGTGCGGACATGGCGTGCCATTCGTGCGAGGGCGGCCTACAGGCGGCAGTATCTTGCCGGAAGTCCAGACACGGTGTGGCTTCTGCACACAACCAGTTTTGACGAGCTTGACATTGCGCTGCGCGCCTTTGCGTCTGTGCCTTCGTGCCGGATTGGCGTTCTCAAGGTTATACTGCGGGCAGATCATCACGACGACCCGAAACGTATCCGGCAGTTCCGCGACATCCTGACCTTGGCGGGCGACGGCGTCCAGCTGTATGCCGATACGGTCGACCTGGCGGAAAAAATGTCGATCCTGGCGCCGCGCCCCGTCGCAGTCGTGCCTATTCCGGGGATAGAGCCGGGTGTTCCGAAACCGCGCAATCCGCGATGGATCTACGGCTATTTCGGCCTGCGCCGGCGTTCGAAAGGCTTCGATCGGCTGCCAGCCATCGCGGCGCAGCTCTGCCACGTGCAGGGGCATGCGTCCTTTCAGGCCATCGTCCACGGCAGTGCCGAAGTTGATGCTAGGGAAGATCATGCGGCCTCGGAACAGGCATTGCTCGCCACGGGCGCCGTCGTGCGTTCAGAACGCCTGCAGCCGAAGGATTACATAGCCGCCTTGCTGGATACCCGCGTGGTTATCCTGCCTTATGATCCGTTCGAGTACAGGTACGGCAGTTCTGGCGTATTCGTGGATGCGATCAAGGCTGGATGTTCGGCGGTCGTTCCGTTGAGGACATGGATGGCGAAGGAGGCGGCCCGCAATGGCTTAACGCGGGTTTTCGCAGTGGACTTTGCCGACCCCGGGGCTGTAACGCAAGCGGCCGGCGCAGCTTTGCAAGCATGTGCCGACTGGCCAGAACTCAGCCGGGCGGAAGCCGATTGGTCCTTGCGCAACTCGCCGCAGGGTCTTCTGGCAGCTTTGCGGAAAATGCCTTGATTTTGGCTTTTTTCACGCCTTGCAATCGCTTATGGGATAGGGTAGAGCCTGTGTGAGTTTACCCTAAAGTTTAGGGATTTACTGCGTCTGATTTGAGTAACTTGATAATTGCGCGGTCCGAGAGCAAGAAATGTTTAATAAAGCAATTAAAGATTTGCGCGGTGGTTTAAGTTTGTACTACGTTTGGATTTATCAGGCTTACCATGACATAAGTGCCAAGTACAAGAGGACATTTCTGGGTTCTTTGTGGTTGTCAGGCAGTTTTGTTGTCATGTCTGTTTCTTACTCGATTTTGTTTGGCGCTTTGTTTCGGCAGCCGCTTCAGGTCGCGCTTCCTTACATCATGAGCGGCTTGCTCGTTTACGGTCTGGTTTCGTTTGTGCTGACGGACGGGGTTGAAATGTTCATCGGCAATGCCGGTATAATTAAAAACCACGCCTATCCATTTACGTTCTACGCCTTTCACACACAGTGCAAGTCGTTCTTTTTGTTCCTGTTCAACCTTGTGATATTCTGGATATTTGTCCTGGTCATCGGGGCGATCTCCGTGCCGCACTGGACAATACTGCTATCGTTCCCGATCGTGCTGGCATTCATGTTCTTCTGGGGTATGCTGTGCGGAATGATGGGCGCGCGTTTCCGCGACCTGCGTTTCATGCTGCCCTACATAGCCCAGCTCTTCAACGTCCTGACACCGCTCTTCTGGCGGCCGGACGCAATTCAGGGGCCTATCCGCACCGCGATCGAGCTCAATCCTTTCTACGCCCTTGTCCAGCTCATCCGCTGGCCGTTGCTGGGGCAGGCGCCGACACTGCTTTCGTGGCAGGTCGCCACCGGCTACACGGTGCTGGGCATGGTCCTGTGGCTGTTGTTCTTTCCGCTGTTCCGCCGTCGCATCCCGTTCTGGCTCTAAGGTTGATCATGACCACTGTAAAGCTCACCAGCGTCGATCTCAGCTATCCCGTATATTCCATGCGGGCGCAGTCCATCCGCAACGCGATCGCCAATCTGGCCGTGGGTGGCGCCTTGCTGAAGGACGGACGGGACGTCATCCACGTCCGGGCCCTGAACAACATCACGCTCGACTTGCATGAGGGCGACCGCCTGGGCCTGATCGGCCACAATGGGGCGGGTAAGTCGACCCTGCTGAAGGTTCTTGCCGGCGTGTATGAGCCAGATAAAGGGCTGGTCGAGGTGCGTGGCCGGATTTCGTCGATGATCGACATCGGCATGGGGCTCGACCAAGAACTGACCGGACGTGAAAACATTATCAACATGGGGCGGATGCGTGGGTACACGACCAAGGACATCGAAAAGAAAATGGCCTCGATCATTGAGTTTTCCGAGCTTGGCACTTTTATCGAATTACCGATCAAGACCTTTTCCGCCGGGATGACCACTCGCCTCGTGTTTGCCGTAGCGACCAGCTTGGACCCGGACATTCTGCTGATGGATGAGTGGATCGGCGCAGGGGATGCGGGCTTCTTCCACAAGGCCGTCGATCGCATGAACGACATTCTCGCCAGGTCCCGCGTCATGGTGCTGGCTAGTCACAATTTCAGCCTTATCCAGAACGTGTGCAACAAGCTCTTGGTTCTAGAAGGCGGCCGCAGCGTGTATTTCGGCAATATAGCCGGTTGGGATTTCGATCAATGGCACCCTCAGGCGGCCTGAGCGACATACCAATAAGTGCACAACGCTTTTGGTTAAATATTGTGGCCAGTAAAAGAATCTGGACCGCGCCGCATTTCTTTGAAATGCGTGACACGGTCTAGATCGGAATGACTAGGTAGAAGCAATCATTCCGATCTAAGTTTTTTTAGCAATATTAAGGCGAAAGCCGTTTCCACTTTTCGCCTTAATATTGCTGTAGAACGAAATGTTAAAAAGCCGTGTAGCGGTAAGGGGGCCATATGAGCTGGACATACGACGACGCAATGGATGCCATTCAGACGGTGGATGATGCGCGTCGTGATGCGCGTGCCTGGCTTATGGATTGCGCCGCGCCGCTGTGGTCCGGCGCTGGCGTGTCGGGCAACGGCATGTTCGCCGAACGGATTGGGATTGATGGCCGAGAAGTGATCTTGAACCGGCGCCTGCGCGTGCAGGCCCGCCAGATCTACAGTTTCTGCACCCTGAGCGCCCTAGGCTGGACGGGACCGTGGCGGGAGATTGTCGGTCGGAATGTCGATGTGCTGATCGGCAAGGGTCGCAAGGACAACGGTCTGTTCGTCCATCTGTTCGATCCGGAAGGCGCGGTCATCAGCACCGCCTACGACCTGTATGACCATGCCTTTGGACTGTTTGCCCTGGCGCACGCCGGGCGGCAGTTGGACCGTCCGGAGCTATTTGATATCGCCGAAACCATCCAGCAGAGGCTTGATGCTGAGTTCTGGCGGGAAGAAGGCGGTTACTGGGAAGGTGAATTGACGCCTTGTCCGCCATATCGTCAGAACCCGCACATGCACATGTTCGAAACAGCGGTTGCCCACTACGCGGCGACTGGACGGGACGTGTGGAAGGAGAGGTATCAGAAAATTGCCGCCTTGTTCGTCGGGAAATTCTTCGATCCGCGAAGCGGTGCCGTTACCGAATATTTCGACAAGAACTGGAACCGTCTTGAAGACGCGTCGGGACAGACGGTCGAGCCCGGTCACTGCCTGGAGTGGGCCTGGTTGTTCGAGGTTGCTCCGGACGTTGCTCAGGGCGTTGAAGTCTCGGACCGGCTGACGGGTTTCGCACGCACGCACGGCCTGAACATGAACACGGGTGTGGCCATGAATGAAGTAACGACCAGCGGCGAGGTTCTGGACGCAGGGGCGCGCCTGTGGCCGCAGACCGAACGCCTTAAGGCGGCCATCGCGCGCTGGCAGAGACTCGGCAGCGAAGCCGAAGCCGCGGAAATCGTCGCCGCTTACAAGGGACTGAGGCTTTATTTCAATACGCCTGTCGCCGGGAATTGGTGGGACCGGCGCAATGCGGACGGCACTTTCGTCCAGGAGGCCGCGCCGGCAAGTTCCTTCTACCACATTGTTTGTGCGCTCAATGAGCTGCTGAGCCTTAAGTGAGCCCGTCCGGGGAACAGGCAAGCCGGCCGTTGCTTCATTGATGGCCCGGTTAAAGTTTGATAGGTGGTATCGCCCGTCAGTGATGCCTGTCCGTAGGTGTCGGAAGCGATTGCACCACCTGCAATGTGTAGGCGATGCCGCTCCTGCCCAGCTTTTCCCGGATACGGAATGGCTGCACCGTGTGTAATTATGAAGACCTATCAGGTCGTGGAGAGAGTATGTACGCGAAAATTCTTGTCACCGGCGCGACCGGATTTCTGGGCCGGCATATGCTCCCCGAACTTATCAAGGCATATCCTGACAGAGAGATCGTCTCCGTCAGTTCCAAGGATGCCGACCTCACCAGCTTTGAACAGACGATCGGTTTGCTGGAGCGTGTGAAGCCGGACCTGGTTATTCACTTGGCGGCCTATTCCGGCGGGATCGGCGCCAATCGCAGCTGGCCCGCGGACTTCTATTTCCGCAACATCATGTTTGTGTCGAACATGTGGGAAGCCGCTGTGAGGACGGGTGTCAAGAAAATCATCTACACGATGGGGGGCTGCTCCTATCCTGCGAAGGCGACCTCTCCGATCGGCGAGGACCAGATGTGGGAAGGCTATCCGCAGCCGGATTCCGCCGGTTATTCAATCGCCAAGAAGATGGGTATCGTGGCAGGTGAGATGTACCGCATCCAGCATGGGTTGAAGTCGGTCATCCTGGTTCCGGGTAACCTGTACGGCGAGTACGACAACTTCCGTCTGGGCGAAAGCCATGTCATTCCGGCGCTGGTGCGGCGTTTTTATGAAGCTCGCCGCGATGGCCTGGAGCAGGTGGACTGCTGGGGCAGCGGCGCGGCGACGCGCGATTTCGTCTACGCGGGCGATGTAGGCAAGATTATCCCGAAATTCGTCGATTTCGACGATGCCACCGGTCCGGTCAACCTGTCCAAGGGCGATTCCACGACCATCAAGGCGCTGTCGGAGGCCGTTGCCAAGGCCGTCGGTCTGGAAGCAAGGCTCTTCTGGGACACGTCCAAACCGGAAGGCCAGATGGTCAAGATTTTCGGTGTCGACCGCATGAAGGCCCTTGGGCTCAGCTGCGATACGCCGCTTGAAGAGGGATTGAAGCGTACTGCGGACTGGCTGATCAAGAATTATGACGACGCCTCGGACGGCCTGCGTCTTTAAAAAGAACAATATAAGAGAAATTTCATGTACACTGCAGTAAGGGCTCCCCTGAGAATAAGCTTCTTTGGGGGGGGGACCGATTACCCAGAATATTTCAGAGACCATCCAGGCGCGGTTCTTGGCATGGCGATCGATCAGTACATCTACGTCACCGCCCTGAACCGTCCGCGTTTTCTCAAGCACGAATTCCAATTGAGCTATTCGCAGCTGGAGCGGGTTACCTCCATCGGAGAGATCGCCCATCCCGCCATCCGCAAAGCGCTGGAACTGAACAACTTTGTCGATCCCCTGGACCTGACGACGCTGGCCTCTCTGCCTTCGCAGACCGGCCTTGGCAGTTCGGCGACATTCATGGTGGGTCTGCTGCAGCTTCTGGCGACAATCGGCAAGACCAGCCGTACGAAGTACGAGCTGGCGCTTGAAGCCATTCGCATCGAGCGCGAGGAACTGGGTCATACTTGCGGGGTACAGGATCAGCTTCATGCGGCCTTTGGCGGATGGAACTGCTTCGAGTTTCAGGGCACCAAGATCACGCAGCGTCCCGTCTTGGCCCGTCAATCGGTCCTGGAGAGCCTGACGCGCTCCATGTACCTTGTTTTTACCGGCCAGACCCGCAGCGCTCCGCAGGCCATCGCATCGCAGATCGAAGCGACGGTCTCCGGCCAGATCGGCGACGAACTAGCGGCGGCCTACGACATGGTCGGGCGGGGCCTGTGCCTGATCGAGCGCGGCGACAGCAACGTCGTCCAGGACTTCGGCAAGCTTCTACATGAAGGCTGGCTGCTGAAGAAGTCGTTTTCGAAATCGGTATCAAACGAGAATATCGACAACCTCTATCAGCACGGCCTGCAGAACGGCGCGATCGGCGGCAAGCTGTGTGGCGCCGGTTCAGGCGGCTTCCTTTTGTTCGTCGTCGATGCCGAGCGGGAGAAGCAGTTCCTGTCCGCTTTCGAGCCGACCAGCTACGTCAAGGTCGGCTGCGACTGGCAGGGCGTAATCCTTCTCAACGCATAATACGACGTTTCAGGACGATTTCATGGATTTCTTTCATACAACGGTAAGTGACGCCGCGCTCAGCAAGGTCAACGAGGTCCTTAAATCCGGCTTCCTCAACGAAGGCGCCGTGGTAAAGGAATTCGAAGCCGGGCTTGGCGACTATGTCGGCACACCTCACGTCCTGACGACGAACAGCGCGACGGCGGCGCTGTTCATCTGCCTGAAACACCTTGGCATCGGCCCGGGTGACGAAGTCATCCTGCCGCCGCAGACTTTTGTTGCCACGGGCCTCATCATCCTGCATGCCGGGGCGACACCGGTGTTTGCGGATATCGATCCCCAGACCGGCAATATTTCCGCCGCCGGAATCCGTGCCAAGATCACCGGACGGACGCGGGCTGTCATTCCCGTCCACTGGGGCGGTGAGCCCTGTGACATGACCCCCATCAATGCCTTGGCAGCGGAGCATGGCATTGCCGTCATCGAAGATGCCGCCCACGCTTTCGGCGCCGAGTACAAGGGCGTCATGGTGGGAGCCGTGTCGCGCTTTACCTGCTTCTCCTTCCAGGCCATCAAGGGTATGACAACCGGCGATGGCGGGGCGATTGCCTTGACATCGCCTGAAGATGCCGACGGCCTGCTGCGCCTACGCTGGTTCGGAATGAAAAAAGGCGAGGCGCCGGTCACCGAGATCGGCGAACGCAGCGTTGATGTTTTCGTGCCGGGCTACAAGTTTCATATGAACAACATCGCGGCGGCTCTGGGCGTCGGAAATCTGCAGGGCTACGCGCAGCGCCTGGAGCGCCGGCGTGCCATCGCCGCCCGCTACGACGCGGCATTCGCTCAGGTGCCAGGCTTGCGCCTGCGCCAGATGGACAAGGACAGCCGCAGCGCCTGCTGGCTGCACACTGTTTTCGTCGACGAACGCGTCGACTTCTGCCGGGCGATGAAGGCCCGGCAGGTCCCCGTGACAGTGGTTGACCGCCGCATCGACAAACACCCTGTGTTCGGCGGGTTGACGCCGGGACTGACCGGCGCCGAGGCGTTTGATCGTGACCAGATCCATATTCCAATCCACGAAGGTCTTTCGGACGCTGACGTCGAGCAGGTTATCGCGGCGGTCAAGGCCGGCTGGTAAGTCTGCTTTATGGATCACATCGACAGCATCGTCATCGGCGCCGGCGTCATTGGGCTGGCGGTAGGCCGCGCCCTTGCCCGCAGAGGCGACAGCGTCATAGTCATTGAACAGGACAGCCATTTCGGTTCGGGAACCTCCTCGCGAAATTCCGAGGTGATCCATGCCGGCATCTATTACAGGCCGGGCAGTCTGAAGGCGTCGGCCTGCATCGAAGGCAAGGCCGCGCTTTATAGGTATCTGTCCGAGCGCAACATTGCCTATCAGCGGTGCGGCAAGCTGATTGTCGCCACATCGGACGATCAGACCGCGGACCTGGAGCGGATCAAGCGCACGGCGGAATTAAATGGTGTCATGGACCTTGAATGGCGGACAGCTGCCGAGGTCGCGGCGCTGGAGCCGGCTGTTGCCTGCGCTTCGGCGCTGTACTCGCCGTCGACGGGCATTATCGACAGCCATGCCTACATGCAGTCGTTGCTGGCCGACCTCGAAGACGCCGGCGGTGCGCTGGCTGTGAATGCGATGTTCGTCGGCGCAAAAGCCGAAGACGGCTTCTTGGTCGATATTCGTGACGTTAAGGCATCCGACGCAGCGGCGGGGGATTACAGGCTGCACTGCAGCCGGCTGGTGAATTGCGCCGGCCTGCATGCGGCACAAGCCGCCGCATGCATCGGCGGGTTGGCATCTGAACATGTGCCGGCGACCTATATGGCCAAGGGCAACTATTTCGTCCTGGCCGGACGGTCGCCTTTTTCCCGTCTGATCTACCCTGTTCCCGAACCCGGCGGCCTCGGCGTCCACGTCACGATAGATACCGGCGGGCAGGCGCGCTTCGGCCCGGATGTGGAGTGGATAACGGACTTCGACTATCATGTCGACGCGGCCCGGTCGGAGCAGTTCTACGCCGCCATTCGCCGTTATTATCCTGGCTTGGCGGACGGGGCACTCATCCCCGGCTATAGCGGGATACGCCCAAAGCTTGTCGGTCCCGGGGCCGGCGACAGCGACTTTGTTATCGCGGGTGTGGAAACTCACGGCGTCACGGGCCTGGTCAACATGTACGGGATCGAATCCCCAGGCCTGACGGCGTCTCTCGCGCTGGCCGAACGCGTGGCCGATCTGGCACACGCTTAGAGCGATATGGCGAAAAGTGTCAGCGGTTTTCGCCAAAATATCGCGACAGAACAAAAGTTTAGATCGGTATAATGTTTCTATTTAAAATCATACCGATCCAGAGCATTAGGCGGAAGAGATGAATCGAATGTGATTGGTCGGAAGATTCGATTTTTTGCCGTTTTATAAGTCCATGATGCTTTCGACATCAGGGAGGTGATCATGGGTTCGGCACATTGGTAAGATCTTCGTCTACGGGGCGTAGCGGAGGTGGCGGGGGTATGTCACGGCGGCAGGCAGCGGCCCACTTCAGGGTGAGTGCGTCTTCTGCGATCCGCTGGGTTGGACTGAAGGAAGAGACCGGCGGGGTCAGTCCACGACCGCGTGGCGGCAAAAGCCGCTCGCCCCTTGAACTGCATAAGGATTGGCTGTTGTCGTTGAACGCCGCCGAACCGGACTTGAGCTTGGCCGCCATAGTTCAACGGATCGACGATGGCTTGGGACTGAAGACGACCGAAGCATCGGTGCGGCGCTTTTTTAAGCGCTCCAAGATCAGCTTCAAAAAAACTCTGCACGCCGCTGAACAGGATCGGGCCGACGTCGCAGAAGCGCGCGGCTGTTGGAAGGCAGCGCAGTCAAAGCTTGATCCCCAGAAGCTTGTATTCATTGTAAGCGATGTTTCCGGGGCACCTGTCATTTGACGGGGTATAAGGGGATGCTCTGAGGCCAATAGGGTCTTAGAGCTATGATTGTCACAGATACTAAAGCCATGACTAAGGACGCGCAGCCAGCGCGCCGCGTTGAGATACTTACCGGTGCGGGGCGTCGGCGGGACTGGAGCGACGAAGATCGCGCGTCGATCGTCGCAGAGAGTTATGCGGGCTTCGACAGCGTGAGCGGGGTGGCTCGACGCCACGGTTTGGTACCGTCTCAACTCTTCACCTGGCGACGGTTGGCGCGCCAGGTCCAGGCGGCGGCACCAATGTTCGTCCCGGCGACTTTGGTCGATGCGGCGCCTTCGGAAGTGGCGCCCGCCCGGGCGAAGTCGCAGAAAGTGCCGCGGCGGAGGCGTCCTTGCGGATCGATAGAAGTTGAGCTTGGCGGGATTGTTGTGCGCATTGGCCAGGATGCCGATGCCACAACCGCGGTGGCGGTTCTTCAGGCTCTGAAGGGTGCATCTTGATCGGGCTGTCTGGCGGCGTCAAAGTCATGCTTGCGACCAAACCAGTGGACTTCCGCAAGGGTGCGGAGGGTCTTGCAGCATTGGTCCGTGAGCACATGGGCGCCGACCCGTTCTCAGGAACGGTCTATGTCTTCAGATGCAAGCGGGCCGACCGGATCAAGCTATTGTTCTGGGATGGCTCGGGGGTTTGTCTTTACGCTAAGCGCCGGGAGGGCGGCATCTTCCAGTGGCCGGCCATCCGTGACGGCATTCTACGCCTGAGCTCCGCGCAGTTATCGGCGCTTCTTGAGGGGCTCGACTGGCAGGCGCGTGCACACCGCACAGGACGTGCACGCGCCTGCCAGCGCCGGCTAAAATGCGGCGATCCAGTGTCGCAGAAGGCTGGCAAAATAAGGGAAAGCGTGATTCACTTCGATCATGGAAGTGATGGCGCCAACCCTCCCAGACGATCCTGAAACGCTCAAAGCATGCTGTTGGCGGAGCGTGCCCGTGCCGATCGGAGCAAGTCGTAAAGGAACTTCAGCGCCATCGCTTCGGTCGTAAAGCGGAGAGCCTACCAGAGGATCAGCTGCTGCTGGGCCTTGAAGATGTCGAGCAAACCGAAGCTGAGATCGAGGCGGCCAAAGAAGCCAGATCAGCCCAGGCGCGTGCGGCAGGCGCCGCCAAACGTCGTGCGAACAGAGGGGCGTTACCTGAACATCTACCGCGGATCGAACAGATCATCGACATCAGCGACCATGCCTGTCCCCGTTGTGGTGGTGGCCTGCATCTGATCGGTGAAGACAAGGCCGAACGCCTGGACATTCTGCCGGCACAGTTCCGCGTGCTGGTGGTACGCCGCCCCAAATATGGCTGCCGTTCCTGCGAGGACGTTGTCGTCCAGGCCCAGGCGCCCGCCCGCTTGATCGAGGGCGGCTTACCGACCGACGCCACCGTCGCGCAGGTCCTTGTGTCTAAATATGCCGATCACCTGCCGCTCTATCGCCAAGCGCAAATCTATAGCCGTCAGGGAGTCAAACTGGATCGTTCGACGCTGGCTGACTGGGTTGGTCATGCGGCGTTCTTGCTGAAACCGGTACAGGCCAGGCTTCTCGCCAGGTTAAAAACGTCGACGAAGCTCTTCGCCGACGAGACGACAGCGCCAGTGTTGGATCCAGGGCGAGGTCAGGTCAAAACCGGACAGTTCTGGGCCTATGCTCGAGATGACAGTCCGTGGAACGGCTCAGACCCTCCGGGTGTAGTCTACATGTATGCGTCAGATCGCAAGGGCGAGCGGCCGATTGAGCATCTTGATGGCTTCAGCGGAATCCTGCAGGTCGATGGCTATGGCGGCTACAGCAAGCTGGCTAAGACGAACACCGTCTCCCTGGCCTTCTGCTGGGCGCACGTCCGTCGCAAGTTCTATGAGCTCGCGGCCGCCGGCCCGGCGCCTATCGCCAGCGAAGCCTTGACCCGCATCAATGCTCTCTACCAGATCGAGACTGAGATCAAGGGCAAGACCGCAGGCGAACGCCGCATGGCCCGCCAGTCGAAAACCAAGCTCTTGGTCGACGCTATGGAGCCGTGGCTCAAGCAGAAGCTGACGGTGATCAGCCAGAAAACCAAGCTCGCGGATGCCATCCGCTACGCCCTGACACGCTGGGAAGGCCTGACCCGCTTTATCGATGATGGGTGTATCGAGATCGACAACAATATCGTCGAGCGCAGCATGCGCCCAATCGCGCTTGGTCGGAAGAATGCCTTGTTCGCAGGATCCGATGGCGGCGCAGAACACTGGGCGACGATCGCGTCATTGATCGAAACCTGCAAGCTCTGCAATGTTGAGCCTCAGTCCTACCTGCAGGACGTCATAACCCGTATCGTCAACGGACACCCAAACAGCAAAATCGACGAACTGTTGCCTTGGGCATATGCAACCGCAGCAAGCCTCAACGACGTGGTCTAAAAACACCGCTTACTATTCATTGATGAAACCGGCGCCAACACGAAGAAGACGCGCGCGTATGGCCGGTTCCCCATCGGGCAGCGGTTGGGCTGCAAAGCGCCCTGGGGCCATTGGAAAACCACGACATTCAGCTGCGGCCTGCGCTGCGACGGCCTTGTGGCGTCTTGGGTTCTTGATGGACCGATGAACGGAGACGCCTTCCGAGTCTATATCGAACAGGAATTGGCGCCCACGCTCTCGGTCGGCGATATTGTCGTGATGGACAACCTACCCAGCCACAAGGTCAGCAGAATCCGCGAAGCCATCGAGGCCAAGGGCGCCGTCCTATCTTATCTACCGCCCTATTCCCCAGACCTGAACCCCATAGAGTTGGTCTTTTCTAAGCTAAAGGGTAGTCTACGAAACGCCGCAGAGCGAACAGTCGAAGACCTCTGGCGAAGGATCGGCACCATCTTCGATGACTTCACATCAGTTGAGTGCGCAAACTACCTCCGACACGACGGCTATGCGCCAACTTAGCCGTCGAACGCTCTAGCTAGAGCGATATGGCGAAAGCGCATACCCAGGATTCTGGGCTACTACGATTGCCGGCTTTGGCAATCTTAGGCGGACTTGGCGACCTGTGCGGCCATTTTTGATCGCCGGAACGCTAGAAATTTCTGCAGGTAGGTCTCGGCCGAAATTTTCTCGCCGTGGAACGGGTACAAGCTGTCGGCCGACCACCATTCCAGACCGTGATGGGCCGCGACCTGGGGCATGACGGGGACCTGGATGCCGTCGAAGGGTTGATATGTCCTGGGCCATTTTGTCCACGCCCGCCGCCGCACCTCGTCGACGTCAAGCCCCGACGCCTCGCACAGCCGGCAGAAGAGCTCGAGAAGCGTCACCGTCCGGGGATGGTTGTAAGACATCTGCAATTCCTTGCTGCGGAAGTTCTTGAGCATGAAATCACCGATCTTGATGTCGCACTTGGAGTCGCGGCTCTCCAGCAGCGCCTTGTCCTTCTCGTAGGACGCGTCGATGCGGCCTAACATAGTGTCCAGTTTCTCGATGTAACGCGCGTAGACGTTCTCTTCCGTGACGGTCTCGTCCTCGGACAGCGCGATGATGATCTCGTCGCCGTACGGAAACTGGCTGTGTTCGCCGCTGGTGAGGGGATCGAGAGTCGACACTGGCCACAGCAGGAAGGAATTGCACGGCGGGAAAGATATCGCCGGAATGTGGCTGGGGTAAATAAGCGGATTTCCCTCGTCGAGTTGCGCCCAGATGCGCTCGCATTGACTGAGATCGAGGGGCTCTGTGGCGTTGTAGCTGCGGCCCCAGACGATCTCGTACCGCTCACCGACGTCCGTGAGGGCATGCAGGAACTGCGTGAAGGCCTGCGCGTTACAGTTTCCGTATACCACCCACGTGGGCTTGACCTCGCGGCCCAGCAGCTTTTTGACGAAGCGCTTAAGGCGCTGGGAAGTTAGTATATACCAGGAACGCAAGGGGGACATGAGACCTTCTCAGGATGAATGCCGGCTTATACCCGTCAAACCAAACCGCAGGCGCAGGCTTGCTTAGTATGTCGTGATTCATACGATTTCGCCAATGGAGCGCAAACTTGATGACATGGATCTAATCCCGCCCGCCCGGATTATAGCCAACCCACATGAGTTTAGAACCTTGTCTGTCACAGAGCGGAATGACAATCGAAATCTGCCGCACCATCTGGCTGCATTCTCTATATTTCATATTCGACGCTGTCGCGGAAATAGCCATTGTTCAGCATGTGCCGGACGATCTGTTCCGCCAGCTTGTCGGGGTCCGATTGCGTTGTATCGACCACGATATCCGGATTTTCCGGCACCTCATACGGACTGTCGATGCCGGTGAAATTCTTAATCTCGCCAGCACGAGCCTTGGCGTAAAGGCCCTTTACGTCGCGCTGCTTGGCAATCGCAAGAGGCGTCGAGACATAGATCTCTATAAATTCACCTTCGGCCAGGAGTTCGCGCGCCAGTCGCCGTTCGGCGCGGAACGGCGAAATGAAGGACACGAGAGTGATCAGGCCGGCATCGACCATCAGCTTCGAGACTTCGGCGACGCGGCGGATGTTTTCGACGCGGTCTTCGGTCGTAAAGCCCAGGTCCTTGTTCAGACCATGCCGAACATTGTCCCCGTCGAGCAGATAGGTGTGATGTCCCAGGCTCAATAACTTCTTCTCGACCAGGTTTGCGATGGTCGACTTGCCTGATCCCGATAGGCCGGTGAACCACAGGACGGCCGGCTTTTGGCCCTTGGCGGCGGCGCGTGTTGCCTTCGAGACATCTAGCGCCTGCCAGTGCACATTGGTGGCGCGGCGCAGGCCGTGGTCGATCATGCCGGCGCCAAGCGTCAGGTTCGAGACGCGGTCGATAACGATAAAGGCGCCGGTGTGGTGGTTGTCCGCGTAAGCGTCGAACGCCACGGGCTCCTGGGTCGCCAGATTGACGACAGCGACTTCGTTGAGCTTGAGCGTCTTGGCGGCCAGTTGCTGGAAGCTGTTGACGTCAACCTTGTGGCGGATATCGGTAACGCTGGCCGACACCGTGCGAGAACCGATCTTGATCAGATAGGGACGACCGGGGATCAGCTCGTCCTCGCTCATCCAGATCAGGTGCGCCTGGAACTGGTCGGAGA
>CBFGPQ010000014.1:0-40124 GCA_965650705.1 uncultured Asticcacaulis sp. | reverse complement strand
GAGCATCAGACTACGAATCTGAGGGTCGGGCGTTCGAATCGCTCCGAGTGCGCCAGCGTCATATGTTAAATGAAATCAGCGCCTTAGGGCGCTTTTTTCTTGTCCGGCCGTGTGCCGCGCAATCAGGCCTACGGCGCCGGAGCTACGTATCCTTTAAGCCAGCACATTGTAGGCCGGGACGGTCAGGAAGTCGCGGCATGCGGGCGCGGTGGCAAGCTCGGTGAACAGTCGGCGGGCTGTTGCGAATTCGCCGCCGGAGAAGGGCGCCATTTCTTCTTCGATCAGCATCCGGACCAGTCCTTCTGTCACCACTTGCCCGTCCTCCAGCGTCGCGGCGTGGCGGATCCATTGCCAAACCTGGGTGCGTGATATCTCGGCGGTGGCAGCATCCTCCATCAGATTGTAGAGCGGTACTGCGCCTCTGCCGCGCAGCCAGGCTTCGATATACTGGATGCCGACGCGAATGTTTTCCCGCAGGCCGTGTTCGGTGCGCGTGCCTGAGTGGACCTTAAGCAGGTCGAGCGGGCGCGTCTGCACTTCGGGCCGCAGCCGATGCAGGTTGTTGGGCGTCGGCATCAGGCGGTCGAAAACCTCCATGGCGATCGGCACCAGATCAGGGTGGGCGACCCAGGTGCCGTCGTGGCCGTCGCCGGCCTCGCGCTCCTTGTCGGCGCGGACGCGGGCAAAGGCGGCGGCATTGGCGGCCGGATCGTTCTTGACGGGGATCTGCGCCGCCATGCCGCCCATGGCAAAGGCGCCGCGCCGGTGGCAGGTCTTGATCAGCGCCAGCGAATAGGCGCGCAGGAAGGCGTCGCCCATCACCATCTTTGACCGGTCCGGCGTCACGAAGGCCGGATTTTCGGCAAAGGTCTTGATAAAGCTGAAGATATAGTCCCAGCGCCCGCAGTTCAGTCCCGCGATATGGTTGCGCAGTTCATAGAGGATCTCGTCCATTTCGAACGCGGCGGGCAGGGTTTCGATCAAGACGGTCGCCCTGACCGTGCCCTGAGGCAGGCCGAGATAGTCCTGGGTGAAGACGATGACCTCGTTCCACAGCCGCGCTTCCAGGTGGCTTTCCAGCTTGGGCAGGTAAAAGTAGGGGCCCGAACCTTGTGCGATCGCCGCCTTGGCGCAGTGGAACATGTAGAGACCGAAGTCGAAGAGGGCGCCGGACATGGGCTGCCCCCGGACCTGCACGTGACGTTCGTCCAACCGCCATCCGCGCGGGCGGATCTTCAGCACCGCCGGGGTGCCGGACAGGCGATAGGCCTTGCCGGTCGCGGGATCGTCGTAGTTCAGCGTCCCCGCCCAACGGTCCTTGAGGTTTATCTGGCCGTCGATGCAGTTGGCAAAGGTCGGCGAATTGGCGTCCTCAAAGTCGGCCATGAAGACCTTTGCGCCGGAATTGAGGGCATTGATGATCATCTTGCGGTCGACCGGACCGGTGATCTCGACGCGGCGATCCGTCAGATCGGCCGGGATCGGCGCGACCGTCCAGTCACTTTCACGAATCTGTGCTGTCTCCGGCAAGAAGTCGGGCAAAGCACCGGCGTCGAACTCGGCCTGGCGCACGCGGCGCGCGGCCAGGCGTTCCTGACGCTTCGGCTCGAAGCGGGTGTGCAACTCCGCAAGGAAGGCCAGGGCGTCGGGCGTAAGGATTTCCGTCATGCGGCCGGTGACGGGAGCGGTAATATCGACTGCAGGCGTTGTGGTCATGGCGTGGTCCAAGGGCATCGGACGGGTCCTCTAGCATAGCAAAGCGATGTGTGAAAAAGGGTGTCGCGGTTCTTCGGTAAATATCGCGGCAAATGTAATCAAATGACGCCCTTCCCGTCTGGTGAGGGGGACGGGAAGGGCGCTTCGGCAGTTGCGGCCTTGGTATTGTTCGTTATTAGCCGCCCCTGAACTTTGTTTGGAGCGATATTTACCGAAAACCGCTGCACACTTTGTCGGATATCGCTCTATTCGTAGCCGTGCGCGGCTTCGTTGATGGTCAGCGCCGGCATGCGGGCGAAGTCGACCGAGACGGTTTGCGGGACGCGCGCCTGGAAGGTCTTGATGACGTGCTCCATGCGGCGCATCACTTCGCGTGTCGCTTCGGCGTTCGGATCGAGTTTCAGTGGGGCCAGGCAGAAGTCGATAATGGCCTGGGGACGGGAAATAGGGTCCATGGTCTTTCTCCTTACTCGGCCGCGAACTGGGCGGTTTCGGTGGATTCCTTCATGGCGGTGGTCGACGACCGGCCGCTGGTGATCGTTTCGGCGACACGGTCGAAATAACCGGTGCCGACTTCGCGCTGGTGGCGGGTGGCAGTGTAGCCGCGCGCTTCATTGGCGAATTCGCGCTGCTGCAGCTCCGAATAGGCCGCCATGCCGTGGTCACGGTAGCCATCGGCCAACTCGAACATCGAGTTGTTCAACGCATGGAAGCCGGCCAGGGTCACGAACTGGTATTTGTAGCCCATGGCGCCCAGTTCGCGCTGGAAGCGCGCGATGGTGACGTCGTCGAGCTTGGCCTTCCAGTTGAACGATGGCGAGCAGTTGTAGGCCAGTAGCTTGCCCGGATGAACCTTGTGGACGGCTTCGGCAAAGCGGCGCGCGTCGTCGAGGTCGGGGTGCGAGGTCTCCCACCACAAGATGTCGGCGTAGTCAGCGTAGGCCAGGCCGCGCGCTATGCAGTGGTCGAGGCCTGTGCCCGGCTTGAGGCGGAAGAAGCCTTCGACCGTGCGGTTGTCGCGTTCGATAAACGGATGGTCGCGCTCGTCGATATCGGAGGTGATCAGTTGCGCCGACTCGGCGTCGGTGCGGGCGACCGTGAGCGTCGGCACGCCCATGACGTCGGCGGCCAGGCGCGCGGCGATCAGGTTGCGCTCATGCGCCTGGGTCGGGATCAGCACCTTGCCGCCCAAGTGCCCGCACTTCTTTTCCGATGCCAACTGGTCTTCGAAGTGGACGCCTGAGGCGCCGGCCTCGATAAAGGCCTTCATGATCTCGAAGCTGTTGAGCGGGCCGCCGAAACCGGCTTCGGCGTCGGCAACGATCGGCGCGAACCAGTCGCGCTTGGCGCCGCCTTCGGAGTGCTCGATCTGGTCGGCACGTTGCAGGGTGCGGTTGATGCGCCGGCACAGCTCTGGCGCGGCATTGGCCGGATAGAGCGACTGGTCCGGATACATGCTGGACGCCGTATTGCTGTCGGCCGCGACCTGCCAGCCGCTCAGGTAGATGGCCTTGAGGCCGGCGCGGACCATCTGCATGGCCTGATTGCCGGTCATGGCGCCCAGCGAATTAATGAAGGGCTCGGTATGCAGCAGGCTCCACAGGCGGTTGGCGCCGCGCTCGGCCAGGGTGTGATTTATGGGGAAAGAGCCGCGCAGGCGCAGGACATCCTCTGGACTGTAGGGGCGCTCAATGCCGTCGAAACGGCCCGCAGGCGCACTGGGAACGAGGTCTTGGAAGGTGGTCATGGTCGGGTTCTCTTGGATGGAGCCTGGGGAGAGGGGGGAGTTTGGACGGGAATGGCCTGCATCCGGGCGGTCATCAGCACTCCGGGCAGGAACAGGCCTGAGGAGGCAGCGTACAGCGACGGCACATCCCAAATGTCGAACAGCGAAGTGAATGTCGGTGGTTTTGTCATAATCTGTCTCCTTTCCTGTCGATCGCATCCTGCGGTCGTGAAACAGATTGAGCGCCTTATTTTGTGGGAAGTATAGGGTTCAGGCGGCGGGATCAGCGTCAATTGGAAAACAATGACAATTGTATATTTGTAAATTTATGACATTGTTTCCAACGGAGGTGCGCCATGGCCAATATCGAGCGCAAACTGTATCTGGGCGGGCGGCTGAAGCGGCTGCGCTACGACCTCAACCTGTCGCAGACCAGGATGGCCGAGGACCTCGGCGTGTCTGCGTCGTATCTCAACCACCTGGAGCGCAATCAGCGGCCGGTGACGGCCCAGGTCCTGCTGCGGCTGGCGTCGGCCTACGATCTCGACCTGCGCAATTTCACCGCCGAGTCCGAGCCGTCGGGCGAGGCCGACCTAGTCGAAATCTTCGCCGATCCTTTGTTCAAGGACCTCAAGCTGCCGCGCCGAGAAATCTCGGATCTGGTGGCGTCATCACCCGTGGCCGCCGAGGCCGTCACCCGGCTCTATCGCGCCTATACCGAGCGCAAGAAGCGCGATGCCATCGAGGCGCGCCGGCCCGAGGACGATCTCGACCAGTCGCCCGCCGACTGGGTGCGCGATCAGATCCAGGCGCACCACAACTTCTTTCCAGAACTCGATGATCTCGGCGAAAGGCTGTTTGAGGCCTTGGGCGGCGATCCGCATACATTGGAACAAGCGGCGACACGCCGGCTGGAGGCGCAATATGGCATCAATATCCGCCTGATGCCGGCCCAGGTGATGATGATGTATCAGCGCCGCTTCGATCCGCACCGGCGCCGGCTGATGATCTCGGAAACGCTGGGTGCCTCGTCACGCCGGTTTGCTGTGCTCTATCAATTGGCGTGGTCGGAGCACGTCGCCGACATCAAGGCGATCGCCGAGCGCGTCAAGGCGCCCGACCTGGCATCTGAGCGGCTCTACAAGATCGCCCTGATAAACTATCTAGCAGCCGCGACCCTGATGCCCTACGCCCGATTCCTGGAGACGGCCGAACAGAATGCCTACGACATGGAACTGCTGCGCGCGCCCTATCGCGTATCGTACGAACAGGCAGCGCAACGCCTGACTACCCTGTCGCGGCCGGGCAGCCGAGGCGTGCCCTTCTTTCTGATGCGCATCGACAGCGCTGGCAACGTGTCGAAACGCTTCTCGGCCGGAAACTTCCCGTTTTCCCGATATGGCGGTGCCTGCCCGCGCTGGAACATCCATCAGGCCTTCCAGACGCCGGGACGAATTATCACACAGGTGATCGAGACACCGGGTGGCCAAAGATATTTCACATTTTCCAGAACTCTGGATCGGGGTCTACGGCCCTATGCCGACGGCGCGTGGTCGGAACAGGCGGTGGGGCTGGGCTGTGAGTTGAAGCACGCTGGACGCCTGATCTATGCGCGCGGTCTCGATCTCGCCAATCCAAACGCCGTCGAGACCGGCCCAATGTGCCGGCTGTGCGAGCGCCCGAATTGCCGGGAGCGCGCAGCGCCCCCGGCCGTCAAGGCGCTTCAGGTTGATGAATGGATCAAGGGCGTCACGGCGTTTCCATTCTGATCTTCTATCACCCCGTGAGTTGTCGTTTCAGGAACGCATAGAGCCGCTCGTCCTGCGACTGGGCGATATTGAATCGCAGGAAGCGCGTGGCGCTCTGGCTGACGCTGAAGGCGTTGCCGGGCGCGAGCACGATACGCTCGGTCAGTGCCTTTTGCGCCAGGTGCGAGGCGTCCACGCCGTCGGGCAGTTCGCACCACAGGAACATGCCTGCCTGCGGCCGGAACCACACGCGGATGCCGAGGTCCTCCAGCCGTTCGGCCGTCTGGCCGCGCACCGCCGCCAGTTTTTGCCGCACGGTATCGAGGTGGCGGCGGAAGTGACCGTCGCTCAAGACCTCGCAGACCAGCTCGGCGGCGAAGGTCTGGCTGGAGAAGAGAGTGGCGATCTTGAGGTCGGTCAGCGGCTCGATCCAATCGGCGCGGGCGGCGATATAGCCCAGCCGGATCGATGCCGACAGCGCCTTGGAAAACCCGCCAACATACACGACGCGCTCGAAGCCGTCGAAGGCGGACAGGCGCGCGCCGGGCTCAAGCTCAAAATCGCAATAGATATCGTCTTCGACAATGGTCAGGTCATGGACTTCGGCCAGACGCAGCAGGCGATGGGCACTGAGGGGCGACAGCGTCGCGCCGGTCGGATTGTGCATGGCGGTATTGGTAAGATAAAGCCGCGGATGGTGCGTCTCCAGCGTTGCCGTCAGCGCATTGATATCGGGTCCCGTGGGCGTATAGGGGACGCCGATGACCTTGACGCTATGGGCGCGTAGCTTGGCCAGGAAGTTGAAATAGCACGGATCATCGACCAGAACCGTGTCGCCGGGCTTGAGCAGGAAGCGGCACAGGAGCTCGATGGCCTGGGTGGCGGAGTCCATCAGGATGATCTGCGCCGGCGCCGCTTCGATGTCGCGCTCGATCAGCCGGCGCGACAGCAACTGACGCAGGCGCGTGTGCCCGGCGGGTGTCGAATAGTCGAACAGGTCGGCGTTCGGATTGCGCGCCAGCGACCTCAGGGCGCGGCGGATTTCGTCATCGGGCATCCAGGATTGCGGCAGCCAGCCGCAGCCGGGCTTCAGGTAATCGCGCGTCTCCAGCGACTGGCGCGACACCCATAACGGATCGACCGCGCGGTCAAGGCTGGGCCCGATCTCGGCCAGGGAGAGGGGCGCGTGGGCCGCGGCGACGAAATAGCCCGATCCGCGCCGTGAGGTAATGACGCCGTCGGCGACCAGGCGGTCATAGGCTTCGACAACGGTCGATTTCGACACGCTGTAGGTGTCGGCGGTGGCGCGTATCGACGGCAGGCGTGCGCCTTCCGATAGCTGCCGGCGCGCGATCTGGTCGCGGATGCGGGCCATGATCTGCTGGGTAAGCGTCTGGTCAGGTGTATGAATGTTCAACTGTTCTGCCTTTTGTACCGATACAGTTCAATGTGATTTTACTGGAATGTATCTGTTGGCGCCAGAGGCTTCCTGCGATGACGTGGGCAGGAGGTATCTCATGTCGGTCACGTCATCCGCACACCCATCTGTTGTTCAGTCTTCCGTTCGCACCCAAGCCTGGGTCAGCGCCGCCATTGCCGTGCTGATCTTCGGCGGCTCCCTGCCGGCCACCAAGCTGGCCGTGCTCGACATGTCACCCTTCTTTCTGACGGCGGCACGGGCGGTGATCGCGGCGGTATTGGGGGCGGTGTGTCTGTGGGCGATGCGCGCGCCCTTGCCTAAAAAAACGGACATCCTGCCCTTGCTGGTGGTCGCCGGTGGCGGTGTCATCGGTTTTCCGCTGCTGACTGCCGTTGCACTGCAAGGCATTCCGTCGGTGCATTCGATCGTCTTTACCGGTCTTCTGCCGCTGGTGACCGTTGTGTTTGCGACCCTGCTGGGTGAGAAGAAGCCGCGGCGGCTGTTCTGGCTGTTCTCCGGCCTGGGGGCTGCCTGCATCGTCATCTATGCGATCGGCCACGGCTTTGCTGTCTCGCCCATGGGGGATCTTCTGATGCTGCTGGCGATCATCGTCTGTGGCTGGGGTTATGCCGAAGGCGCGCGCGTCGGGCGCCGGTTGGGCGGCTGGCAGGTCATCTGCTGGGCCTTGCTGATCGCATTGCCGGTGAGCCTGCCGCTGCTGTGGCTGACCTGGCCGGCGGATATCGCGGCCATCTCGGTTCCGGCCTGGCTGGGGCTTGGCTATGTCGGCGTCTTCTCGATGCTGATCGGCTTTTTCTTCTGGTATCGCGGCCTGTCGCTGGGCGGGGTCGCCGCCGTTGGCCAATTGCAACTGATGCAGCCCTTCCTGGGACTTGTCCTGGCGGCCGTGCTGTTGAAGGAGCAGGTCGGGCTGTCCGTCCTGATCGTCATGGCCGCGATCGTCGGCTGTGTTATCGGCGCGCGGTGGTTTTCGACCTGAGCTGGCTCGCCGTCGCCGTCAGCAAAGCGACGGAGTAGACCCGGTGCATGCCGATCAACGGGTTGAAGCCGGCGCCAAGATCGGCAGTGCCGTCTGGCCGGATACGCGCCGGAACGACGGCGCTGCCGAAATAGAGCCGGGTCATACCATTGTCCAAGGACGCGCACATCAGCCAGGAACGGGTCTTTGACTGATAGTCGCGCATGACGATCTGGTTCGCTGTCCGGGATTCGACGGTCCAGGCGGCGAACCGGGACCGTTCGCCTCGCGCCAGGGCAGCGGCCTGCGCATCCGTTGAGGGCTTGGCGACCAGCGTGGCCAGGACCAGGCGTTCGAGCTTGAAAAGCCAGGTTGTGTAAAAGACTTCGATATAATCCGCCAGCGACACCTCACCGGGCAGGTCGATATGAAAGCAGTCCGTGTAGGCGCGTCGGTCGCGGTATGCTTGCAGGAGCGATGAGGCGGGCAGGTTTTGGTGGGCAATGACAGGCATGGCGCGCGCCCTTTGAACCAGTTGCGATACCTAACCGTTCGCATGAAGCCGTCCGGCGGGTAAGCGGACATTATGTCGCGTCAAATGGCCTCCGGCACTGTATCGCTTTTTAGCGGGTTTGCCGTCATCGCCCGCAGACTACTTATCTTCGCTGCGGCATTGTCCGTCCGACTTCGAAAGGACAGGCGCATGAAACGGCGAAGGAAAACCGGACTGGCAGCATGGAGCCAGTTGGCGCGGCTTACCGGTGAAATGATGCTGGCCTCGGCCAGCGTTATCCAGCACCGGACCGGGCGCATGGCAAAGGCGAGCTATCCCTTGTCCGTCAGGGATCAGAAGGAATTTACCCGCATGGTCCAGGAAAAGATCGACGCCGGCCGCGAGGCCGCCAGTGCGCTGGCCCTGGCAAGTCTCGATCCGGCCTTCATGAAAACGGAAGCCTCGGTGTCGCGGGTGACCAAGACGATGGTCAAGTCCTTTCATAAGCGGGCGACAGCGAATGCCCGGCGGCTGAAAACAAAGTAGTCGGCACCTCAAGGCGCCGGTGGTATCGAGACAGCCTCGTCATCTTCCGCCTCAGGATTATGGGTTGAAACCCTTTTCGGGAACGGTCATACAATCTGTGTCCATCCACAACGCGTCGCAGATGCCCGAAACCAAAAAGCTTTATCGCCAGATCGCTGATTCCATAGCCGCCGAAATCGAGTCGGGGCGATACATGCCTGGCGACCGGCTGCCGACGGAGCGGGATCTGGCGGCGCATTTCGGTGTCAGCCGTCCGACTTTGCGCGAGGCTTTGATCGCGCTGGAAATCCTCGGCTATATCGAGGCCAAGCACGGCCACGGCATTCTGGTGACCGAGCGCCACGCACCGGCCATGCCGATCACCGACAGTGAGATTGGCGCCTTCGAACTGATCGAGGCGCGCCGCCTGTTCGAAGGCGAGGTCGCGGCTATGGCTGCGACCCAGGCCACTCACGCGCAGGTCGGAGAGCTGGAGAAGCTGATCAAGGCCATGGCCGACAAGGACCCGGTCGTCGCCGAAAAGGCCGACCGTGAGTTCCACCTGACGCTGGCGCACATTACCGGCAACGGAGCCCTGATCGCCACGGTCGAGAACCTGTGGGACTGGCGCTACCGGTCGCCCTTGGCGCGCAACATCTTATCGCGTGCGGCGGATATGGGCATGGCCGCGCGCATTAAAGAGCACACCGCCATTGTCGACGCCTTGCGCAACCGCTTGCCGGCGGCGGCGCGCCAGGCGATGCACGACCATATGGACCGGGTGATCGAGCACCTGCTGAACGCGACCGAGGCCTTTGCGATGGAAACCGCCAAGCGCGCGTCGACCGAGCGCCGCACGGCCCTGGCGAAGAAGTTCAAGGCGCTGGCGATTTCGCTGGAAGCTTGAGACCAGCTTTGGGCAGGGCTGTCGCCGTCATTCTCCAGAAACTGAGTCGCTCACAACTTTATTCTGCTGACAAAATCGGTCGCGACTGGCGTTATGCGGTGGGCGCGCCTACCTTGCCTGCTAACAGGCGGGCGGCAAAAAGGGCAGACATGGATAACATCATCTCGATCAAAGGCCTGCGCAAGACCTATAAGGGCGGCCATCAGGCGCTGAAGGGCGTCGATCTCGATATCAGGCGCGGCGAAATCTTCGCGCTACTGGGCCCCAACGGCGCCGGCAAGACGACACTGATCGGCGCGGTCTGCGGTTTGGTGCGCATTACCGAAGGCACAGTGGTCGCCGACGGGCACGACGTGGTCAAGGACTTCCGCAAGGCGCGCGAAAAGATCGGCCTGGTGCCGCAGGAACTGGCGACCGACATGTTCGTCAAGGTGTGGGACACGATCGAGTTTTCACGTGGCCTGTTCAACAAGAAACCCGACAAGAAGCATCTGGAGCAGGTACTGCGCGATCTGTCGCTGTGGGACAAGAAGGACAGCAAGATCGCGACCCTCTCGGGCGGCATGAAGCGGCGCGTGCTGATCGCCAAGGCACTGGCGCACGAGCCCGAAATCCTGTTTCTCGATGAACCGACCGCCGGTGTCGACGTCGAACTGCGGCGCGACATGTGGGAGATGGTCCGGAAACTGCGTGAACGCGGCGTGACCATCATCCTCACCACCCACTATATCGAAGAGGCCGAGGAGATGGCGGACCGCATCGGCGTCATCGACAAGGGTCAGATCATCTTGGTCGAGGAAAAGCGCGCCCTGATGAAGAAGCTGGGCCAGACCGAGATGAAGGTCGAACTGAAGGCGCCGCTGGATGGCATGCCCCCGGAGCTGGCCGGCTGGCCTGTCACCCTGTCCGACGATGGCCTGGTGCTGACCCTGACGCTGAAAGGCGAGGCCAGTGAGGAAGACGCCTCGGCGGCCGATTTCATCAAGAAGCTGGCTTCCGAAAACATCGACTTCAAGACCATCGACATGCACCGGTCTTCGCTGGAAGACATCTTCGTCAGCCTGGTGGGGAAAACGCAATGAACTGGCACGCCATCCGCGAAATCTATGCGTTCGAACTGGGACGGTCGATCCGCACGCTTTTCCAGAGCCTGGCCGCGCCGGTCATCTCGACCTCACTCTACTTTATCGTCTTCGGCGCCGCCATTGGCGGGCGCATGGCGGAAATCGATGGCGTGGCCTATGGCGCTTTCATCGTGCCGGGCCTGATCATGCTGACCGTCCTGACCGAAAGCACGTCGAACGCCTCGTTTGGCATCTACCTGCCGCGGTTTACCGGGACCATCTATGAAGTTCTGTCGGCGCCGGTGTCGGTGGCGGAAATCCTGATCGGCTATGTCGGGGCGGCGGCCACCAAGTCGATCGTGCTCGGCTGCGTCATAATGGCGACGGCGCGGCTATTCGTGCCGTATGAAATCGTTCACCCGGTGTGGACAGCGCTGTTCCTTATCCTGACCTCGGTGACCTTCTGCCTGTTCGGTTTTATCCTGGGGGTCTGGGCCGACGGCTTTGAGAAACTTCAGGTCGTGCCGCTGCTGATCCTGTCGCCGCTGGCTTTCCTGGGCGGCACCTTCTACTCGATCAAGATGCTGGCCGAGCCATGGCAGACAGTTGCCCTGTTCAACCCGATCGTCTACCTGGTCAACGGCTTCCGCTGGGCCTTCTACGGCAAGGCGGACGTGTCGGTCTGGGTGAGCCTTGGGATGACCTTCGCCTTCATGGCTGTGTGCCTAGTTATCATCACCTGGATATTCCGGACAGGGTATCGGCTAAGGACGTAATTCCCTCTCCTCGCCTGCGGGGAGAAGGGATTTACCCTTCCGCCAGCAGCTTTGCCGCCTGGCTGATATTGTCCTGGAGCGTACGCAGGCCCGAGGCATGATCACGGATTTCCGTGGCGGCATTGCGCACGCCCGGTTCATGCGAACTGCACAGCGTGCCGGCGCGTTCAAAGATGGCATTGGCCGGCCGCGTCAGGTTGGTACTGCACAGCTTGAGCAACTCTGCCGAGGCGGCGTTCATGCCCTGAAGTTCCTGAAGCTGGCGGCGCAAGGCGGCTTCGTCGCGGGCATTACGCAGCACATAGGCCAACTGATGCGACAGGACGCGCCAGTTCAGCGGCTTGACGACGAAGGAGGTCGCGCCCAGCGCATAGGCCCGATCGACGGCCGCCATGTCCTCACGCCCCGTCGCGACCACGATCGGCAGGTGGCGCAGTCCATCGGTCGCGCGCACGCGTTCGATCAGTTCGAAGCCATCCATCTTCGGCATTTCGAGATCTATCAGGGCGATGTCGATCCCGCCCTCATGCAGGCGGCCGAGCGCGACAACGCCGTCTTCGGCGACCTCGACCTCGACATCGGGCGTGGCGAGGTGGACAGTCGCGAATTCGCGCAGGATGGGGTCGTCGTCGGCCACCAGCAAGCGGGCCGCTTCAAAGTTTACGAAACTCATTGTTTTAACACTGTACCGTTGGACGGGCCGACGCCGGCAGGCACAGGTACACCCGATCCGACATAGTTGTTGTTGATGACCAGGGTCGGACCGTTTTTCAGACGCACGGCCTTGGCAACGATGATACTCCAGTCGGAGTCCTCGGCAACACTGCCCTGAGAGGTGACTTCCAGCGTGGCATTGGGAATGTAGATGGTGCCCAGGAGCTGGCCGGCATTGTCGGAGCCGATCGTGAACGTCTTCTGGTTCTCGCGCGTCGTGGCAATCAGAAAGCCAGCGAATGGGCCTGCCTTACGCGCCGTCAGGCGGATATCAGCCTTGTCAGCGAAGTTGAACACGTTCAGCGGGCCAAAGATCAGTGCCACGTCGTTGCCGGTCAGCATCGAATTCTGCGACATGGTCAGGCCACCCATGAAATAATGATCGCCGGGCTGAAGATGCAGGCGCGCCTTGCCGACGACAAGCACCGGCAGGCAATGGACGCCGGCGGGCAGGGTGGTGTCGTTGAGCAGGGGAACGACGCCGATGGCCACGCCGACATTGAGCTTGCATAAGGTTGTTGGATTGAGGGCCATGCCGGCGAAGGGGTCTGGAATGACCATCGCGCCGGAATTGCCCTTAGGGTAGGTCGTGCCCGTCACTGTCCCGGCGGCCTGGATGCGTTCGGCGGTGATCGATCCCTGATCGAGGACGCTTATATCTGTGTTGGCGTGGATCAGGCAGCCGGGGGCGCGGAGCTGAGAATTGTTCGCCAGTTCAATGCCGCTACCGGAGGTTTGCAGCACGCACAAAGGCGTCTTTTGCAGCGCTTCGGCTGTTGCCGTCGCCTTGACGGCGGTGTCGCCGATGCCCGTGATCGCCGCCAGTGACTTATGATCGGCCGTGCCATTGACCGTGACCGTGCCGGCACTCTCGTCAACCAGGACCTGAAAGTGGAAGGCGCCGGAGTTGGGCGCGCCGGCAACGTTCTTTTGCGCCGTAGCCGTAGCCGTGGCCGTGACTTCACCGACGGTGTCGTAAGAGGCGATTGCCAGCTTGCCCGCGCCAGCCAGGGCACCGGTATCTACGGCCTCCTGCAGCAAGGAGCGGGTATTGGAAATCGTATAGAATTCAAGGGCGCCAGTGACCGCCATGACAACGGGCACAGCGGACAGGGCAAAGGTCATCGCAACATTGCCGCGCCGGTCTGCACCTTGCGCGGAAACTTTATTCAGCAGACGTTTTGCCCATGTAAACACCCGGTGAGCTTATAGGAGAAGGCTTAAAATCCGGCTTAGCGATATCGTAAACGCGGGTAAGGACATTATGGTTAACGCGATGGTAACGGCCTTTCGCTACCCGTAAGACGGGGGCCGGATGCGTGTATGCAGAAGATTGCGAAAAGAAAACAGGCCAAGGTAAAAGCCGCGGGCACAGGGCGCAGGCACTCGATCCGCAGGCGGCTGATGTGGCTGAGTCTCGGCTCGGTGCTGCTGTCGACCCTGCCGGTCGCCGGCCTGTTCGTCGCGCACGAAGCGTCGCGCCAGGCGGAGGCCCGCTGGACCGTCATGACCTCCGCCGCCGAAGTGCTGGCGTCGAGCGCGGTCGAGGCCGTTCAGACCCATGACCAATCCCACGCCTTCGCGGCTATTCGCGCCGTATCGCGCACGCCGGGCATTATCTATGGCCGCGTCGAAGGCGCCAATCACGCCGTACTGGCCGAAACCGGGACGGGCGCGCGCCTCAAGAGCGACGTGCGGCTCAGCACGGACTTCCCAAGCCCCGGCGTCCTGCCACTTTTAATGACGCGCAGCATCGAGGTCGAGGCGCCGGTGCGCTCCGGCAATCGCGCGATTGGCCGGGTCATTGTGGTGCATACAGCCGAGGGCTTGGCCGCATCGCTTGTCCAGGCGCTGGCCGGCATGCTGGGCATCGCCGCGGTGACCCTGCTTATAGCGCTGATGGTTACGCGCCGGCTGCAGGCCACCATGACCCGGCCGCTCAGGGAGTTGTCGGAGTCGATGGCGGCGATCTCGCAGGGGGATTTCAGCCGTCGGGTCGAGGTGGCTGGACGCGACGAACTGGGCAGCCTGGTCGACGGCTATAATGCCATGCTTGATGCCATTCGTGAGCGCGATGAAAAGATCGCGGAACAGATGCGCGGGCTGGAAGCCGAAGTCGCCGAGCGTACCCGGGACTATGTCATGGCCCGCGATGAGGCTGTCGCCGCCAACGCCGCCAAGTCCGACTTCCTGGCTACCATGAGCCACGAAATCCGCACGCCGATGAACGGCGTCATGGTCATGGCCGAGATGCTGGCTGGCGAGAGCCTGCCGGCCAAGGCGCGGCGCTATGCGGCGACCATCGTCAAGTCGGGCAAGGGCCTTTTGGCGGTCATCAACGACATTCTCGACTTCTCGAAGATCGAGGCAGGCAAGCTCGAGATCGAAACTGCCGAAGTCGATATCGTCGATACGGTCGATGACACCCTGGCCCTGTTCAGCGCCGCGGCGCGCGACAAGGGGCTGGAACTGGTGGCGGCGGTCAGCCCGGATGCGCCGCGCGTCGTCCTGGGCGACCCTGTGCGCCTGGGGCAGGTGGTGTCGAACCTGGTCTCCAACGCGCTCAAGTTTACCGAAGCCGGGCATGTGCGCGTCCGCATCGAAGCTGACGCGAAACCGGGCTTCGTGCGACTGGTTGTCGAGGACACCGGCATCGGGATCGCCAAGGATAAGATCGGCAAGCTGTTTGCCGCCTTCACCCAGGAGGACCAGACGACGACACGCCGTTTCGGCGGCACAGGGCTGGGCCTGTCGATCGCCAAACGCCTTGCCGAAGCCATGGGTGGGCGCATCGCCGTGTCGAGCGAGCAGGGTGTCGGCACGGAATTTCACGTTCGTCTGCCGGTAGCGGGCGCGGACACCGCTGCCCCGCCAAAGGTCGAGAACGCCGTGCCTGTCCAGGTTCTGGTCGCGGCGCCGGTCGAACGTAACGCGCTGGTGCAGCGGCTGTCGGCCGCCGGCGCCGATGTCGCCGGGGCCGCGCCGCGCCTGACCATTGCTGACCGCGCCTGCCGCGATCAGGTCGCCTGTGCGCCCGATACACTCGTGCTGCTGGCCGACGCCGGCGATAACGAAGCCGAGGAGTGGGTATTGGACGGACGCGCCGCCTGTATCTTGGCCCGGCCGCTGCGCCACCGCGATTTCGACCGACTGATCGAGGCTGCGCGCGATGGCCGTCCACTGGCGGCCCACGAGCCCGAGCTGGACGCCCAGGTGATCGACATCGTCTATCCGCGCGCCCGCGTGCTGGTGGTCGATGACGGCGAGGTCAACCGCGAAGTCGCTTGCGAGGCCCTGTCGCGTTTCGGCATTTCGGCGCATACGGCGGCAAATGGCCAGGAGGCGCTCGATATCCTGGATGGCGACGTCTACGATCTGGTCCTGATGGACGGCTCTATGCCGGTTCTGGACGGCTTCGAAGCCACCCGACAGTTGCGGGCGCGCGGCCAGGATGTGCCGGTCGTGGCGCTGACTGCCCATGTCGTCGGCACAGCTGCTGAGGCCTGGCGCGAGGCAGGCATGGACGGTGTGCTGCACAAGCCGTTTACACTCGAGGCGCTCAGCGGAGTCCTGCACGACTGGCTGGCCGCCCACGCTCGCCAGGTTGACGAGGTCATGCCGGTTGAGGTCCCGGTCCCGGCTGAGCCCGGGCCCGCTCAAGCCAGCATCGACATGTCGCTGTTCGACGCCGATACGCTCAAGCCGATCCTGGCAGGTTTGAAAAACGGTCGAAGCGACTTTGTCACGCGCATCGTGGGCCTCTACCGCAGTCACGCGCCCGAAGCTGTCGGACGCATGGCTGCGGCGTGCCGCAGCGGTGATGCCGCTGAAATGAGCTCGGCGGCCCATGCGCTGAAATCGATGAGCCTGAACCTGGGCGCCAAGGCGGTTGCCACCGTGGCTGGGGAAGTCGAAAAGGCTGCGCGCGAGGACGGACGCGTTGTTCCGGCCGAAGTGATCGAGGGCATCGCCGCCCTTGCCGACCGCACCATCGTCGAATTGGGACGCATGGTCGACGCGCCAGCGGCCGTCCAGGCCGAAGCTGGCAAGATCGATCCGGACGTGGCGCTGATGGCCGAACTGGAGGCCGACATCGACGCCGGCCGGCTGGAAATGCTCTATCAGCCGATCTACGACCGACATGGCCAAAAGGTAATTTCCGCCGAGGCATTGGTGCGCTGGGCGCGCGACGGCAACCCGGTCGGTCCGGCTGTCTTTATTCCGTTGGCCGAGCGAACGGGGCTGATCACCAAGATTGGCGCCTTCGCCCGCCGGCGTGTGCTGCAACAGGCCGCTGCTTGGGGAATTCCTGTCGCCATCAACGTCTCGCCGATTGAACTCGACCGGCCGGGCTTCCTGGACGGTGTCCGTGCGCTGCTGAAGGAAACGGGCTACGACGCCAAGTGCCTGATCCTCGAAGTGACAGAAACGGCCTTCCTTGGGGAACCGTCGCGGACGCGCCTGCTATTCGAAGAACTGCGTAGCTTGGGGATACGGCTGTCGCTCGACGATTTCGGCGTTGGTTATTCGTCGCTGACGGCGCTGCACCGCTTCCCGTTCGACAAGATCAAAATCGACCGCGAATTCGTCACGGCGCTGGACGGCGAGTCGCGCAGCGCGCTCGAAGCCCTGGCCATCGTCCAGGCGGTCACCGGCATCGGCCGCGCCTTCGGCATGCAGGTGATCGCCGAAGGGATTGAAACGGTCACCCAACACCAGCACCTGAAGGCCGCCGGTATCCACGGCATGCAAGGTTATCTGTTCGGCCATCCGGTCACAGCGTCAGAGTTTTCCGGTCTGGTCGATCGTGAGCAGATTGCCCGGGAACGCGGTGCAGCCTGAACATAATGCCGTGATATCCGACACATAAAGCGTTAGCCCGGCTAAGAGGGCCGGGCTAACGCTTTATGTCTTTGTTTTTCGCATTTCCTACCGCCAAACCGGCGTCCACTTTGGCGGGAAATGCTCTGGATGCTAAACCACATTGCGTCCTTATCGCCTAACGCGCGAAATTGCCTCAAAAATTGCAGAGGAGGCGATCATGGAGGACGTGATTATCGTCGGCGCCGGCATGGCCGGCCTAGCGGCGGCAGTCGAGCTGAAGCGCAACAATGTCTCCTTCCGTATCCTGGAGGCCGGTGATGGCGTTGGTGGCCGCGCGCGCACGCGCATCCTGCGCTCCGGCGTGGTGGCGGATCTCGGCGCGCATTGGCTACACGGCGACGGCAATCCGCTCACTCAGGAACTGCCGCGCTATGGCGTGACGGCCCTGCGCGACCAGGGCGATGCGGTCTGGCTTTATCGCGGCGGAGAGGCGCGCCAGGAAGACATCGAAACCCTGATGGAAGACGCCATTCGCGGCGACCTGGCCGACGCGGTCAGGTCGGGTGAACACGCTGACGTCGCCCTGCCGGAACTGGGCGTCGACGACGAGGCCCGCGACATGCTGGCGACCTTCGGCCTGCTGTGGAACGGCGTGCAGCCGCCGCTTTATCCGTCGGCGCGCGAATTCCTGACTGATGAGAATACGCCGGGCGGCGTTCATGTCGAAGGCGGGATGTGCACCCTGACCTCGGCCATGGTGGCCGAAGCCGGCGCGGATCGCGTCCATCTGCGCACCTCGGTGTGCCGCATTTCGGAGACGCCCGACGGAGTCAGCATCCAGTCGATGGACGGATCGGTGTGGACGGCGCGGCGGGTGATTTTCACGGCGTCGCTGGGGGTGCTGCAGGGACGCCTGGTGACCTTCGCTCCCGACCTGTCCCCGGCGTTTCATGAGCAGATCGCCGGACTGGTCATGGGCCACGTCAACAAGATCATCGTCGAAGTCGACCCGGCCTTCCTCGCAGGCAACGACGTGCCGGTGGACATGGCGCTCGAACTGCTCGACGGGGAGGCGCCGCACTTCTGCCATGTCCACAGCGCCGGCCAGCCGGTGATCCAGATCTATGCCGGCGGGCAGCAGGCGGAGACCATCGAGGCCCTGGCGCCTGACCAGGCCCTGGCCTATGCCCGCGAAGTTCTTGCGCCCGTGGAAGCATTGAGAGGCTTCGAGGCGCACGTCGTGTCGCCGCCGATCGTTACGCGCTGGGTCGCCAATCCTTATACACGCGGCGCCTACTCGTGCTGCCTGCCGGGCGCGCGGCGTTCCGGGCCGGTGACCGAGAGACTGATTACCTTCTGCGGCGAGGCTTTCGACGAGCGCTTTCCGGCATCACTGCCTGGCGCGTGGCGCTCCGGCAGGGCGGCAGCGGAAATTGTCATCGGTGAACTGGCGAAGATGTCAGTCGTGGAAGCGGTTTAGGCTTTCAGACTTTCCAATATCGCCGCGATGGCGATCTCGGCGATTTCTAGATCCTCCTCGCCCTTTAAACCGCTGATGGCAACGCTGCCGGCGCACTGGCCGTCAATAATGACGGGCGCGCCGCCGTCCCAGCCGACATAGCGCGGAGAGCCGTGATAGCTCATCAAGGCGTTGTCCGCGAAGGTGTCGCGGCCTGTATCGCCTGACTTCCGGCGCACCCGCGATGACGTGAAGACCTTGTCGGCGGCTATGACCGCCGAGGGCAGGGAGGCACCGTTCATGCGCCACAGGGCGATGACCTCGCCATGCCGGTCGCCGACGGCGATCGAGCCCGCCTTGCCACGGCGGCGCAGTTCAGCAACGGCCGTGTCGATGGCGATTCTGGCTTCTTCCTCGCCGAGTTCGATATAGGTCTGCATGGCGTTTCTCCCTACGCGGGCCGTAAGCCAGCTAGCCAGCGCCGTCAAGGTGAAGTGGGACGAAGCGTGGTTTACGCCTCAAGCCGGACTTCGTGCTGACGGATCATGCGGATGGCCTCTTCGGGGCCGGCACGGCCGAGATTTTTGAACTCGCGACCTTCCATCAGGTTGTAGGACAGAAAGAAGTGCTCGATTTCGGCCAGTTTCTGCGAAGAGAGGTCTTTATAGTGCCGCAGCTCAGGCGGATTATGCGGCGTTTCCAGTACGCCCAGTAGCCGGTCATTGCGGAACGTCTTGCCGTCCTCGGTTTGTTCGGCTTGCAGCACGCCGATGACGCGCACGGGCACGACGGCGCCGATGTGCAGCGGCTCGTCCATGATAACGAGGATGTCGAGTTCGTCGCCATCCTCTCCACGCGTCTGCGGGACAAAGCCGAAATTGTAGGGAAAGTAGGCGCCGAGCGGCAGGAGTTTGCTCAGGCGGAAAAGTCCGCTGTCCGGCTCGTGCTTGTACTTGCCGTTGCTGCCCTTTGGCGTGTCGATGACGGCATTGACCAAGCCGGTCTTCGGATCGATGGCGTCAAGGGCTTGATAAAAGTCCATCAGTGCTTGGTTCGGTAAACGATGCGCGCCGGTCTGTGATACGTTGCGCGCGTCATCGCACTGCCGACGGCGTAGCCAATCAGGAGAGCCAGGGCGAAGCTGGCCAAGGGCATGGTCTGGACGTTTTCCTGAATCCGGTGCGCCGTATCGACCACCTGATCCTTGACGGACCCGTAAGCGGGAATGGGCTTGGCGGTCGTGCGCGGTTCCAGATCGATGCGGTGTGGCGTCAGTACGTCCATAGCGGCTCCCTCCTGCGAGACTTTCAAAGTGTGAGCCTAACTCACGCCAAGTAAGGATGAAGCGGAGCGCTGATGAGTCCGCTGTAAAAAACCAATAAACGCGGTGCGGCAACCCGCCGCTTGACCCACAACGTGGAAACGCCTACATGATAATCATTCGCAAGATTTGACTGGCGCCAGAGCGTCGCCCGTATTGCGCCAGTCCGGACAAACGTTTCAAATGACTCTGAGTGAACTGCCCGCCTTTACCGCCGCCACCGTCGTGGAGGTGCGTGATGTCGCCGAAGGCGACGCCATCGGCCGGCGTCTGCGCGAACTGGGCTTTGTGCGCGGCGAGCCGGTGAAGATCGTCGGCAAGGGCTTCCTTGGCAGCGATCCTCTATTGATTCAGATCGGATTTACGCGCTTCGCCTTGCGCCGCGCCGAGGCCGCCCGCGTCGTGGTGGAGCGCAACTGATGGACAGCCTGACGATCGCCCTGGTCGGCAATCCCAATTGCGGCAAGACCGCCCTGTTCAACCAGTTGACCGGGGCGCGCCAGAAGGTCGCCAACTATGCCGGCGTGACGGTCGAGCGCAAGGAAGGCAGCTTCACCGCGCCGTCGGGCCGCAAGGTCAAGGTGCTGGACCTGCCGGGCACCTACAGCCTCGATGCCATGGGCGCCGACGAAATCATCACGCGCGATGTCTGCCTCGGCAAGCGCGACGAGGAGATGCCGGATCTGATCGTCTGTGTCGCCGATGCCACCAATCTTCGCCTGCACCTGCGCTTCGTACTTGAGGTCAAGGCGCTGGGCCGCCCAATGGTGGTAGCGCTCAACATGATGGACGCCGCGGCGCAACGTGGCATTAAAATCGATGTTGACGCTCTGTCGCGCGAGCTGGGCCTGACCATCATCGGCACCGTGGCCACCAGGATCAACGGCGCAGCGGACCTCGTCGCCTATCTCGACCGCAATGCCGCCGATCACTTGGCGCCCGAGACCGTGCCGGACGACTTGCACGCCGAGGTCCG
This sequence comes from uncultured Asticcacaulis sp., assembly GCA_965650705.1. Taxonomy (GTDB): domain Bacteria; phylum Pseudomonadota; class Alphaproteobacteria; order Caulobacterales; family Caulobacteraceae; genus Asticcacaulis. The sequence goes on along the minus strand of CBFGPQ010000014.1, from coordinate 19,476 downwards.
CCGCCTGCTCGATGCCGCGGTCGTCATGCCGACGCGTACCTCAAAGGTAGACGACGCGCTTGACCGTTTCTTTTTAAACCCGGTCTTCGGTCTGCCGCTGCTGATCGTGCTGATGTTCGTCATCTTCCAGGCAGTGTTCGCCTGGGCTGCGCCGCTGCAGGACGGCATCGAAGGCGCTTTCGGTTACATCGCCGGGCTGGCGGGCGAGCATATGCCGGAGGGGCTGCTCAAGAGCTTCGTCGTCGATGCCGTCATCAACGGCATGGGCGCGGTGCTCGTCTTCCTGCCGCAGATACTGATCCTGTTCTTCTTCATCCTGATCCTGGAAGAGTCGGGCTACCTGCCGCGCGCCGCCTTTATGCTCGACAAACTGATGTCCGGGGCGGGGCTGACCGGCCGATCCTTCATTCCACTTTTATCTAGCCACGCCTGTGCCATTCCCGGGATCATGGCGACGCGCAGCATTCCGGACGTGCGCGAACGGCTGACGACGATTATGATCGCGCCGCTGATGACCTGCTCGGCGCGTCTGCCGGTCTATGCCCTCCTGATCCCGGCCTTTATTCCGGAACAGACGGTCGGCGGTTTCCTAAGCCTGCACGGCCTGATCCTGTTCGCGCTCTACATCGTCGGGATCCTGAGCGGTCTGGCCGTGTCGTGGGTGATGAGCCTGACGCGGCGCAAGCTCGAATACCCATTGATGATGGAGCTGCCGTCCTATCGACTGCCGGGCCTGCGCAACCTGGCGTTGGGCCTGCTGGAACGCGCCCGGATATTCATCCGCCGGATCACCGGCACCATCTTTGCCGCCAATACCATCCTGTGGGTGCTGACCACCTTCCCCGGCAAACCCCAAGGCGCGGAAGGGCCGGCGGTCGATTACTCGTTCGCGGGCATCGTCGGTCACGCCATGCAGCCGCTTTTCGCGCCGGTCGGCTTCAACTGGCAGATCTGCGTTGCGCTGATCCCGGGCCTGACGGCGCGCGAAGTGGCCGTGTCGTCCCTGGCCACAGTCTATTCGGTTGGTGCGGCTGATGAGGGCGAGGCGGCCAACCAACTGGGTGCGCTTATCTCGAGCCAATGGCCGGTCGCGACGGGTCTGGCGCTCATGGCGTGGTACGTCTTCGCGCCGCAGTGCCTGTCGACCCTGGCCGTCATCCGGCGGGAAACCAATTCGTGGAAGATGGTCGGCTTGACCGCAGGCTACCTGTTCGTCCTGGCCTATGTCGCTTCCTTCATCACCTATCAGGTCGCGAGGCAGATATGGCCTATCTGATCCTGCAATACGCCGTGCTGGCGGTCGCCGTCCTGTTCAGCCTGTGGCATGTGCTGAACAAGGTCAGCCCAAGGATGCTTCAGGTGTGGCGTACGCGCCTGACCGGACAGGCGCCGAAGGAGGCGCCCAAAGCCTGCGGCACTGGCTGTGACAGTTGCCGGATGTGCGCGACGGTCGCGGCGCTCAGTAAGGATGGCGGTTCGCGCTGACGAAGTCGCGCGCGTCAATCAGCTGCCCATTCATGCCCGCCGATTCAGCGCTGGCCAGGAAGACAAAGCTGGACGCCACGTCATCCGTGGGCATTGCGACTGGCGCAGGGGCGGGGCGTATGTCCTGATTGGCGGCGGTCAGCGGGGGCAGGGGCGCCGGTGCCACGGCATTGACGCGGACGCCGTGTTTGGCGGCAACCTGGGCCAGGGACCGTGTAAAGGCGGGCACCGTGTCGTCGAACGCCGTGTTGATAATGGCACCATCAACTTCCATCACCCTTAAAGCATTGCGCGTCAGATACAGGGTGGCGAAAGCCAGGGGTGGCACACCACTGACGGTCGTGCTGTCGCGTTCCGGCGGATTGTTGACAAGAATGTCCAGCCCGCCGAAGGCATTGAGCGCCTCATCCAACGCCTGGTCGCAAACATCGAGTTCCCGCATGTCGCCATTGATGCTGACGCAGATACGGCCCATCTGCTGGATCGACTGACGCAGGTTATCGGGAACGGAAGCACACGACAGCAATGCCACGTGTGCGCCTTCGGTCGCGAAACGCCGCGCGATGGCCTGGCCCAGGGCACTCTCTACACCGGTAATAAGTACCCGTTTGCCAGCGAGCTTTCGCGACATGGAGGGACGATCCAGATCCGCGCCTGCGGACCTGACTTGCTTGGCCAGATTGTACATTAGGCATTCTCCACCAACGCCGTCTTTCTGCGGCTTTTTTTCGGCCTCAGTTAATGTCAAAAGGTGATAAAAATGCGATGTGGATTCGGCCGAATCCGAGCCACGACTTTGTGAAAAGGTATTGATACTGCCGGTGTTAGACTTTGTAATCACACGCGTTTTCATCTCTTTGGCTAACGAGTAGGCCGGCGGTTCGTGTGTTGGGTGTGCAGGGCGCACATTTGTTTGCGTTGCTTACGACATTCTTATGGAAAAATCGGCGCTCCTTATTGGATGCTTGCGAACAGGGTCTTAGCTTGGACCTTTGGGGCTGCGCCGGGCATTGGGGACCGGCGTCCCTTGGGAACAGACATGCAGTCACCTTCATTTCTGGCAGGTTTCGGGCGCCAGGCAAAAGCCGATGTCGTAACCTCCCTGAGCCTCGCCGTAGTGGCAGCGTTCTTCGTGGCAAGCGGCATTGTCTCTTACCTCAATATCGAAAGCGTGCGCCGCAACAGTACGGACGTGACGCGCACCCACGACGTCTTGATAACGGCTGAGGAACTGTTCTCACTTGTGCAGGACGCGGAAACGGGAAACAGGGGATACATCGTTACCGGCGTTGACTCCTATCTGCAGCCTTACAACGATGCACTGCCACGGATAGACGAAAAGCTGACGGAACTGGAGGCTCTAACCCGGGACGACGCTTTACAAACGGGCAGGATTCAATCGATTAAGCTCCATGTAAAAAGCCGGCTGCAACGACTCGCTGAATCTCTGGCGGCGCGCCGCGCCGAAGGGTTCGAGGCGGCCCGTTTGCGTGTTCTGGCGGGACACGGAAAAGCCGACATGGACGCCTTGAGAGCATCCGTGACATCAATGCAGGCGGACGAACGGCAGAAGCGCAGACAGCGGATTGCCGAGATGGAGAATGCGTACCGCACGGCTATTGTTGCGGCCGTGATCGCCAGCGCCCTGGGTGTCGTTCTCTCAATAATCATTGCGCTGCTCATGGGGCGGACCAATGCCGCACGCCGCAGGGAAGAATGGCTGCAATCCGGCCAGGTCGGGCTGTCTAACGCCATGCTCGGCGAACAGAATATGGAGCAACTGGGTCATAACATTCTGACCTATCTCACGCACTACACGCGCGGTGACGTCGCCGCCTTCTACGTCAAGGAGGGCGGAATTTTCCGCCGCGCCGCCACCTATGGCGTACCGTCCGACAGCGACACGCCCGACGCCTTCCGCAGCGGTGAAGGCCTGCTGGGCGAGGCCGCCGCATCGTCCCGGCCGATCGTCCTGAAGGATCTGCCGGACGCCCATATCACGGCTGGCTCGGCGCTGGGCCAGTGGCGGCCGCGTCAGGTCATCATCATGCCAGCCGTGTCCGAAGGCAGCGTAGACGCTGTCGTAGAGCTGGGTTTCCTGAAGACGCTCCCTGATACCGCCCAGGCACTCTTGCAGCGCACCTCCGAATTCATCAGCATCGCCGTGCGCTCGGCGCGCTATCGCCAGCACCTGCAGAGCCTGCTCGAGGAAACCCAGCGCCAGTCCGAGGAGCTGCAAAGCCAGTCCGAGGAACTGCGCGTCAACAACGAGGAACTGGAAGAGCAGAGCCGCGCGCTTAAAGAGTCGCACATTCGCCTGGAGCAACAGCAGGCTGAGCTTGAGCAGACCAACAACCAGCTCGAAGAACAGGCGCAGGCCCTGGAGGTGCAGAAGGACGAGATTTCGCGCGCCCGCGACACCGTCGAAGCCAAGGCTCGCGAACTGGAACAGGCCAGCCGCTACAAGTCCGACTTCCTCGCCAACATGTCGCATGAACTGCGCACGCCGCTCAATTCCTCGCTGATCCTGGCCAAGCTGCTGTCCGACAACACCGAAGGCAATCTGACCGAAGAGCAGGTCAAGTTCGCCAAGACCATTCAGTCATCGGGCAACGACCTGCTGGCCCTGATCAACGACATACTCGACCTGTCCAAGATCGAGGCCGGCCAGATGGACATCCGGCCCGAGCCGGTGTCGCTGGTGCGGTTGGCGAACGACCTGCGCCGGACCTTTGACCCTATTGGTTATCAGAAGGGGCTGGAGTTCCGTACGGTCATCGCCGACGGACTGCCAGACATCATCGACACTGACCGGCTGAGGTTGGAACAGGTATTGAAGAACCTGCTGTCGAACGCCTTCAAATTCACGGAAGACGGTTCGGTCGAACTGAACATCAGCCAGACGCAGGGCGGGCGCGTGCGCTTCGCGGTTATCGACACAGGCATCGGCATTTCGCCGGAGCAGCAGCAGGCCGTGTTCGATGCCTTCCGCCAGGCGGACTCGACTATCAGCCGCAAATATGGCGGTACCGGCCTGGGCCTGTCGATTTCGCGCGAACTGTCGCGTCTTTTGGGCGGTGTCCTGTCGCTGGAAAGTACGCCGGGAGAAGGCTCGACCTTCGCCATTACCCTGCCGTTCGTTTACAATCCCGCCAGTATCGCACCGGCGGTTCGCGGCCAGCCCGCACCGGTCGTGCAGGATACGGCGCCGCGGGCCGCTCGCAAGTCGCCCGTGAAGAAGGCGGAAGCACCCGAGGCGCCGGTAGTGCCTGCGCGGCGCCTTCCCGACGATCGCGACAAGCTGGACGGCGCGTCCCGGACCATCCTGGTCGTTGAAGATGATGAGGCCTTCGCGCACATCCTCTACGACCTGGCGCACGAGCTTGATTTCAAGTGCCTGCTGTCGTCGACGGCGGAGGACGCCCTGACGACGGCGCGGGAATATACGCCGTCGGCCATAGTACTCGATGTCGGACTGCCGGACCATTCCGGCCTGTCGGTCCTCGATCGCCTGAAGCACGACGCGCGCACCCGCCACATCCCCGTGCACGTCGTCTCTGCCAGCGACTACATGCACGCCGCCCTGTCGCTGGGCGCAATTGGATATATGCTCAAGCCCGTCAAGCGCGAGGAACTGATCGAAGCCTTCCGAAACTTCGAGACTCGGCTGGAAGCCAAGATGCGCCGCGTGCTGATCGTCGAGGACGACGACACCCAACGCGACGCCGTCTGCCGCCTTCTGGCCTCCCAGGACGTCGAATGCCACGCAGTCGGCACGGCGGCCGAATGTCTCGATGAACTGAAGTCACAGACCTATGACTGTATGGTGCTGGACCTGTCCCTGCCGGACGCTTCAGGCTACTCGTTGCTGGAGACGCTCAGCCAGGAAGAAGCCTATTCCTTCCCGCCGGTCATCGTCTACACCGGCCACGAATTGTCGGCGGACGAGGAAGAACGCCTGCGCCGCTATTCGCGATCGATCATCATCAAGGGGGCCAAGTCACCGGAGCGTCTTCTCGACGAGGTCAGCCTGTTCCTGCACCAGGTCGTGTCGGAACTGTCGCCTGAACAGCAGACCCTGCTGCGCAAAGCACGCAACCGCGACAGCATACTGGAAGGCCGCCGCATCCTGGTGGTCGAGGACGACGTGCGCAATGTCTACGCCGTCACCAACATCTTCGAACCCCTGGGGGCGCAGATCCAGATCGCGCGCAACGGCAAGGAGGCGCTGAAGGCGCTCGACTCCGCGCTGGCCGCCGGCAATGAAGGCGCCGCCGGCGTCGATCTCGTGCTCATGGACGTGATGATGCCCGAGATGGATGGCCTGACCGCCACGCGCGAAATCCGCAAGCGCGCCGAATGGAAAAAGCTGCCTGTCATCATGCTGACGGCCAAGGCGATGAAGGACGACCAGGAAAAGTGCCTGGACGCAGGGGCCAACGACTACATGGCCAAGCCGCTTGACGTCGAAAAGCTGGTGTCGCTCGTTCGCGTGTGGATGCCGCGATGATGGCCAAGGTGATGATATGACCGCGCCCGCCCGAGTGTCGACGGCCAAGACAGAAGACATCGAAATCCGTCTTCTGCTCGAAGCCATCTACCAGAAGTATCATTACGACTTCCGGGGATACGCCATGGCGTCGGTCAAGCGCCGGCTGAGCCAGGCGCGTGAATTCTTCAACTGCCGCTCGTTTTCAGTGCTGCAGGACCAGGTCCTGCACGATGCCTCCATGCTGCCGTCGCTGCTGAGCTACCTTACGGTGCAGGTGTCGGAGATGTTCCGCGACCCGCTGTATTTTCGGGCCATCCGTGAGAAGGTCGTGCCGCATCTGCACACCTATCCGTCGCTTAAGGTCTGGATCGCCGGTTGTTCGACCGGCGAAGAGCTCTATACCTTCGCCATCCTGTTCCGCGAGGAAGGCCTGCTGGAACGCACCATGTTCTATGCAACCGACATCAATCCCGAAGCGTTGAAGCGCGCCGAGATGGGGGTTTACGACCTCGATCGCATCAAGCTGTTTACCGAGAACCACCGTCTGTCCGGCGGAAAGTCGTCGCTGTCCGACTACTATACGGCCGCCTACGGCGCCGCGTCCTTCGACAAGTCCCTGCGCAGGAATGCCGTCTTTTCCGATCACAGCCTGGCGACCGACGCGGTCTTCGCCGAAACCCAGTTGGTGTCTTGCCGCAACGTCCTGATCTACTTCAACAAGGAGCTTCAGGACCGCGCCATCGGCTTATTCTCGCAGTCCCTGGCGCGCAAGGGGTTCCTGGGGCTGGGCGCCAAGGAGACCTTGCGCTTTTCCGCCCATGCCGACGAATTTGCCGAGTTCGCGCGTGATGAACGCATCTATCAGAAACGGGACAGGTCATGAAAGCCTCCGCACCAGCCAAAACGGTTGCGGTTCCGGCCACCCCGGTCGAGGCCATCGTCATCGGCGTGTCGGCGGGCGGATTGAAGGCCTTGTCGGCCATCCTGCCGGGACTGCCGCGCGACTATCCGGTCCCGATCATGATCTGCATCCACCTGCCGCCCGGCAAAAAGAGCATTGTCGCGGAACTGTTCGATGAAAAGTGCGCGCTGAGTGTACGCGAGGCCGAGGACAAGGAGCCGATCCAGCCTGGCACCGTCTATTTCGCGCCACCCGATTATCATCTCATGGTCGAACTGGACCGCCGTCTGTCGCTGTCGAGTGAGGAGCCTGTCCTGTTTTCACGTCCGAGCATCAATGTGCTGTTTGAAACCGCCGCCGACGCCTATGGCGCCAGCCTCCTGGGCATCGTCCTGACGGGGGCCAATAATGACGGCGCCCAAGGATTGAGTACCATCATGCTGTCCGGCGGCACAGCCATTGTCGAAGACCCGGCGGAGGCCTATCAGGCCGCCATGCCGCAAGCCGCGATCGAGGCTTGCCCGGGGGCGCAGGTCTTAAGCCTGGATGACATGGCGCGCTACCTACTAGCGGTCGGGCGGACTGTGGGGGCCAACGCATGACCGCCATCGATACGGTAAAATTCCTGCTGGTCGACGATCTGCCCGAAAACCTGCTGTCACTTGAGGCCGTCCTGCGCCGTGAAGGCCTGGAGATGATCAAGGCCAGCTCCGGCGTCGAGGCGCTGGAAATGCTGCTGAAACACGATGTCGCCCTGGCCTTGCTCGACGTCATGATGCCCGAAATGGATGGCTTCGAACTGGCCGAAACCATGCGTGGCAACGAACGCACGCGCCGCATTCCGATTATCTTCCTGACGGCCGGCTCCGCTGACCGCATGCGGCGGTTCCGTGGTTATGAAGCCGGCGCGGTCGACTATCTCGAAAAACCGCTGGAGCCGGACATCCTCCGTTCTAAGTGCGACGTCTTCTTCGAACTTTACCGCCAGCGCCAGCAGATCGCCCGTCAGCGCGACACCTTGGCGGCGTCGGCCGAGGAGAACCGCCGGCTGCTGAAAGAAAGCCAGAAATACGCCAAGGCGTTGCAGGACGCCGATCAACGCAAGGACGAGTTCCTGGCGACCTTGGCGCACGAACTGCGCAACCCCCTGGCGCCGATCAGCAACTCGGTGACCATTCTGGCGTCGGATCGATCGCCCAAGAACGTCCGCGAGCAGGCGCTGGCCATGATGGAGCGTCAGGTCAAGCAGATGGTGCGGCTGGTCGACGACCTCATGGACGTGGCACGCATCACACGCGGCAAGATCGTGCTGAAGCCCGAACGCGTTGATGTGCGGGACATCCTCAATGCCGCGGTTGAAATCTCGCAGCCTCTGATCGATCAGTTCGGCCACACACTGATCGTTGACCTACCGAAGTCGCCGGTGTGGCTTGAGGCCGACCTGACGCGCCTGGCGCAGGTCTTTTCCAACCTGCTCAACAACGCCGCCAAGTACAGCGAACCCGGCCGCGAAATCCGCCTGAGCGCCGAAGCCGACGACGTCTTCGTAACGGTGCGCGTCAAGGACCAGGGCCTCGGCATGACGCACGAGACCATTGAGCGCATCTTCGACATGTTCGCCCAGGCCGATGGATCACTGGAACGCGCGCACGGCGGGCTGGGTGTTGGTCTGACCCTGGTCAAGGCGTTGGTCGAAATGCATGGCGGCACCATATCGGCGTCGAGCCCCGGCCTCAATGCTGGCAGTGAGTTCGCGGTCAGGCTGCCTCTGGCTGAGGGCAATGATGCCGCGTCTGCTTCTGATGCTTCGGGCCAGATCACGGAAGCGCCGTCGGGCGGCGGGCTGCGCATCCTGATCGTCGAGGATAACGAGGCGTTGGCCCAGACGACGGGCTGGATGATCGAGATGATCGGCCACGACTATAAGCTGGCTCATAACGGCCCTGATGCCATCGATCTGGCCAGGACCTATCGTCCTGACGTGGTCATGATGGACATCGGCCTGCCCGGTATGAACGGGTACGACCTGTGCGCCGCGATGAAACAGGAACCGCACCTGAAAACCACGGTCTTCATCGCCCAGACGGGGTGGGGGCAGGACGAGCACCGCCAGCGCGCCAAGGAGGCGGGCTTCGATCATCATCTGGTCAAGCCGGTTTATCTGGAGCTGTTGCAGGAAACTCTTGGCAAGATCGAAAAGGGTATCGAAGCGTTGAAGGGGAAGGTGAAGGCTTAAGGTCCCCCTTCCGTCCGCTTCGCGTCCACCTTCCCCGTAAACGGGGAAGGAACTAGCTTTAGCCATTTTGCTCCCTTCCTTCCCCGTTTACGTGGGTTTGGCGCCGGCGAAAGTACAGCTTTCGCAAGCCATGGGCATTTGCGGAGCAAATGACGGAAGGGGGACTTACGGAAATCGTTCCGGAGGTGCCTGAGTTATTTCAGCCGCTCAATCAACGCCATCGCAGCCGCAGGGTTTTTCACCTTGTCGCCGCTGATGACATAGACATAGACATCCTTCGGACCGGCTTTGTGGCCGCCGCGCGTAACAGCTTCCATGTCGTCCGGGACATGTCCGGCCGCCAGCTTTTTGATCCGTGCGGCCCAGTCATCCAATGCCTTCTCCGAATAGCCGAGGTCGTGCGCCTCGCTTGAGCCCTGCAGGCGCAGATAGGCGGCGTCGGACGTCAGGTCGGCGATCTGCGGAAATTCGCAGTCGGCGGCCGTAATGACGGTGACATTGTAGTGACGGCACATGTCGATGAAGGCCGGATCGCGGAAGCTGTCGTGGCGCACCTCGACGGCGTGTTTTAACGCGACGCCATCCGCCTCGGCCGGCAGCAATTTCAGGAAATTCTCAAAATCTGGAGCGTCGAACTTCTTGGTGGCCATGAACTGCCAGTTGATGGGGCCCAACTTCGACTTCAGCTCTGAAATGCCGCTGGCGCAGAAGCGCTCGACCGACTCTTTCGACTGCGCAAGATCCTTGCGGTTGGTCGCGTAGCGCGTGCCCTTGACCGAAAAGACAAAGCCGTCGGGCGTCTCGTCATGCCACTTGCGGAACGATTCGGGCTTCTGAGCGCCGTAATAGGTGCCGTTGATCTCGATCGAGGTCATCTTGGAGGCGGCGTATTCCAGTTCCTTCTTTTGCGACAGCTTGTCCGGATAGAAGGTGCCGCGCCAGGGCTCATAGGTCCAGCCACCGATACCCACATAGATATTGCTCATGTCGCCTCTCCGTTTCCGTCGTTTTACCGACGCCACTGTGAGGCGGCAAGCTGTCAGTTTCCGGCAGCGATCTGATCAAGCGTCTTGGCCGGCGTGATGGCTTGTGGATCGAGAAAGCAGTGGAGGATGGCTGGCTTGCCCGAGGCGCGGGCGCGCTCAAACGCCGGCATGAATTCGGCCGTCGTGCGCACGGTTTCGCCGTGGCCGCCGAAGGCTTCGGCATAGGCCTTGAAGTCGGGATTTTTTAAGTCGGTGCCGACGACGCGGTGCGGATAGTCTCGTTCCTGGTGCATGCGGATCGTACCGTACATGCCGTTGTCGATGACAAGGACGATGACCGGGATACCGTACTGGACGGCGGTGGCGAATTCATTGCCGTGCATAAGGAAGCAGCCGTCACCGGCGAAGACGATGACGGTTTGATCGGGCCTGGTGCGCTTGGCCATGATGCCGGCCGGGACGCTGTAGCCGACGCTGCCGCAGGTGGGCGCCAGTTGCGTGCGTGGCTTTGAGTGGCGCCAGTGGCGGTGGACCCAGATGGCGTAGTTGCCGGCGCCGTTGCAGACGATGGTGTCATCGGGCAGGGCGGTGTGCAGCGTCTTCACAACCTCGCCATACTGGAAATCGCCGGGAATGCGCGCGACCTGACCGGTCCAGGTCAGATAGTCCATATGGGCGTTTTCGGTCTCCGTCGCCCAGGGCAGGTCGAGCGGCGCTTTCAGGTACGACAGCGACTTGGCAAATTCGTCGGGTGCACAGACCATGCCGAGCGCCGGCTGATAGACCTTGCCGATCTCACCGGCGTCCGGGAAGACGTGGATGAGGGGCTGCTTCGGCTGCGGGATGCGGATCAGTGTGTAAGAGGCCGAAGGCACCTCGGCCATACGGGCGCCGAGCAGGATAAGCAGATCGGCGTCCTTGACGCGCTGCGACAGTTTCGGGTTCTGGCCAAAGCCAAGGTCACCGGCATAGGAGGCGTGCAGAGCCGGGAAGAGGGCGGTGCGGCGGAATTCGGTCGCTACCGGAATTTTGAAACGCGCGGCAAAGTCAGCGATGGCGGCGCAACCTTCGTCACTCCAGCACGAGCCGCCGAGAATCATCAGCGGACGTTTGGCATGGTGTAGCAACGCCTCGAACTGCTGAAGCTGTGTAATCGGTAACTCTGGTTTTACAGGCGTGATAACGCCGCTATCGGCCACTTCGGCTATGTCGGTGAGCACGTCTTCGGGCAGGGAGATGACGACCGGGCCGGGGCGGCCTTGGGTCGCGACGGCAAAGGCTCGGGCGAGAATCTCCGGAATGCGGCGGGCGTCGTTGATTTCGACGACCCATTTTGCGGTGCTGCCGAAGACGGCTTCGTAGTCCATTTCCTGGAAGGCGCCGCGGCCCCGCATGGCGCGTTCGACCTGGCCGATGAACAGAATCATCGGCGTCGAATCGTGCTGGGCGATGTGGACGCCGTGGGCGGCGTTCATGGCGCCGGGACCGCGCGTGACGAAACAGATGCCGGGTTTTCCGGTCAACTTGCCGTAGGACTCGGCCATGATCGCCGCGCCGCCTTCGTGCCGGCAGATCAGGACGTCGATGTCGGCATCATACATGGCATCAAGTGCTGCCAGATAGCTTTCGCCAGGTACGCAGGTGACGCGATCGATGCCTTGAATCAACAGTTGATCTACGAGGATTTTTCCGCCGTTTCGCGCACTCATGAGCTCGATTTCCATGTAGCTTGCCCGGATCCAAGGTGAGGAGAGGGCGATTCTGCGGCCATGCGGACGCCATTGATGACGATGGGCGAGGCAATACCCGAAACCGGCGAGCCGTCGGCGGCCTTCAGGTCCAGCCTCATGCCACGATGGACGATTTGCGGGTCGTTGAAGACGTCTTCGATGCGGTTGATCGGCCCGGCGGGGACGCCGGCGGTTTCAAGTATCGCCAGCAGTTGCGCCCGAGTGAGGGTTTTAAGTGAAGGTTGAAGCGCTTTCTGAAGTGATTCGCGATTGGCCACGCGGCTCTTGTTGGACTGGTAGAGGTCGTCGGCCAAAAGCTGATTCGCGCCAATGGCTTCGCACAATTTTCTGAACTGGCCATCATTGCCCACAGCGATGATGACGTGGCCGTCGGCAACCTCGAACACCTGGTAGGGAGCGATATTGGGATGAGCATTACCAAGACGCGTAGGCGATACACCTGAGGCCAGATAGTTCATGCCCTGGTTGGCCAGAATGGCGGTCGCCGAATCGAGCAGCGACATGTCGATATAGCTGCCTTCGCCTGTGAGATCGCGGCCACGAATGGCGGCTAGAATGGCGGTGGCGGTGTACAATCCAGTGAAAATGTCGACGACGGCGACGCCGACCTTCTGCGGTTCGGCCTCCGGATCGCCGGTAATGTCCATCAAACCGCTCATGCCCTGAATGATGTAGTCGTATCCGGCGCGCGCGGCGTAGGGCCCGTCCTGGCCGAAGCCCGTAATTGATGCGTATATCAATCGTTGATTTATTCGTTTGAGAGACGAATAATCGAGGCCATATTTCGCCAGACCGCCGACTTTGAAGTTCTCGATGACCACATCGGCCTCGGCTACGAGGGCGCCAATGGCGGCCTGGCCGTCTTCGGACTCAAGATCGATGGCGACCGACGACTTGCCGCGGTTGCAGCTGTGGAAGTAGGCCGCACCCCACGCATTTCCGTCAGCATCGGTGATGAAGGGCGGGCCCCATTGACGGGTGTCGTCGCCGACACCGGGGCGTTCGATCTTGATGACTTCGGCGCCGAGATCGGCCAGCAGCTGACCGCACCATGGGCCCGCCAGGATGCGCGCGAGTTCGAGGACCTTGAGTCCGGAGAGAGGTTTCGGGCTCATATCTCCTCCCTACGCTTGCGTGGGGAGGTGGCATTCGGCGCATTTAGCGTCGAATGACGGAGGGGTAGTTCCGCCGGCAATACCCCTCGACCACTTCGTGGTCCCCCTCCCCACATAGTGGGGCGGAGAGGAGAAAACCCGTCGTCCAACATCAGTAAAACGCCTGAAGGCCGGTTTGGGCACGTCCCAGGATCAGCGCGTGGACGTCGTGCGTACCTTCGTAGGTATTCACCGTCTCGAGATTCTGGGCGTGGCGCATGACGTGGAACTCTTCATGGATGCCGTTGCCGCCATGCATGTCACGCGCCTGGCGGGCGATGTCGAGCGCCTTGCCGCAGTTGTTGCGCTTGATCAGGCTGATCATCTCTGGCTGCATCTGGCCGGCATCGAACAACTGCCCAACGCGCAGCGCTGCCTGAAGACCCAGGGTGATTTCGGTCTGCATATCGGCGAGCTTCTTCTGGAAGAGCTGGGTCTGGGCCAGGGGGCGGCCGAACTGCTGGCGGTCAAGGCCGTATTGACGGGCGCGGTGCCAGCAGTCTTCGGCGGCACCCATGGCGCCCCAGGCAATGCCGTAACGCGCGCGGTTGAGACAGCCGAACGGCCCTTTCAACCCGGACACTTCCGGCAGCAGCGCGTCTTCGCCGACCTCGACTCCGTCCATGACGATTTCGCCGGTGATCGAGGCGCGCAAGGAAAGCTTGCCGTGGATCTTTGGCGCCGACAAACCCTTTACGCCCTTATCGAGCACGAAGCCGCGGATGACGTCGTCCAGCTTGGCCCATACGACAAAGACGTCGGCGATCGGCGAGTTGGAAATCCACATCTTGGTGCCGGTCAGACGGTAGCCGCCATCGATCTTCTCAGCCTTGGAGCGCATCGAACCGGGATCGGAGCCGGCATCGGGCTCGGTCAGGCCGAAGCAGCCGACCCATTCGCCGCTGGCGAGCCTGGGCAGGTACTTCTGCTTCTGTGCTTCAGTGCCGTAGGCATAGATCGGATACATGACCAGCGACGACTGCACGCTCATCATCGAGCGATAGCCGGAATCGACGCGCTCGATCTCGCGCGCGACCAGGCCGTAGGCGACATAGGACGCGCCGGCGCCGCCATACTGTTCGGGCAAGGTCGCGCCCAGCAGCCCGACCGCGCCCATCTCATTGAAGATGGCGCGGTCGGTATATTCTTCCGAATAGGCCTTGAGCACGCGAGGCATCAACTCGCTTTGGGCGTAGTCGCGTGCGGCATCACGAATGGCGCGTTCGTCTTCGCTGAGCTGTGCGTCGAGCAGGAAAGGGTCGTCCCACTGAAAAGACTTAGACATCGAACTTCACGCCCTGGGCCAGCGGCAAGGTGCTGCCGTAATTGATGGTGTTGGTGGCGCGGCGCATATAGGCGCGCCAGCTGTCCGAACCCGATTCGCGGCCGCCGCCGGTTTCCTTTTCACCGCCAAAGGCGCCGCCGATTTCCGCGCCCGAGGTGCCGATATTGACGTTGGCGATGCCGCAGTCCGATCCAGCGGCCGACAGGAAGAGTTCGGCTTCGCGGATGTCGTTGGTGAAGATCGACGACGACAGGCCGGCGCCGACATCGTTCTGCCAGGCAATGGCCTGCTCAAGGTCGCCATAGCGCATGACATAAAGGATCGGCGCAAAGGTTTCGCGCAGCATCGGGCCGGCGTGTTCGCGCATTTCGACGATGGCCGGGCGGACATAATAGCTGGCGTCGCCGGCCACGATGACGCGCTCGCCGCCGGTGACTTTGCCGCCGGCCGCCTTGGCTTCAGCCAGGGCCTTCTCAAAGCCGTCAAACGCCGCCTTGTCGATCAGCGGCCCGACCAGGGTGCCGTCTTCCATCGGGTTGCCGATCTTGACGGAAGCGTAGGCCGACTTCAGGCGCCACAAAAAGGCGTCGTGGATGCTGTCGTGCAGGAACAGACGCCGAAGCGTCGTGCAGCGCTGACCGGCTGTGCCCATGGCGGCGAAGGCGACACCACGCAGCGTCAGGTCGAGATCGGCAGTCGGAGCGACAATAGCGGCGTTGTTGCCGCCCAGCTCCAGGATCGAGCGGGCAAAGCGCGCAGCCAGCTTGGGGCCAACGGCGCGGCCCATGGCGGTCGAACCCGTGGCGGAAATCAGCGCGACCTTATGATGGTCGACCAGGGTTTCGCCGATCTCGCGGCCGCCGATGACCAGGGCCGACAGGCCGTCCGGCGCGTCATAGCCTTCGTTGACGTAACGCTTCAGTGCACGGTCGAAGATGGCGTGGGTGGCGATGCCGGTCAGGGGCGACTTTTCCGATGGCTTCCAGACGATGGCATTGCCGCAGACCAGGGCCAGCGCGGCATTCCAAGCCCAGACGGCTACGGGGAAGTTGAAGGCCGAGATGATGCCGCACACACCCAGCGGATGCCAGGTTTCCATCATGCGGTGCTGGCTGCGTTCGGTGGCGATGGTCAGGCCGTAGATCTGGCGGCTCAAACCCACCGCGAAATCGCAGATGTCGATCATCTCCTGCACTTCGCCCAGGCCTTCGGACGTTACCTTGCCGACTTCGAGCGAGACCAGCTTGCCAAGATCGGCCTTGTGGGCGCGCAGCTCCTCGCCAAACAGGCGGACCAGTTCACCGCGCTTCGGCGCCGGAATGGTGCGCCAGGCGAGGAAGGCTTCGTGGGCCTTTTCGATGGCGGTCTTGGTGTCGGCGGCCGAGGTCTCCGGCGTATTGGCGATCAGGTCACCATTGATCGGGGAATGGACGCTTAACGTGCCGCCGGTATAGGCCGAGGCGTCGACGCCCAGCGATGTCAGCAGTTGCGCGACCTGTTCGGCAGTCTTGGTGGTTTCGGTGATCATGTCGTTGTCCTCAGAAACGTGAATCGGTCAGGTGCACGGCCTGTGCGCCGACCTCGTAGAAAACTTCCTTCAGCGCCCGCATCTTCGCATCATGCGGCGTGGTGACGGGCAGGGGCAGGTCGGCCTCGGCCTTATCGCCGCTGATCAGTTCCGCCAGGGTACGACCCATGACCGTGCCTGGCGCGATGCCGCGGCCGTTATACCCGCTGATGCCAATGACCTTATCGGCAAACCTGTGGAAGCGCGGCAGATTGTCGTCGGTCATGCCGATCTGGCCGTACCATTCGGCCTCAAACTTCACCTTGCCCAGTTGCGGGAAGAGGCGACGAAGCGCCCTTAAGCCCCAGTCGCGATGGATAAGATGGCCGGCGCCTTTGAGCGCGCCGACGCTGCCGAAAATCAGCCGGCCGCGTGCGTCCATGCGGAAGGAGGACAGGACTTCCTTCGTGTCCCACGCGCCTTCCCCACCGGGCAGGATCGTGGCGCGGACATCTTCCGGCAGGGGCTCGGTCGCCAGGTTGAAATAAGGCAGGTGGACCTGCTCGCGGCGGATGATCTCCCACGGCCCCTGCGTATAGGCGTCGGTCGCCATGACCACCCACGAAGCGGTCACCGATCCATTGCCGGTGACGACACGCCAGCCGGCAGGGGTGGCTTCGACGCCCAATACCGGCGATTGGGTATGAATGATCGCGCCTTCCTTCAGTGCCGCGGCCGCAAGACCGCGAACATAGGCCAAAGGCTGGATGGTGCCGGCGCGCAGATCGAGCAGGGCGCCGGAATAGGCGTTCGAGCCAACCCTCTGCGCGGTTTCCTGTGCGTCGAGCAAACGGACCGGCGCGTTGCGCGCCTGCCATTGTGCTTCGCGGGCTTTGAGTTCTTCGAGACCGGCGGCGCCGACCGCGCAGTGGAGCGTACCTTCGGTGCGCAGTTCGCAGGCGATGTCGTAGGCTTTGACGATATCGAACACGGCTGCGGGCGCGTCACCCAGGAGGGTCAGCAGGCGTTCGCCATGGACGGCGTCCAGGACGTTTGGCAGTTCATCGGGCATGACCCACATGCCGGCATTGACCAGGCCGACGTTGCGTCCGGCGCCGCCAAAGCCTACCGGACCGGCTTCCAAGACCACTGCCTTGATGCCGTGCTTGGCCAGATGCAGCGCCGTGGACAGACCGGTATAGCCGCCACCGACAATGGCAACATCGGCGCACACATCACCGTTCAGCGGCGCCGTTGCGGGCGCTTCGGGCGCCGTCATGGCCCATAGTCCGTGTGTGGTGGCAGGTGTCGGCATTTATTCCAAATCGGTATGTTCAAATGCATAATACCCGCTATATTGGCCACTTCCAGCGCTGTTTGTGCATCATGTCATTCTGAAATGGAATAATGTTAGGTCCGCGTCGTTTCCTGCCCAGCCTGTCCCACCTGCAAGCCTTCGAGGCGGCGGCGCGCACTGGCTCGGTCACAACGGCGGCGCGCGAACTGAACCTGACCCAGAGTGCGGTCAGCCGCCAGATCAAGGCCTTGGAAGACCAGCTTGAAGTCGAGCTGTTCCACCGTGAGCGCCAGACTATCCGCCTGACACCCGGCGGCGAAACCTACGCGCGTGAAGTGCGCGATGCCCTGCGCAAGATCGGCACGGCGTCGATGAACCTGCGCGCCAATCCGCACGGCGGGACGTTGAACCTGGCTATTTTGCCGACCTTTGGGACGCGTTGGCTGGCGCCTCGCCTGCCGGACTTCCTCAGGCGAAATCCGGGCATAACGCTGAACCTGACAACGCGGCTGACTGTCTTCGATTTTGCGCTCGAGCCGATGGATGCAGCCATCCATATCGGCTCTGGCCAATGGCGCGGGGCGGAAACCGTACTGCTGCGCCATGAGATCGTCGTGCCGGCGTGCAGTCCGGAACTGGCCGCGCAATACGATTTCAAGGCGCCGTCGGACCTGCGTCGCGCGCCGCTTTTGCACATCACCACCCGGCCGGACGCCTGGGAACGCTGGCTGCGGCAACATGATGTGCCGGATGAGCACGTGCACGGGATGCTATTCGATCAGTTCGCGACCCTGGCTCAGGTGGCGCGATCGGGCTTGGGTGTGGCGCTCCTGCCGGTCTTTCTGATCGAAGACGAACTACGCACCGGCCAACTGGTGCGTGCCCTGCCGGATGGTGGCGAGATGCAGAGCGCTGAGTCCTATTATCTCGCCTGGCCGCATGAGCGGGCGGCCCACCCGCCACTGGTGGCGTTTCGCGACTGGCTTTTGGCCCAGACGGCGGCGGACAGGTGAGTGAGAATACTAGTTCCTTCCCCGTTTACGGGGAAGGTGTCAGCGAGGCTGTAGGCCGAGATGACGGAAGGGGGTTCTTCTGGTGGTTTCCCCCTTCCGTCATGCCGCTAAAGCGCCATGCCACCTTCCCCGTAAACAGGGAAGGAAGGTTATTATAGGAGAACATATGCGCATTTATTCGTCGGTGGATGTCATCGAAGCCCTGCCGTACAGCCGCCTCGTCGAGGACCTTCCGCGCCTGCTGACGCGCGTTGTCGAAGCGCCGCAACGTCATATCCATACCATGAAGCAGGCGGGTGAGCCCGATGCATCGCTGCTGCTGATGCCGGCCTGGAACGCCAGTCTTGGCGGCATCAAGCTGGTCAATGTCACGCCCGGCAATGCCGCGCGGTCTCTGCCGGCGGTGACGGCCAGCTACCTGGTCTTTGACGCCATCACGGGTGAGCACAAGGCGCTGCTTGACGGTGGTGAGTTGACGGCGCGGCGCACCGCGGCGGTTGCGGCGTTGTCGGCCGACCGGCTGGCTGTGAAGTCGGCGCACCGCTTGCTGCTGATCGGCTCGGGCCGCATTGCGACGGAGTTGGCTTTTGCCTATCGGGCTGTGCGCGACATTCGTCATGTCGAGGTCTTTAGCCCGACACGCGGTAATGCCGAACGTCTGGTGCATCATCTGCGCAGTCACGGGTTTGATGCCGAGGTCTGCGGCGATCTCGAAGCCGGTGTGAATGCGGCTGATATCATTGCCTGCGCGACCCTGAGCAGCGAGCCGTTAGTGCTTGGCGCCTGGCTGAAGCCGGGCCAGCACGTCGCCTTGATCGGCGGCTACACGCCGGCCATGCGCGAAGCCGACGACGTCTGTATGAAGAACGCCGTCTGGATCGACGGTCCGGGGGCTTTGAGCGAAGCGGGCGATCTGATCGGCCCCGGACTGACTTTGGAGAGTGTGCGCGGGACCTTGCGCGACCTGTGCGAGGTGGCGGCCGTCAAGGATCGCGAAGATCTTGTCACTGTGTTCAAAAGCGTCGGCGATGCGTCTCAGGACCTGGCGGCGGCGACCCTGGCGCTTGGGATGTAAACCACGGACAGGCACTGAAAGCCTCGCTTTGCGAGGCGGCACAGAAAAAGCACAGAAGTCCGAGCTTGAGCAGCTTGGCTTGACTGCGTGGCGACGATCAAAGTCGGTCCACAGATTACACAGATGCACACAGATTATCCGTGCAGGTTGACGCACTGGTTATGAAATCCCCTCAAGAGAATGACGGCGCTTTGCGCCGTCGGGATTCGCGGTCGCTGAGGCGCTGAACTATCCACCTGCTTGGACTGCGCCCCATGTTTGAGACGACTAATCACGGACTCGGTTGATTAAATG
>CBFGPQ010000013.1:0-40617 GCA_965650705.1 uncultured Asticcacaulis sp. | reverse complement strand
AATGTCACGCTGTATGTCGATGGCCGCAACAAGAACCTGGGGGTGTCGACGACGCGCGGTTTCGATTTCGCCTCGACCTACCGCGTTCCAACCGACAACTGGGGTGACTTCCGCTTCCATATTGGGGGTACCTACCTGACCCACTACGAGGCTGCGATTACGCCGGCCGCGCCGAAGATCGACCTGCTCAATACGATCTTCAATCCACTGCAGCTCAAGATGCGTGCCTCCGTTGGCTGGGATAAGGGTCCGCTCAACGCGCAGCTTACGGTTCACCGCGTTGGATCATACGACAATACGGCTATTACGCCGGTGCAGAAGGTTGATGCCTATTCACCCGTCGACCTTTATGTGGCCTGGGACCTGGGGCAACACTTCGGCACCAATCTGATCCTGGGTCTGGATGCGACCGACGTCTTCGATTCGGGTCCGCCCTATGTCAACCTGGCGCCCAGCGTCAATGGCAGTGGCGGCTATGACGCCACCGCGGCTTCACCGATCGGCCGCAAGGTCGCGGTTAGCCTGCGGGCCAGGTGGTAACCCCCGGATCGGGATGACATCATCATTCCGATCCAAGTTGATGCTTTGGCGCGGTAAGTCGAGACTTCATTTCGACATACCGTTCTAGGGCGCAAAAAAGTGCGAATGGATAGTTGAAAGCGAATGGAAGCCCTGATCGACATGCGCGCGCATGTAGCGCTCCGCGTCCTCGGGGCGGCCTTCGACGATCGCCGCGGTAATCAGGCGATGGTCGGCATTGGCGGCATCGATGCGCTGAGCATTGTAAAATGTCGAGAACAGCAACCGGTAAATCGGTATGGTGAGCGTAGCCAGGAAGGTCTGGACGTAGTCGTTGCGGGCGCCTTCGATGATCAGGCGATGCCAGGCGGTGTTCAGCCGGGCGAACTGTTCATGGTTGCCGGTGGACTCGCCCTGGTTCATCTCCTCCTGGATGGCCAGGAGGCGGGCCTTGAGCTCGGGCGCATCGGCGGCGGCGAAATCGGCAGCAGCAATGCCCTCCAGCGCCATGCGGGCGCGATAGATCTGGCGGACCTCGTCGAGGGTCAACCGCTTGACGGAGGCGCCGCGAAATTCTTCGATCGTGACGAGGCCTTCAGTCGCCAGTCTCTGCAGGGCTTCGCGGACACGCGAACGGGTCGCGCCGGTTTCGCCTATGATGTCGGCTTCAACCAGCCTCTGACCGGGAACGTAGCGGCCCATCCGGATCCCGTCACGCAGGCGATCGGCAACATCGTGGGCGGCGAGGGGCTTGGGCTTTGTGGTCATGAGCCAACCATTCAGGGTGACCGGCTGGATTGTCAACCATTTCGTCGCCTTGTTTCCTGAGTAGCTTCAAGACCTTGTTATGAACGCTTCTGATATTACCCTGTTATTTACCGGCGACCTGGTGTTGGATGTCCCCGACGCCGATCACTGGCTGTCCGGCATCGCGCCGGCACTTCAGTCCGCTGACGTGGCGATAGGGCACTTGGAGGTACCACATACTTTGAGTGTCGATGCCCTGGCCGGGGACGTCCCGGCGCCGGGTGCACCGCCTGAAAACCTCGAGGCTCTGCGACGCGCCGGCTTTACGGCGGTGACTCTGGCCGGGAACCACATTGCCGATTGTGGTGCGGACGGAATCGCCGACACGCGCGCTGGGCTGGACCGGATCGGGATCCTGCACACCGGTGCTGGCAGGGATCTGGAAGAGGCGGGCAAGCCAGCCCTCATCGTGCGCGGCGGGCGCAGGATCGCGCTTCTGAGCTATAATCTCGTCGGGCCGGAAATTGCCTGGGCGGGCCGAAGCCGGGCAGGATGCAACTATCTGCGCGTGGAAACTTCAGACGGGTCGCCGATCGCGCCGGCATCACCCTTGGCGGTCTTTGTCGATGACAAGAGGTTGGCAGCCGAGATTGCCGCCGCGCGCGCCGGCGCCGACCTGGTTGTCGTGGCCCTGCATAAGGGGATTGTCCATACGCCGGCCAGACTTGCGCCTTACGAGCGACCGGCCGCGCATGCGGCGATCGACGCCGGCGCCGACATCGTCATCGGCCATCATCCGCACATTGCGCGCGGCATCGAGATCTATAAAGGCAAGCCAATATTTCACGGCCTTGGCAATGGCTGCGTCGTCACCCACGCCCTGAGCCCTGGTCAGGACAACGCCGCGCGCGCGGTGTGGGTTGAACGCCGCAAGGCGTTATTCGGTTTCGAGCCCGATCCGGCCTATACGCTGGCGCCCTTTCATCCGGAAGCGGTCAATGCCCTGATCGGCAAGGTCGTGTGGCGTGCCGACGGCAGCCTTGAGACCGCCTTCTTGCCGGTATTCATCGAGGCGCCGGGCCGTCCCGTGCTGGCCACGGGTGACCGCGCCCAGGCGACTACCCAGTACATATCCGACATTACCATACGCGCCGGCCTGCCGGCGCTGAGCCTGAACGCAGGCGCCCTGGAGGTCGCCGTTGCATGACTGAACCCAAGCATCACGCCTGGCCCCTGCGCGGGTTGACCATTGTCGGAGGCGGCGCCTTGCTGGTCGCCATGGCCTGCGACGCGCTGGGCGTTATCGGCCGTCAGACGGGCCACCCCTTCGTCGGCGCCATCGAGCTTGTCCAGGCGGCGATTCTGGTCGCCGGGTCGGCCGGTCTCCTGATCGCCAGCCTGACGCGCGTCCATGCCACCGTCCATCTGCTCGTTGAGCGGCTACCTGAAGGCATTCGCGACTCGGCGGAGCGGATCACGCGCGCGATATCGTCGCTGTTCTTCATTGCCGCCTTCGCCGGTAGCGTATGGCTCGCCGTGGAAGCCTGGCCCGGCCATGAGGCCAGCGAAGTCCTGGGTATTCCCTATCCGCCGTTGCGCGTCATTTCCTGTGCCGCGGTCGCTGCCGTTGCCGTCGTCTTTCTTTGGCAATCCATTGCCCGGAGGCGGTCATGATGGCGACACCTGAAACGGGCCTTCTGGGGGTCGTTGTTTTGCTGGTTCTTTTGATGACCGGCATGCCCATCGGGGCGGCGCTCGGACTGGTCGGCATTGGCGGCCTTGTCCTCTGCCTTGGCCTTGAGCCGGCTATCATCAAGTCCGGTGTGGTGTTGCTTGAGACCCTGATCCGTTATGAACTGGGCACGATCCCGATGTTCCTGCTGGTCGCGCACCTGTGTTTCTCCGCCAATGCCAGCCGCGACATGTTTGACGCGGCCGCAAAGTTCCTTGGCCATAAGCGCGGCGGTCTTGGCTTTGCATCCATCGCCGGCTGCGCGGGCTTCGGCTCGATCAACGGATCGTCCCTGGCTACGGCCGCAACCATTGGCTTGGTCGCCCTGCCGGAAATGCGCAAGCGCGGTTACGACGACGGCCTTGCCACCGGCGCGGTTGCCGCCGGCGGTACGCTCGGCCAGATGATTCCGCCGTCGGGCGCCCTGATCGTCTTTGGCATTATCGCCGAACAATCGATCGGCAAGATGTTCACCGCCGCGCTCATCCCCGGCATCACCCAGGCCCTGTTCTATCTGCTGGTCGTCTGGCTGCTGGTCCGCTGGAAGCCGGAACTGGCCCCGGCCACAGAGCGCGCCCCCTGGCCCGAACGTTGGAAGGCGCTACTCAAGGTCATAGACATTGCCCTGCTGGTCGTCGTCATGATCGGCGGCATTACCTTTGGCCTGTTCACACCCACCGAAGCCGCATCGATCGGTGGAATCGGTGCGCTGCTCATCGCCGCCACGCGCCGGCGCCTGAGTTTCGCCACCCTCTATAATGCCCTGTTCGAGACCCTGAAGACGTCGGGCATGATCGTCACCATCGTTATTGGCGCGATCCTGTTTTCGGTATTCGTATCGGTAACTGGCCTGACCGAGTCCATCGGCGGTTTCATCACCGGGCTGGGCGCAGGCCCCCTGGTCACCGTGCTGGTCATGGCCGTGCTGCTGCTTTTGCTGGGATCGGTGCTGGATGGTCTGGCGCTGATGCTGCTGACCACGCCGATCCTGCTGCCGATCATCATCGAGATGGGATTGTCGCCAATCTGGTTCGGCGTCTTCCTGGTCCGCGCCATGGAAATAGGATTCGTCCACCCGCCTATCGGCATGAACCTCTATGTCATCCAAGGCATAGCCAAGGATGTGCCCCTCAACCGCATCTTCGTGGGGGTTCTCCCATTCCTGGCGTCGGATCTGGTGCATCTGCTGCTGCTCATTCTCTTCCCCGTCATCACCCTGGGCTTGCCGGAACTTCTTGGACAATGAATACGATAGACACTCTCCTGGCCGATCCGCTGTCCGCCGTCCGCGCAGCCGCCCACCCTGTAGGCTTTGTCGGCCTCGATATTCCGCTTGAGGTCCTCACGGCCAATGGCTATGCGGCCTGTCACCTACCATGGGACCGCGCCGTGCCGACACCACGCGCCGACCGCTGGCTGGAAAGCGGCTTTGGGCCGTGGACGCGCCGCATTCTGGAAGACTGGGCCGAGGGACGTTTCGACCTGTTCGAACACGTCGTTTTCACCCGTGGCGACGACAATGCTCAGCGGCTTTACTACTACGTCTGCGAACTGCAGCGGCGAGGGGAGATCAAGGGGCCCAAGCCTTTGATCTTCGATGTCGCCTATGTGCGTCGCGCGACCAGCGTTGAGCGCACCCGCAAAGCCGTCGCGGACCTGTCCGCGCATCTGGGTGTTGCGGCCGCCGACCTGGCGATCGTTCAAGTGAATACCCGCCGTGCCGCGTTGGCTGCCCTGCAGGCCAGCCGCCAGGCGGATGGTCCCTTCTACGAGCGGCTGGCCCGCGCGTCTCTGTTCGGAGACGTCACGGCAACGCCGCCGTCGAGCACGGCTAGACATCGGTTTCTGCTTGCCGGCACACCGCCGCCGGACGGACGGCTGCATCAGGCGGTCGAGGACGCCGGGGCGTCCATCATCGCCGAAACGCATGAACGGAGCTTAAGCTGGCTGGGACAGCATGTCGCTGAAGACGGAGAGCCGCTCAGGGCCGTCGCGGACAGTATATACGCCCGGACAACAGGCGCGCGCACCTTCGGCAATCGGGGGCAACGCCTCGTCGCTGCTGCGCGTGATGCCCAGGCTGACGCCGTTCTTCTCTGGTTGATTGAGGAGGAGGAATCCGAGGTGTGGCATGTACCCGCCCAGCGCGCCGCCCTGGCCGCAGCGGGAATTCCCGCGCTCGTTCTGACCCGCCGCGCCTGGCTGGACGACATCTCGGGCGAAATTTCACACTTTCTGAAAGAGCGCGCCGCATGAGCCTGCTGAATGGACACCTGGTCCTGACCCTTGGAAACATGGCGAAGCGGCCGCTGGCGCGCTACTTGGCCTCATTGGGCGCAAAGCTTGCGCCCTACGACGCGGCGCGTCTCGACGAAGCTTCGTTCCTGATTGACGATCTCGGCCTTGAAGCGTCAAGGCCTCCAAGCGCGTATCCACGCCTGATCCACGTGTCGGTTACGCCTTTCGGCAGTTTCGGTCCGAGGGCCACCTGGAAAGGCGGCGAGTTGCAGGCCTCGGCCATGGGGGGCACCCTGCGCCTGACTGGCCAGCCCGACCGATCACCTGTCAAGGAGGCGGGGGACGCCTGTACCTTCCATGCCGATATGGTCGCCGGCGCCGGCGCCATGGCGGCGCACTACGCGCGCGCGATCCACGGCCATGGCCAGCACGTCGATGTCTCGATTGCCGAAGTCGCCTTCAGCCGCAATGTCAACGGCATACTGGTATGGGAATTCGACCGGCGCAAACTGCACCGGGTCGGCGGCGCGCTGAACTATGGCAAGGCCACGGTGCGCTGCATCTGGGCGCTGGCCGACGGGTGGTGCTTCCATTCGCTGATGACGGGCCGTTTCGGCGCGCCGGCCAACCAGGCGCTGTCGGACTGGATCGACGAGGTCGGAATGGACAATCCGCTCAAGGGCGTCGACTGGCTGAGCTACAATCGCTCAACCCTGCCGGCGGAAACCCGCGAGGTCTGGGAAACAGCGATTGCCGCCTTCTTTGCCACGCGCACCAAGGCCGAAATGGCGGAGGAGGGGCGCCGACGCGGAATCAACGCCTGCGTCGTCAACGCCCCGGGCGACGTCCTGGCCGATCCGCATTTGCAGGCACGCGGCTTCTGGACGGGCAGCGAGGTGCGCGAACCCTCACGCTTTGCGACTGTCACTGACCGCCCCGCCGCGTTGACGCCAAGGGTCCACGCGTCGCAACGCACTGGCCCGCTTGCCGGAGTTCGGGTCCTCGACTTCTCATGGGCGCTTGTCGGCTCGATGACCACAAAAACACTTGGTGACCTTGGCGCGGAGGTGATCAAGGTCGAATCCCGCACGCGGCCGTGCCTGACACGGCTGGACGTCCAGGTTTCGGTGTCGCAGCCGGGTAATTTCAACGACAAGCCGTGGTTCGCCCACCTCAACACCTCCAAGCGCTCGCTGGCGCTGGATATGAAAACGCCAGAATCGCGCGAAGTGCTCGATCCGCTCATTGAGTGGGCCGATATCGTGGTCGAAAATTTTTCACCGGGCACTATGGCCAAGCTGGGCCTCGACTATGCCGAGCTGTCGCGCCGCAATCCGGGTGTGATCATGGTGTCAGGCAGCGTCTTCGGCCAGACGGGGCCGCTGGCGTCCGAATGGGGCGTCGACGGCACAGGTGGCGCATTGTCGGGACGGACCTTTCTGACCGGATGGCCCGACCGCGATCCCGTTGTTCCCGGTGCCGTGCCCTATGGCGATGTCATCGTCCCCTATGTCATGGCGGCGATGGCGTCCGCGGCGATGGCACGCCGGAAAGCGACAGGGCAGGGCTGTCATATCGACGCCTCGATGTACGAGATCTGCGTCCAGCAGATGCGCGACGAGATCCTGGCGGCCCAGACGGGGGCGCCGCCGAAACGCCAGGGCAATGACGAAGCCGGAGTCTTCTGGCAGGCTGTCCTTCCGTCGAAAGGCGATGATCGGTGGATCGCCGTATCGGTCAATTCTCAGGCGGAATTCGACAGGCTGATGACCCTTGCCGGCGGCGCCTTGGAAGACTGGACTGCGCGGCACGATGCACACGAACTGGCGCAGCACCTGCAATCACAGGGTTTCGCCGCTGCACCCGTGCAGGACATCGAAGACCTGATGGAGCACGACCCGCAGATTGCCGCACGCGGCTCGCTGACGCCGATCGAACACGCCCACCTTGGCGTGTTCGGCCATATCCGCACGCCGCTCATCCTGTCGTGCGACGCTTTCGCGCCTTTCCGTGCTCCCGATATCGGCGAGCACAATCGTGATATCGCCCTCGATATATCCGGTCTGACACCCGCCCGTTTCGAGGAGTTGCAAGCGCTTGGAGTATTCAAATGAGTGTCGAGACCGGCCAACGCAGCCGCAAGGACCTGGCGGCCACAAGTGCTGCCACCGCCTATCAAAAAGCCTTCGGCGCCGAGCTGAAGCGCCGGGTCGTCGATGACGGCGAACCGTTCGTGGTCGCCCAGGCTGACACACCGCATGAAATCTTCCATGCCATGGATATCGCCCTTGTCACCAACCAGTGGTGGTCGGCCTACATCTCGGCCAAGCAGTTGTCAGGCCGTTATTTCGATACCATGGTCGAACGCGGCTATCCGGCCAACAGCTGTAAATACTGCTCGCTGGGCCTGGCCTGTACGCTGGCCAACGATCCGAAGACCGCGCCGTGGGGCGGCCTTCCCAAGCCGGCCCTTCTGGTGGCCCGCCTGACCTGCGACTGCATCCAGCACGTCTTCGAACAATGGGCCCAGGCGCTGGGCACCGAGTTTTTTCCGATCGAGGCGCCGGCATGGGAGCACAAGGAGGCCGACTGGTTCCGCCATTCCCAGACCCACTGGGAACGCGTCTATCAGCAAGATCGTGTCCAGCTTCTGGTCGAGGAAATGAAAGACTTGATCGCCGTGCTGGAAAACCGCACCGGCCGACGCTTCGACGAAGCGAAGTTCCATCACCTGATGGAGCGGATCAACGAACAGGAAGGCTATATCGCCGAAGCCGCGCAGATGATCGGCACGGCCAGACCTTGCCCGGTGTCCATCGCCGACCAGATGCCCAACACCATGATCCCGCAATGGCACCGGGGCTCGGACTGGGCGGTCGATCACGCCCGCCGTTTCCGCGACGAGGTGGCCGAACGCGTAAAAGCCGGCATCGGAGCGGCGGCGAATGAGCGCATCCGCCTGATGTGGATCGGGGCCGGCGTGTGGCACGATCCGGGGTTCTACCAGGCGCTCGAAGACCGCTTGGGCGCGGTCTTTGTCTGGTCCATGTATATGCCGTTCGCCGGACCGCAATATATCCGTGCCCTCGATGGCCGCGATATGCATGCCCTTTCGTCGCGCATCTGTTCGATGAACGAAGTCCTGCACCTGCCGCCGTGGATGAACGGCTGGATGACGGCCGAAGCCGAACGCTGCGGGATCGACGCCGCCATCGTCCTGGTGCCGCCCGACAACCGCCTGTCGCAATCGGGTACGCGGCTGACCGCCGAGGCCCTGGAACAGGCAGGCGTTCCGGTGTTGGCGCTCGACGGTGATATGGTTGATGCCAAGAGCTGGAACCACGACCGCATGGTCGCGCAAGTGGCTGATTTTTTGGCGCAGCGCGGGTGTATACGGGGAGACGCCGCATGATGAAGCGCCGCGCCTTCCTTCTGGGCGGCATGGCCCTGGCCGGATGCGCCCGGCCTCAGCCACCAGGTGTGACGCGTCTGACCTATGCCACGCCCTATTCGCCGGGGCATCCGTTCAGCCGCGCCGACCAGACCTGGATGACATTCGTCGAAGAGCGTTCCGGCGGCAGCCTCCGCATCCGGCCGATGTGGTCGGGCTCTTTGTTGTCCTCCGACCAGTCAATGGAGGAGTTGCGGCACGGCGTGGCCGATATCGGCCTGATTACCCCGATCTACGTCAAGGGCGGCGCGCACCTGCTGCGCATCCAGGCAGGCTTTTACAGCGGCGTGCGCACGATCGAGAACCAGGTCGCGCTCTATCGCTGCATGGAAAAGTCCACCACGCAATTCGATCACGAACTGAAAGGACTCAAGGTCCTAGCGGTCCAGGGCGGAAACATGCCGTCGCTGATCACCCGCAACCATCCGATCAAGTCACTGGCCGACCTGAAGGGCCTGCGCCTGCGCGTGCCGTCGGAGCTGTCGGATGTCATCAAGGCGCTGGGCGCTGATCCTGTCAACATGCCGATGGGAGAGGTCTATTCGGCCCTGGCCAAGGGCATTATCGATGGCGTGGTAGCTCCGGGCGACACCTTTCGCGCCCTCCATTTTTCCGAAGTCGCGCGCTACTACTGGCCACTTGAGATCTCGCGGGGCGCCTATCCGGCCCGCGCCATGACACTGAAGCGTTTCGAGGCGCTTCAGCCTGAGCAGCGCGCGGTGCTGGAGGAGGGTATCGCCGTCTGGGAAAAGGCCCTTGCGACCGAAATCGGCAAGGCTCAGGCCGCGGGCCTCAAGGCCGCCGCAGAGGCGGGTGTCAAGACCTTCCCGGTTTCATCGCACGATCAGAGTACTTTTGACGCCCTTTACCTCGAGATTGCCCAACGCAATGCCGGACACGCGAAACGCTACGGCATCGACGGCGCCTCCGTTTTCAAGGCCAGCCGGGACAGCCTGCGTCCGGACGGCCAAATCTTCTGCCCTGTGAGCCATTCGACATGAGCCAACCCCTTGCCGGAATCGTTGTCGCGGATTTCAGCCACGTCATGGCCGGTCCCTATGCATCCCATCTCCTGCGGCTTTTGGGCGCGGAGGTCATCAAGATCGAGACGCCGGGCCGTGGCGACGCCATGCGCTACTACGGCGCGGACCGCAATTATGACGGCATGGCGCCGGCCTTCATCGCCGTCAATACCGGCAAGAAGTCGATCACGCTCGACCTGAAGGACCCGGACCAACTGGAAGCCGCGCGCCGCCTCATCAAGCGTAGCCATGTTCTGCTCGAGAATTTCCGGCCGGGTGTCATGGAGCGTCTCGGCCTCGGTTATGAGGCGGTCAAGGCCATCAATCCTGACCTAGTCTATTGCTCGGTGTCTGGCTACGGCCAGTCGGGTCCGATGCGCGACTGGCCGGCGATCGACAATATCGTCCAGGCGACGAGTGGCATGATGAGCCTGGGCGGTGAACCCGGCGATCCGCCCATGCGCGTCGGTTTTCCGGCCGTCGACACCTTGACCGGTCACACGGCAGCCTTCGCCATCATGGCGGCCCTGATGCGCCAGGCGCGCGGGGAGGGCGGAGACTTTATCGATGTGGCCATGTTCGACGCCTCGCTCGCCTTCATGACGTCGGCGATCACGCCCTATCTTGTGACAGGCACGCCGCTGATGCGGACCGGCAATACCGGCTATTCCGGCCAGCCGACGGCTGCCCTTTTTGAAGCCGGCGACGGTCGGCAGATATCGCTGGGGGTCGTGCAGGAAAATCAGTTCCGGGCGCTTGCCAAGCACATCGGCCGCGAAGCCTGGCTGAGCGATCCGCGCTATGCGACGCCCGACCTGCGCCGCGCGCACGCTGCTGAGCTTCAGGCTGACCTGGGCGAGGCGCTGAAGTCCAAACCTGCCGCTGAGTGGGAGGCGGAGATGAGCGCCGCCGGCATTCCGTGCGGCATGGTGCGTGGTGTCGACGAGGCCGCTGCCCTGCCGCATCTACAAGAGCGCGATGCGCTGTTGCCCGTGAAGATACCGGGTCTGCCGAACGGTGAGCAGGTCAGCGTCGTCAACGCCGGCTTCCGCATGGCGGTCGACGGCCCCTTCGTCGCAGACCCGCCGCCGCGCCTGGGTGAGCACAACGAAGACGTCCTGCGCTGGCTGGGCTACGGCGCCGGTGAGATCGCCAGGCTGACCGGCGCGGGCAAGGCGGCTTGAATGATGCGCGGGCTTTCGGTCTTTGGTGCGCTGGTTTTTCTAGGCCTGGGGCTGGTGGCCGCGACAAGCGGCGTTGAATATGGCCCGGAATAGTGGGCACCCGGCGATGACCGGACCTTTCCCGCTAAGGCCGACTATACAAATACAGAAGGCGATCTGCGCGTGCTTCTCGAAGGCGGAGCGATTGAGACGAAGAACCATGCCTTTTTCACGCCCCACGGGCCGGACGGACGGGCCTGCATAACCTGTCACCAGCCTGCTGACGGCATGGCCCTGTCGGCGCAGACGGTACGTAAGCGCTGGGATGACACGGGCGGAAAGGACCCCTTGTTCGCCGGCTATGACGGGTCCAACTGCCCGACCTTGCCGCGGGGCGAGCGCGCTTCGCATTCCCTCCTGCTTGACCATGGACTCATTCGGATTCAGCGGCCGTGGCCGCCCAAGACTTGGCAGGGCCGCCCGGTCAAACCCGACTTTACGATTGAGGTGGTGCGTGATCCTTGGGGTTGTGAGACTGGCAAGGTCTATGGCCTTAAGGCTGGCAACATCTCCGTCTATCGCCGGCCGCGCGCCGTCGCTAACCTGAAATACGCCCTGGCGGCCGGCTTCCCTATGATCCCAAGGAAGGAATGATACTCCGCAAGGATGCGGATGGCGACTGGATCAGCGGCAACCTGATGGCTGACGGCCGCTCAGACACCCTTTATGACCAGATGACCGAAGCAGGGGAAACACATCTGCGCCTGATCTCCGCCATGAGCGACGCTGAGCGCGCCCAAATCCTCGATTTCGAAAAGCGGGTCTTTACCGCGCAGCAAACCAGCCGCAAAGGCGGGATGCTCGACCGGGGTGGCGCCACGGGCGGGCCTCAGGCCCTGTTGGAGGGCAAGGCCGGTCGGCTGGGCAGTATTGGCACGCCGGTGTGGAGTGAATTTGCCGCCTGGGAAGAGGCATCTGACGGGACCGAAGAGCAGAAAGCGTGGCGTCAGTCGGTGGCGCGTGGCGCGAAAGTGTTTCGCGAACGGACCTTCCTGATCGACAACAGCGCCGGGATCACCTCGCCGATGGGATTCGGTAATCCGGTGCGCAATTCCTGCGCCTTTTGCCACAACATGAGTCAAACGGGCATGGACGTCGCCCCTGGGGAGGTTGATATTGGCACCCTGATCGAAACCTATGCCGAGCCGGCGCCGCATCTGCCGCTGTTCAGGATCACTTGCAAGACACCGCATCGCAACTATGGTCGCGTCATCCTGACGACCGATCCCGGGTTCGCGCTGACGACAGGGCGCTGTGCCGATGTCGGGCGCGTCACCATCCAGAACATGCGTGGCATGGCGGGCCGTGCGCCCTATTTTTCCAATGGTTCAGCGCGCGACGCCGCAGGCGTGGTCGATTTCTACGATCGCCGCTATCGCATCGGCTATACGCCTCAGGAACGCCAAGACCTGATCAACCTGTTGAACGCCCTATGAAGACGGCAATTTTGGCCCTTATGCTTCTGGCCGGTGGCGCGGCGGCCCAGGAGGTGCGTTTCGTCGCCTGTCCGATGTATCGCGACACCGACCAGGGACGCAAATCCGGCTGCTGGCTGGTGCGCGATCCGGCCAGTGGCGTGACCTACGACGTTTCCGGCGCCTCGGCATTGCCGGACTGGAGGCATGGCGTGCTGGTCGAGGGGCGGGTATCCACGGGCGCGGACGCCTGCGGGGGCGTCATCATGGACCCGGTCAGGGTTTCGGTGCTGGACGAAATGACGTGCGTAGGCCGCATCCTGCCAGCGGAAGGATATAAGGGGCGCAAGTTCGCCTTGCCGCGGACGGTGTTCAAACCGCTATATCTGCCCGCAGACCCGGTCGTGGGCCCGTTTACCGCGCGGACCTTCCGCCTGTATTTCGAGCACGGCAGCGCCTTTTTCACCTACCAGTCGACGGATTTCTACATGGACGAAGCCGCGCGATGGCTGGTGGCCGCCAAGCCAAGGCGGATTATTATCACCGGCTATGCCGCAACCCGTACAGAGACTGTGTCCGGACAACCTATCCATGAAGACAAGAGCGTGGCCAAAGCGCGGGCGGAACGCACAGCATTGTGGCTGACGCGGGTAGGGATTGATCCCAAACAGATCATCGTCAGGGCTTCGGGGCGGCCCAAGCCGGTCGTTGATCCCGCCGCCGGCAACCTGTCGGCCCCGTCCTTGCGGCGCGTGGAAATCCAGGCTGAATTTTAAACGCAATCAGGCGCGCAGCAGCCGGTTTCGGTCGCCGCAAAGGATAAACCCTAGGGCCGCCACGCTGCACAGGCAGGCGCTCAAGGGCAATAGGGCCACGTTTCCCGTCCAGTGCTGGCCGACAAAGCCCGCCAGGCTGGAGCCGAGCATGGCCGTGACAACGCCCTGCAGCGACGCAGCCGTGCCGGCGACGGCACCATTGGGCTCCATAGACAAGGCGTTGAAGTTGGCCGTGCACAGACTCATCGCCATCATGGTCAGGCCCTGAAGGACGATAAAGCTAAACAGGGTTTCATGGCCGGTCATGGTCCACAGCGCGTGTGCGAAGCTGATCAGGATGAAGCAGAGCAGAGCGGTATGCGATATCCTCCGCACACCCAGGCGCTCGACCAGGCTGGCGTTGAAAACCGAACCGGCGGCCATTCCCAAGGCACATATGGCAAAGACGGGCGCCAGCCATTGCGGCCTGGCGAAGACGTCGTGGAAAATCTGCGGCATCAGTGACACGTAGGTCAGCATGGTGGCCAGCATGCAGCCTACGGCCAGGGTATAGACGACGCTTACCGGTTGGGTCAGGACAGACACCCCGACGCTGCGGAGGCGCCTGAGGTTCGGGCGATGCCTGTTTTCCAGGGCGTGGGTCTCCGGCAGGCGTATCCACATCCAGGCACAGATTGCTGTCGCCAGGACGGCTATGAGGAGAAATATGGCCTGCCATGGCAGGGCCAGCAACACCAGTTGTCCGAGGCTGGGAGCCAGAATGGGTACGGCGAGAAAGATGACGTAGCTGGTCGACATGACCCGTGCCATGCGGTTACCGGTGTAAAGGTCGCGAATGACAGCCCGGGTCACCACACTGGCTGAAGCCGCGCACATGCCTTGGAGCAGGCGTAGCGCAAGTAGAAATGGCAGAGACGTCGCCAATGCGGTCGCCGCCATGAGAAGGGCGAACAGGCCGATGCCGACAAGAAGCATGCGTTTGCGCCCCAGCCAGTCGGAGAGCACGCCAAACACCAGTTGGCCAAGACCGTGACCAAAGAAGAAAATCGCCACGACCCCTTGGAGGTGGTTGGGGTTGCGGACATCAAGGGATTGGCCGATCTGTGGCAGGGCCGGCAGCATGGCGTCAATGCCCAGTGCCGTCATCGCCATAAGGCATGATACCAGCGCAACGAATTCCGGGAATGGCAAGGGTTCGGCGCGGCGGTCGGTCAAGGGCGGTCCAGTATCAGAAGCTAGTGTCGAAGTGCGACCATCTATAATCCAAAATGTTATTAATTATACCTATTATTGTTGACAATATCATCGATGACGGTAACTCTGTACGCAAGCAACCCGTACGCGCCAGGCGGCCGTGACAAGAAACAACAGGGTGGGGAATGCGCATGGAAAAAGGTCGTCCGCAGAAGTCGCCTTGGTCGAGTTGGGCGACATTTATGGCCATCGTTCTGGCAGGAACGGCCCTTAGCGCAGCGGCAGATACGCAGGCAGATTATCAGCGGCAATCGCTTTACGTTCCGGTGCGCGACGGCACGCGGCTGGCGGTCAATATCTACCGCCCCGCCGTCGGCGGCCAGGCGGTCGCTGAGCCCAAGCCGGTCGTCTTTGTCTTCACGCCCTATCGCGCGCGCTTCAAGGACGACAAAGGGAAGGTGAATGAGACGGCGCTGGACGACAATCTGGGTCTGCAGTCCCTTTTGCGCGCCGGCTACGTCATTGCGGTCGCCGATATCCGCGGCAAGGGCGCGTCCTTTGGTTCCCGGCGCGGCTTTCAGGACCGCACCGAAGCACAGGACGGACACGACCTCGTCGAATGGCTGGCCCGCCAGCCGTTTTCAACCGGCGCTGTCGGCATGATCGGCTGCTCCTACTACGGCGGCACGACCTTCCATACGGCAAGTACCGCGCCACCTTCGCTCAAGGCTGTCTTCATTGGCGCGTCCGACCTCGACAAATATAACTTCGTCCGCGCCGGCGGCATTACAGCGCAATTCAATACACGGCCGGACGAGCCGGCGTCCGTGGACCTGGCCAGCCTGCCCGTCGATGCCGATACGGACGCTAGCCTGTTGCGCCAGGCTGTTGCCGAGCACGCGCGTAACACACCTATGGGGCCGCTGTGGTACGGCATGCCCTACCGCGACAGCGTCTCGAATTTCACCGGCAACGCCTTCTGGGAAGAGGTCGGCGTCTACAATTATCTCGATGCGATCCGCAAAGCGGGGATTGCGACCTACTTCTGGGGCAACTGGCAGGATGAGCCGACCGGCCAGACGATCCTGGCTGCCGCCAATCTGCACAGTAAGTTCCTGGGTGGGCCGGGAAGGCACTGCGTGCCGCCGAAAGGATTCGATTTTGCAGGCGAAATTACGCGCTATTTCGACCACCACCTAAAGGGCATCGATAACGGCATTGAGAAGGCGCCGCGCGTCACCTACTGGGTCGAGGGGCTTGACGGCAAGGGGCGGTATATACAGTCAGATACCTTGCCTGGCGCGAAATCGGCACCGATGACTCTGCATCTGAATGGCAGCAAGAAGAGCGGCACTGGCCTGGGTCTGAGCGAAAAAGCGACGAAGACGGGAAGTAACGCTTTTACCGTCGATTACAACCTGCCGCCGCCTGAGTATTTCGCCTTTTGGCCACAGCCTATGGACAAGCACGGTGTCAGCTATACGGGCGCACCGCTTACTTCGCCGGTGACCCTGGTCGGATTCCCGGTCGCCCAACTGACCGTTTCGGCAAGCCATCCAGATGCTGATCTGTTCGTCTATCTTGATCAGATCGACGCGGACGGAAAAGCCGAGGTCATTTCCTTTGGCCGTCTGAAGCTGTCTCACCGCAAGCAGTCGCAGCCGCCCTATGACAATCTGGGCCTGCCGTGGCATTCAGGCAGGTCGGGCGATATCCTGCCGATCGCTGCGGGCGAAAACGCAAAGGTTTCGATCGCCCTGACGCCCCTGTCGCGAGTCATTCCTGCCGGGGTGCAGCTACGACTAACCGTTGCGGGCGCCGACCCGCGTCAGCGCAATTTAAAAGACATTCAATTGACGCCTCCGCCGGTGATCACGGTCTTTCACGGTGGGAAGGACGCATCACGCATCGACCTGCCGATATTGAAGTAGAACGAACAATGGCGTGCGGCGGGCTTTCCGCGGGTGCGCGTTTGACCCTGTGGATTAGGTTACAAAGCGCGTAAGCAAAGCCCGCCTTCCTCGCTTTGGCGTTACAGCCAACATTTTTTCAACGATAGCCCAGCGTCGCCGTCCATAGACCGCAGCGGTATGCATCCCGGCGGTACGTAACGGCTGCGGCAGTCGAGCCGCCGGAAATATACCTGTATCTGCTCACCTTATACGTGTGTCGTGCCTGCAACAGCCGGAAATAACATTGTCATTTAGTTTGACGATGCTCCCGGAACGGAGTTAGGTATGATCAATACTAAATAATTCGCATAACTAATATGCGGCATAAAAAAGGGAGTAAGAGATGCATCACCATGAAAATGGCCGGGTATGGACGCGCCGGTTTCACAAGGCGGGACTGGCGGCGATCGCCGTGTCGTGCCTGCCATTCCTTTGTTCCGAAGCCTTTGCGCAGAGCACGGCACAAGCGCCGTCTGCCGGTGCGGATGACGAAACCATTGTCGTCACGGCGCGGCGACGCACAGAACTGCTCCAGGATACTCCGATCGCCATTACTGTCCTGAGCGCGAAGGCGCTGGAGCGCCAGCAGATCCAGGCAACGACAGATCTGGGCAAGGTGACGCCCAATCTTCAGTTCGCGACCTACGGTACGCTGACTGGCAACAACTCGGCCGCCCAGGTTTTTATTCGCGGCATCGGCCAGACGGATGCCACCGGCGCTGTGGATCCTGGCGTCGGCCTCTACATCGATGACGTCTATATGGGCCGGTCGGTCGGGGGCGCGATGGAGTTCCGCGACATCGCCAGCGTCCAGGTCGTTCGTGGTCCCCAGGGCACGCTTTTCGGCCGCAACACGATCGGCGGCGCCGTGCTGCTGGCGACCAATAAACCGGGCGCCGGCAACATTTTCCGCGCCGGCATCGGCGATGACAATCTTCAGGAGGTGTTTGGCGCATTCGACCTGCCGATTTCGGAAACCCTGCAAGGGCGTGTCGCCCTGGGCAAGCGGACGCGCGACGGTTATGTCCACCGGGTTTCCGACGGTCTCGACCTTGGTGACACGAACACGTCCAACGCCCAGGGGACCCTGCGCTGGGAGCCGACGGCCGACCTGACCCTGACCCTGCGCGGCGACTACGCCAAGGCGGATGAGAACGGGTCGCCGTTCGTCTTCCTTCAGATCGCCGAGAATCAAACCTTTCCGGCGGCGGCCAGCAAAGCCGCTGGGTGCCCGGGCGCGACCTTTCCGCCGCCGTTTGTGCCGGCGACGGCCGATGCGCGCTGCGCCAACGATGCGCAATACAAGGGGCCTTTCACCAACGGCGGGACGGCGCCGGCCTTCAGCACGCTTGAAAACTCAGGGGTTTCGCTGGTCGCCGAATGGGAGCTCAGCGATATGCTGTCGCTCAAGTCGATTTCGTCGGCGCGGAGCCTGGAATGGTCAGGCGCGCGCGATGCTGACAACACGCCCTTGCTGATCCTGCAAACCAACTACAGCAGCAAGAGCGAGCAGAAGAGCCAGGAATTGCAGGCGCAGTTCAAGCTGGGACGCCTGGATGGTGTCGTTGGCGCCTACTATTTCAACGAAGAGACTTTCGACCGCGTGCTGGTCGGCCTCGGCAATCCCGGCACGTCCTACGACACTCAGAGGGTTCAGCTTGAGACCGAGGCGACAGCCCTGTTTACCCAGTGGAGCTTCAAGGCCACCGATGCATTAAGCCTCTCGGCGGGCCTGCGCTATACGGATGAGACCAAGAGCCTTCAGGGTGTTATGTTCAATGTCGCACCCTATACGGCGGCGGAACCTGCCGCGCCGACCGCCCTGTGTCCGTTCGGCGGCCCGCCACCAACGCAGACCGGCTGTCTGTTTATCGCTACCAGCAAGAATGAGCGCAAGTTCACGGCGACAACGGGATCAGCTAGCGTACAGTACCGCTGGAGTCCGGCGCTGATGACCTATGTCAGTTGGTCGCAAGGCTTCAAGAGCGGCGGCTTCAACGAGCGCTACAACAATGCCCCGCCGGGCAATGTGCCGATCTCATTCGCGCCGGAGTCGGCAGAAACACTCGAAGGCGGCTTCAAGGCCAATCCGGTCAGGGGCCTGCGGATCAACGGCGCGATTTTCAGTACCAAATACACCGACATGCAGATGACCTATCGCCTGGGGGTGGTGCCCTTGCTGTTCAATGCCGGCGAAGCGACGATCAGCGGGCTTGAGCTGGAGGCGGAATATATTCCGTTCCCGGACCTTTACTTAAGCGCCAGCGTCGGATCTCTGGATACCGGTTTTGACAGCATCACCAACCCGCCGTCCTACGGCGCGGTCACCCCGACCTCGGTCGCCACCCTGAACAGCAGGTTGCCCTTTGCGCCGGAGTTGCAGGGGCATGTCAGCGCGGCTTATACCTTCCATCCCGGCAGCGGTTATCGCCTGACGCCGCGCGTCAATATCGCCTACACCGACCAGCAGTATTTCGATGCCGGCAATACGGTGTCGATCGCGCAGAACAAGTCCATCACTGTCGTCAACGCCTCGCTCGTTTTCGAGCCGGATGACCGCAAGTGGAATGTCACCTTGTCGGGCAACAACCTGACCGACCGGGTCTACCCGCTTGCGGGCACATCTTCCGAGAGTACGTCCGCCGGTTATGCGGAGGTCATTTATGCCCGACCGCGTAGCGTGACACTGACCTACTCCATCAACTTCTAGATAAGCAAAGCGCCGGACCTGATAGTCCGGCGCTTTTCCTTTTGTGTACGCGGAGCGTACTAACCCTTCGGCTTCAGATAGCCGTGCATTCCCAGCCAGCGCGAGAAAGCATCGAACCATCCGGTGCTGGTGGTTGCCTTTTTGTACATACCGAAGCCGTGGCCGCCCTGCTCATATAGGTGAAATTCCACCGGGCGCTTGGCTGCACGCCAATTTGTGATCAGGCCGTATTCAGGCCCGCCAAAGAGGGGGTCGTCCGCCGCCAGGGCGACAAACAGGGGCGGTGCGTCGGCTGGCACGGTCACCGGCATGAGCGGGCCATAGATGTCGCCGATAAAGGCTGGCTTGGCGTCCTGGCCATAAAGGGCGGTCGACAGTGTCAGCATGGCGCCGGCGGAAAAGCCGACCATGCCGATGCGATCGGGATCAACCTTCCATTCCTTGGACCGTGAGCGGACAAGCGCAAAGGCCGCGCGTGCATCCGCGATCTGAGGGGCAAGGAAGGTTGCGGGATCCTGTGTGCCGGGGGGGCGTGGCCGCGCCGCGCCGGAGAACATCTCGGCCATCGACTTTTCGAATCCAGCCATGTCCTCAGGCGTCTGATTCAGGCGATATTTCAGCACAAACGCCGCCACGCCTTGATCCGCAAGTGCCTTGGCGACGTCCCAGCCTTCATTTTCCATCGACAAAGTACGGAAGCCGCCGCCCGGTGCGACGATGACGGCCGCGCCGGTCGCCTTTGCCGGATCGGGGAGGAATGGCGTCAGAGTCGCGACAGTGACATTGCGTGCGAAGACGCTGCCATACTGACTGTGCCACGATTCCTTGGCAGTCGCTCCGGGCAGGGGGCCGGTGTCGAGGACGATTGCGTTCGGCTGGGCCGGAATAGCAATGGGGGTCATTTTGTCGTCCGCGGCGGTCGCGGACGACGCGAGAATGCACGTCAACGCGAATGTGCCGGCGGCCAGTCTGATGGCAAGCCGACGTGCTGATTGTGTGGCCTTGCTAAAGCGCTGCGATGTCATTTGCATCTCCTCTCTGATCTTGTTTTATCTGAACCGGCATGGGCTTCACCTTTATCGCCAACGAAAAAAACGGGACGCAAACTAGGGAATGCGCCCCGTGCCGTGCTCAAGGGAAGAGACTGCGAGTTCAGCAACTAGGAAGTAACGGGACACCTATGTCCATCTGCAATACATAGCGTCCGAGCTAACGATGTTAGCGATCACAACGCTATTACATCAGACAATTTCCGTCAATCGATCTGTTATCGTTTTCATACGATGCCACAGCAATCATAGGCTCAGGCACGCCCAAAGACTTTTCAAATTCCAATTAAGTCAATGAATTGAAATGGCAATTTATTATTATTTCAATTTGTCATAAATTTTACTAATAAATCTAACCTCATGATTTTTTTCGATGTGGCGAAAAACCTTCACGTGGTCGCGTTTCCTCCTTGATTCTCTTGCGATATTGTCAGAGGAATATTTTTAAGAAAGAAATTATTATAAGGTAGAATGAATGCGTCTGCTTCGCCGTGTCCTAGGCGTACTTTTGGCTGCGGTCACGCTTTGCTCGGCTCCGGCTGTGTTAGCTGAGGACCGTGATCCACTGATGCCGCGCCTCGAGTTCGTTTTTGAAGAAGTCGTAACTCTGGGAGGTGGTCTCAATCCCGGCACTACGCCGATAGGCGAGCGGTATATTATTCCGATCACCGGTGGAAGCTTTGAGGGTCCGGGAGATGGCTCGGGTTTCAAGGGCGTCATCATGCCGGGTGGATGGGACTGGCAACTGAAGCGTTCGGACGGATGCGTCTGGGCCTACGCCGACTACATGCTGAAGACCGATGACGGCGTCATCATCAATGTTCGCAATCAGGGGCCCATGTGCCCGCAAAAAGAGGGTGCGGCGCCGGTTCCGATCCTGCTCACACCCATTTTCGAAGCACCTCTTGGCCGCTACCAGTGGCTGAACCAGGCGGCTTTCGTAAACCGCCTGGATATTGTCACGCATGAAGGCAGGCCGGCGGTGCGCATCCGTTTTTATCGTGTCCGGTAATGGATTTGATACTTGGCGTGCCGCCGGACGGGATCGGACTGGCCATCCCTTCTTAACACATGCCGGACCTAAAATATCAGGAGGAATGATATGAAGCATACAGTCGGACTTATAGCCGGGCTCGCATTCGCAGCCATCGCCCCGTACGCGGCCGCGGAAACGGGTTCTGGCCCTTATCCCGCGGTGTTCGAAGAAGATCCGACCTTGCCGGCGCACGTCGTTTATCGGCCGGAGAAGCTAGCGGATCTGAAATCCGAAAAACTCGGAGTGTACGTTTTCGGCAACGGCGCATGCAGTGCGGACGGCACAAGTTCAAAGAACCACCTGCTTGAAATCGCGTCGCAGGGCTATTTGGCTGTGGCGCCGGGCACGATCCCGGCGCCGCAGCCGCAGACTACCGCACCGGCTGGCCCGCCGGCCGGCGGTCTTCGGGCATCGACAACGGCGGAATCGCTAACCGAGGCCATCGACTGGGCGATCCGTGAAAATGCCCGTCAGGGCAGCCCCTATTACCAGCGCCTCGATCCGACCAAGATCGCGGTGTCGGGTTTCAGCTGTGGCGGCCTGCAGGCAATTTCCATTGCCAAGGACCCGCGCATTAAAACGGTTGTGATCATGAACAGCGGCGTCTTCAATGAAGGCAATCCGATCGCGGGCATTAAGGTCGACAAGGCGATGCTGGGCGACCTGCACGGCTCGGTACTTTATGTCCTGGGCGGGCCGACCGACATCGCCCATGCCAACGGCACGGACGACTATAAACGCATCAATCACATCCCGGCCGCCCATATCGACATCCCGGTCGGTCACGGCGGAACCTATATGGACCCGCACGGCGGCATCGGCGCAGAGGTGGTTAGCGCCTGGCTGAATTGGCGGCTTAAGGGTGACGCGACGGCGGCGAAGAAGTTTCAGGGTGAGGGCTGTGCCTACTGCGTCGATAAGCGCATTACCTACGAATACAAGAACTTCTAACAGCCTTTAGGCCAGGCGGGTGTTTGAAACGGAGACACCCGCCTGGTTGCAGCGTGATGGCTTTCGCCGCACTGAGCACCATTGCCTTGGCAGGCAGATGCCGCCCTCTCGTGCCCTGGCCGACTAAAGATCGAGAACAAGTTCGGGCGATTTGGAGCGAGAGCAGCAGGGCGTGAACTGATCGTTGGCTTCGCGTTCTTCGTCGGTAAGATACTGATCGCGATGGTCAGGGACGCCGGAAATGACTTTGGTGAGGCACGTCCCGCAGATGCCTTGTTCACATGAAAACGGGATATCGAAACCGTGTGTCTGCAGCGCGCGGATGACCGTCTGGTCCTCGGCCACCGGTATGGTCACGCCGGTGCGCGCAAGGCGAACCGTGAAGGCTCGCTCAGTTGCG
Organism: uncultured Asticcacaulis sp.; assembly: GCA_965650705.1. GTDB lineage: Bacteria > Pseudomonadota > Alphaproteobacteria > Caulobacterales > Caulobacteraceae > Asticcacaulis. Next base: position 18,202 of record CBFGPQ010000013.1, on the reverse strand, counting down.
TCTGTGGTTGAGGCGGGCGCGCTGAATGCTTCCGTATGAAACTGACTGTCAGGCCACCCTTGCAGTCGGGCAAGCTCCCGGACAGTCTCGATATAGCCTGTCGGCCCACAGACATAGAGGTGGGTGTCGTGCGACGGTCTGGACAGCGCCTCAATGAGAACGGCTTGCGCGGCGGTGCGTCCGTCAGCAAGCAGGCTGACATGTTTGCCGAAATCCTTATGGAAAGCAGCATCGTGCCTATTGCGCACACTGTAATAGACCGCAAAATCAGCCCCGGACGCCGAGAGCTGCCGTGCCATGGACAATATCGGCGTGACGCCTATTCCGCCGGCAAACAGCATATGCCGCCTTGCCGTTTTGACGACCGGGAAAAGGTTGCGCGGCAAACTGACGTGCAACCGGTCCATCTTGGCAAGGGTTTCGTGAATCCATCTCGAGCCGCCGCGAGAGCTCTTTTCGTTCAGTACGCCCAGCTGATAGCTGCCGATCTCACTCGAAGCATTAAGCAGGGAGTACTGTCTCACCAGACCATTGGGCAGATGAAGGTCTATATGTGCCCCCGCTTCAAACGCAGGTAACTTGGCACCGTCCGGTGCAACTAATGTAATGCGGCGAATATCGGGCGTTTCTTGAATAATGTCGCTGACGACGACCTCGATCATGCCGCGTCCTCAGCTGCAAGCCCTTGCTCGAGGCGGCAAAGCCTGTCGATGATGCGCCTGGCGTGAACCCCGCCGGCATCGATATTGAGTTTCAGTAGTTTTCGGTCGGGGTTGGCGATCAGGTTTTCCTGTTGCCGCTGCAGCATCTCCATGTCCTCAGAGAAAATCTTGCCCTGGCCTTCGCAGATACGGGCGGTAAGGGCAGCGTCGTCCGGCTTGAACCGCCGCGCCATGCCCCAGAAATACCAATGCGATGTCTCGCTTTCCGGCGTGATGAAGTCGACGACGATGCTGGCGGCCTTCAAATGGTCTGGAGCGTGATAGCCGCCATGGCCGGCATGCGCGACGCCGACCTCAATCATCACGTGGCTGGGTGGAGTAAAGCGGCAGATTTGCCAACGGTCGACCGGCACATCGTCCGCTAGTCCGTTTTCGCGCAACGCCATGCGCCAGAAAGGCGGCGCCAGGATATTGTCCATGAAGCGCTCCGTAATGGACTCGTTCTCTTCGACACGCGTAACGACCGGTGCTTCGTCGATTTCCTTCTGGCCGATGCTGTCCGCGTGGATGTAGGTTTCGTGCGTCAGGTCCATGAGGTTGTCGATCATCAGGCGGAAATCGCAGGCGACGTGATAAAGACCGCCGCCATAGGCCCAGGCCGGGTTGTCGCCCCAGACGAGATCGGGAAGCAACGCCACATCGGCCTTCACGGGATCGCCCGGCCACACCCAGATAAATCCGTACCGTTCGGCGGTCTGATAGGCTTTGATGGGGGGGAAGCCGCGCACGCGCTGGCCCGGCATGGAAACCGCTCGACCGTCGCATCCCATGGCCAGGCCATGATAGCCGCAAACAAGATGCCCATCGGACACCTTACCGAGTGACAATGGGGCGCCGCGATGCGGGCAAAAATCTTCAAGACCCGCAACCTTGCCTTCGCCGTCACGATAAAAGACCATGCGCTCGCCGCAAATTTTGCGCGCGAGCGGAGCCTCGGTGACTTCGTCGCTGCGGGCCGCGACGTACCATGTGTTGATCTGCCAAGGCACGGACATTTGTTTCCTCCCAGACTATTATTGGATCCAATAATTATGCAAAATATCTATTCGTCAATCAAATTCGGCGAGTATGACAGTGAATTGGAGCCAATTGTAGTTTAGGATCATCCTGGGGCACATCATGGACGGATCGGGGAAAGGCCTATGAGCAAGCCGGGGGTTCAGGTTCTGGTCGCGCTGAGACAAAAGATTGCGTCTGGCGAACTGCCGGGCGGGACGAGACTGGCCGAAATCCCTACGGCGGAAGCGCTTGGCGTGTCGCGTATGCCCGTCCGGATGGCGTTGCGAATCCTTGAGCAGGAGGGATTGCTGGTAAAAACCGGCGCCCGTGGTTACACGGTTCGCGCCGTGACACTTGGCGACATTATCGGCGCCGTAGAGGTTCGGGGGGTGCTGGAGGGGCTGGCGGCAATGCGCGCGGCGGAACGTGGATTGGATCCGGTGGCCGATGCGGCTTTTCGGGACTGCCTTGCCGCCGGTGATGCGCTGTTCGAAAAGGGTTATCTCCTGGACACGGACCTTGCTGCCTATCAGGACATGAATATACGGTTTCACGGCGTGCTGCTGTCGGTAGGTGGCAGTACGGCGATACGGGAAGCACTGGCGCGCAATGACCATCTGCCTTTTGCCTCGGTCAAGGCTCTGGCCGCCGATAAGACCCGCCTTGAACGGGAATTCCGTCGTCTGAATTATGCGCACATGCAGCACCATGCCGTCTACCACGCCATAGCCAAGGGGCAGGGAGCCAGGGCTGAGGCGATGATGCGCGAGCACGCCAACGCAACGCTGGCCTACACCGATCTTCTGGAGGGTTTCGGCAGCTAAAATTTGTCGCCGTTGACCGGATTAGGTGACTTCGAAGAATTGCAAGGTTACGTGTTCCGGAAAGCGCGCGCCAGAACACAAAAACACCGATCGCTCGAGCCACGTATAAGGACCATTCGGTGCTTCGAAGCGCGGTACCGCGCGGAAATAGATCAATGCCGGGTCGACGACTTCCCCTTTCATCAGCCGGGCCATGACTTCAGGTGGGGCGCGCCGCAGGCCTGTATTTTCGACGTAAATCTTATGGCCGTCGTTCGTTTCGACAATGTAGCGCGCCTGGATCTCCGTGACCTCGTCGGGCCGAATGTGCTGGAAGTCCGCGCCATGCGGCAGAACCTTGCCCTTCAGCCGCTCACCCATAACCTCGCCGCCGGCGATTGGAATCATCCGTCGGCGGCCCTGAGGACCGTCACCTATGTCCAGGGGTGGCAGCAATTGAGCCGTGATCGTACATAGGGGTAGCAGCCGCGGCTGGGTGGGTTTCATGTCGGCCGCCGCCGTGGCGGCAGGTAATCCGAGAGCTAGTCCCGCAGTGAGGGAAATGTGGAACTGCCTGCGGTCCATTTTAGCTTTCCCGAAAATGAATATAAACTATAATTATATCCGTTTTTTAGTTCGGTCAATGCCTAGGGCAATATGCCAAATAGTGCGCAGTGGTTGCCGAAGCCGGCGTCCTGGCGTGTCTTGACAGCGGCGGGCAGGAATTGAACTTTCTCCGGATCTTTGCCCGTCAAGCGTCTCTATGGTCTCGGACTTATTGTGGTCCGGTGCCGTTTCCACGCATTCCGGCAAGTGTCCGCTGCGTTGCCACATATACGATGCTGCCCAAAACTAGCCGTATATGATGCTCAGAACGGTAGCGGAAGTCGCCACCACGATGAGCGACAAGAGCGCGCCGGCACGCGAGTAATCGCTGAATTTGTAACCCCCAGGGCCCATGACAAGGAGGTTATTCTGGTGACCGATCGGCGTCAGAAAGTCCGATGATGTGCCGATGAGGACGGCCAGCAGCACGGCATCCGGACTGACGCTCAACAGGCCCGCCAGTTGAATCGCCAGAGGCCCCATGATCAGGGCGGTGGCGACATTGTTGAGCATGATGGTCAGCACCAGGGTCATAGCGCAGACCGCCGCCAGGCACACGATCAGTGGTGTCCCCGCCAGCACATTTCCGGCGGCCTGAGCCACAATGCCTGCCGCGCCGCTTGTCTCGAAGCTCTGGCCGACCGGGATCATGGCGGCCAGCAGGACGATGATGCTCCAGTCGATCGACCGATAAGTTTCGCGGCCGGGGATCAGCCTGAGCGCGGCCATCGCAACGCCCGCGGCCAGAAAGGCCAGCGCCGGCTGCGCATCGAAGAACACCGCCGCGCCTATGGCGATCAGGAATATGCCGACCGTCATGGCGGCCTTGCGGCCGTCCATGGGCGCCGGATCGCTGCGATCGACCTCCAGCAGGCGTTCGCGGGCAGCGAAGGTCGAAATCGCCTCAGGGCTACCTGACAGGAACAGTTGGTCGCCCGTCTGGAAGAGCAGGCTTTCCATGGGAACCAGGTCCCCGCCCTTGCGCGGACCGACGCCCGTCAGGCTGACATCGCCGCTGCTGCGCAGGCTGATGGCCTCATATCGTTGCCCCACCAGCAGCGAATTGTTGCCGATGACCATGTGGGCCGTAATGTCGCTCGGCTCCGGCGCCGGAGAAGCGACCGGAAAGGCCACGGCGGCGGCAACGTCTTCGGGCCGTGCGCGGGTCAGCAGAACCAGGCGGTCGCGGCGCTTAAGCCGGTCATCCTGAGGCCACGGCAGATGACGGCCACGGCGAACGAATCCCAGGAGCCGCGTCGACGTCTCTCGCAATTGCCGCGCCACCTCCGACCGCGCCAGGGTGACCGCCTCGATCAACTGCAATTCGAAGACGCGCCAGGGCATTTGCCCGTCCTCGCCACTTGTCCTCTTGGGCAGAAGCCGCCAGCCCACCAAGGCAAGATAAGCCAGTCCGGCCACCGACACCGCCACGCCAACCGGCGTCATGGCGAAGAACGCAAACGGTTCGCCCAGGCGATCCTCGCGGACGGACGACAGGATCATGTTGGCTGGCGTACCAATCAGCGTCGTCATGCCACCCAGGATCGTCGCAAAGGCCAGCGGCATCAGGACCGCGCCCTGCGTCCGCTTGTGCACACGGGCGATCTCGGCGCCAAGCGGCATCACTATGACCAGGGCCGCGATATTGTTCATGAAGGCCGACAGAAAGGCGCCCATCAGCATCAGCACGGCCAGTTGCAGGCTGAAGGCGCCGTTCTTCGGAAGCGCCACGCGCGCCAGCCGTCCGGCCACACCGCTGAGTTCCAGCGCCCGGCCGACGACCAGAACGGAGGCCACCGCCACGACGGCCGGATCGCCGAAGCCATTGAGCGCGTCCTTGGGCGCGACAAGGCCGGTGGCCACCGCCGCCAGAAGCGCCAGCAGGGCCACCAGGTCATGCCGTATCTTTTCCGACACGAACATGATCAGGGCGGCAACCAGTATGCCGGCGCTAAGCCAGTAAGGGGGAATAATCGAACTCAGATCCATGCGGCCGTCCGTTACAGAGAGCGTCAGGACACATTACGTCAAAAACCTTTCCCATCCGGTCTCGCCCAGAAATTTGTAAAATGGGCATATCGTCCCGTGCTCGAAAAAACCTATTGTCTTCTTATGGCTGCGCCTTTCACCTGCGGCCATGAACGTACTGGACGGCTTGCGGCGATTTGACTGGGGTAACCTGGCCCAGGATATCGGCCTGGCGCTGATCATTTTTATCGGCGCCTTCATGGCTTCGAGCCTCGTGCGGCAGCTTTTCCAGCGCGCCCGCGAGCAGACCGCGCGGGCGAATGCGTCGCTCTACGTCGCCGAAAAGCTCGTCGCCTACGGCCTGATCATCTTCGGCGGCATGTTGGCCTTGTCCGTGACCGGGCTTGACCTGACCTCGCTGGCGGTATTCGCGGGCGCGATTGGCGTCGGTGTTGGCCTGGGGCTCCAGGGCATCGTCAAGGAGTTCGTTTCAGGCCTTGTGATCATTTTCGATCCAAATATCCGCGTTGGCGACTTCATTCAGATCAACGAAGGCATCCGTGGCGAGATCACGGAAGTCGGGCCGCGTGCGACACGTCTGCGCACGAACGATGGTCTCAACGTGGCCATACCGAACTCAACCCTGATCGAAAATCAGGTGATCAATTGGACCTTTCGTGGTGGAACAAGGCGTATCCATGTGCCATTCCGGGTAGCCTATGGCTCGGATAAGGCCAAGGTGCGGGAAGCGGTATTGAAAGCCGCCCACGATGTCTCTTTTACCATGCCCGATACCGATACGCGGCGGACACAGGTCTGGTTGACCGGCTTCGGCGAAAACGCACTTGAATTTGAGCTCGTGGTCTGGCCGACGCCTGAAGCTGTGCGCCGGCCCGCCGCGCTGAACGCCGCCTATAACTGGGCGATAGAGGACGCCTTGCGCGCCGAATGCGTCGAGGTGCCGTTCCCCCAGACCGATCTGCACGTGCGAAGCTTTTTCGGTCTGACCGGCGAGGATGCCCTTGGGACGCTGGGAATGAAGACGGAGGAAATGCCGAAGCCGGAAGTTGTCACACCTTCGCAAAACGACGCGGAACGCGACCTGCGGACGGACCTGCCGCCTGAGCCGGAAGACGAGCAGGCGAGGCCAAGCTGACCGTCCGATCATTTACTGTCTTGCTCTCGCCACAACGATTGTGGCCGCCTATTGATTCGTCAGGGTTCCGGTGTTTACCGGCGTATGTGGAAGCCCTGGAAGCATTTTGCCGATGCCTTCGATCGAATTTGCTTCGGGGTGCCAGACTGTAACTTGTCGCCATCATGGCTGCTGCGCCGCCGCCATCATGGTTTGCATAGACTGCTGGAAGGTTTGGGGCGAATCGAGCATGACGACCGCGACCGCCCCGCCATTAGGTGCCTGCGTGACCATCAGCATACCCATGACCGGTTGGCCGTTTTTGGTGGACTGAAAGCCGACTTGCGCCATGCGACCCGACGGTTCGTCCATATAACCCATGACCTGCGGCTGCGCGTCGAAATAGGGCATCAGCTTCATGTAGAAGTCGCGCGACTGCTGGGGTATCGGCCCCTGGCCGTTCAGTGTGGTGCGATAGACCTTGCCGGCTTGCGACGGGATCTGCTTCATGCCGGCAGGCGTCGCGTCGTTCGACCGCGGCTGGAGTGGCACGGGCTGGCCATTGGGCGGCGGCGGAGCCAGTTGCCAGTTGCTGTTGTTGGCGCCCGGCCATTGCGACGGCTGCGGGCCGTTCGGATTGTTCGGCTGCATGTAGGGCGCGGGCTGCTGGCCGTTATTGGCAAAGACATTGGGTTGTCCTTGCAGGCCGTTGGGCTGCTGCATATTGCCATTCTGGCCGTTCATCTGCTGGTCGCTTTGCGGCGTGCAGGCGGCGAGGCCAAGGGCGAGCGCACAGACGGCAGCGCAGGTCATTATCGGCTTCATGGTGGTGTCCTTAGTCATAGGTCGCGCTGTTGCCATCGACATCGTGATCCGGATTGGCTTCGTTCGGCGAGGCTGCGGCGGCATTGTCGACCGAATTGGCGGCGTGTTGGCCGGCGCTGTCGCCATAGACTTCGGCGGCGCCGTCCATGCCGCGATCGGCGTAGTCGGCAGCGTCCGCAGCCGCCGTTTCGCTCATTTCATGTTCGTCGACGGCTTCGTCGATCTCAGCCTGATCGGTCTCGGCTTCGAGGATTTCCTCATCGGCATCGCCGCCCAGCTCCTCGACCTCGCGCATTTCGTATTCCGCCGAGACGGCGCGGTCGTGGGCGGTTTCCCATTCGCCGTCCTTCATCAGCTGTTCCTGGTCCCTTTGCAGCGCCTCATAGTTGTCGCGCGCCTCGTCGGCGGCTTCGGTCCTGTTGAGCAGGGCTTCGGCGTCGTCGGCTGACATGGCCGGATTGGCTTCCAGCGCTTCGAGCACATCCTCGCGGCCCTCTTCGGACAGGTCGGCGATTTCGACGCGGTAGGTCTCTTCCAGGGTTTCCGGATCGGGCATGGATGTCTCCGTTCATGGGTTCGGCGGAGTGTTGTCCCGCCCTCAAAGGAGTAAGCGTGGCGGGGGCGGAAAACCGCTCAGGCGTTGTGAAAAATTATTCGGACGCTGGGGCATCGCCGGATGTACCGTCATCGGCGGACGGATCGGTCTTTTCGTCGGTCAGGTACGGGTTGAGCGGCTCATCCGCCTTATCGGGCGTGACCGGATCATCGGCGGGCTGCGGATCATCGATTCTGCGCGGCGCGGCCAGGGTCGCATCGTCACGGGCGTCGGGCTCCGCCGTCGTGGTCGCCGTCGTCTGCGCGGCAGACTGCGCTGCGGCCGCTTGCTGCGCTGGGACGGAGCGGCCATAGCGCAGGTCGTCGTCGCGGGTCTCGGTCCCCGCGTCGGCCTCGACTATATCGCCGCTGGCGGCCATCAGGGCTGACGGATCGTCGTCGCCGGCGATATCGACCGTGGCTTCGCCGTCACCGTGAATGGCGGAGCGCGCGTCGTGGATGCGCCCGTCACCCGCCTCGATGATGGCATGTGGTGGGGTGGGGACGGGCATGGCGGCTCAGCTGTCCGTACCGTAAGGGTCGCTGTCGTCGCTGGCTTCGACCGGCGCGGCTTCGGCTTCGTAGACGTCGTCGGCCTGGGTTTCGACGACGTGTTCGTGTTCGACGGATTCGATAGCGGCCTGGACCTTGCCGCCGATCTCCCCAAGGGCGTGGAAGGCGTCTTTGAAGGTGCTGCCGATGCCTCCGTCGTTGCCTTCGGTCGGAATGGTTTCGGCGTCATGGACCTCGTCTGTCCGGGCTTCCAGAATAGATTCATTTTCTCGCAGCGCTTCGATGGCCTCCCTGAACCGGCCGCCCAATTCGCCAGAGCGCTCGATATCGCCGCTGGCCGCAGAGAGCGCGGCGGCGGCATCGGCGCCGATTTCAGGGGCGTCCTGTCGCGAACTGACCAGGGCTTCAATCTTGTCGGCGGCCTGCTGGGCCTTGTCGATCAGGCTGTTCTGGGCCAGCAATTCGCCGTCCATCTTGTCCATGTTCGCCTCTGGCTCGGGCTGCGTTTCGGGACGCGGAATGTGGTCGGGCAGGAGCGGCGGGATCGGGACAGGCTGTTCTGGCGCGGCATCGACCGGCGGCTGGTCTTCCATGCGGTCCTTGTTGTCCGGAAGGATGACGTCTTCCGGCCATTGCGGCTGGGGGTAGCCCCCCATGCCTTGGATTACGCCTTCGATATCGGGCAGGACGGGCGGGTCGTAGGGATTTTCGTCAGTACGGGCCATGGGTTACTTCCTTTCTCAATCGGTCAGGACATCAGGTTGAATTTCGGCAGGCGGCCGGACCGTAAGCACGGTGCGGCATTCGGCATTGGCGCAGCGGATCTTCACCTCGCGCTTGCCTCCGAGGGCGGTCTTGAGGACGCGCAGGGGGCGGCGGCAGGCGGCGCAGTCGATACGCAGCGAATTGTCGTCCTGCTCGGGCGACAGGCGCTCGATGCGGGCCGATTTCGGCGGGGCGGGCCGGACCTCAAGGACCTTGCGGCAATCGGCATTGGGGCAGCGCACCTTGATGGCGTCGGTCTCGTTGGCGAAGCGACCGCGATCAAAGCGCATCGGCCCCTGGCAGGCGATGCAGTTCAGCCGGACGTGGCCGTCATCGACCGGCTGTCTGGGCGAAGCGGCGGCGACGGGCGGGGCCTTCGGCGTTTCGGCGTCGATCCAGTGGTCGATGACGCGCCGCCATTGCGCGAAGTCGGACGTGTCGGAAAACTCCTGCTGCAGGCGCAGACGCCGCATCAGAAAGGGCTGGCTGCCCATGGTCATTTCGGCGACCTGATGCGTGGCGCCGACCGTATCGGCGATCTGGCGCTCCAGGGCCTCGAAGCTCAGCTTTTTCAGGACCGGGAACGACTTCATCGCCCATTGCACGGTGACGCGGCGGACGATGCCGGCGTCGCCGACGACCAGCGCGCCGGCGCGGTCGGCGGTGATCTGCGACTGCCGCGCCCAGGCCATCAAAGGCGCTTCGACGGCGCTTTCGACGATCTTGGTCGGGTTGAGGAACTGCATGACGCCTTCACCCATGATGGTGCGGCTGGCGGACTGGCCGCTCATGAAGCGCGAGACGGTGTTCCACAAGGCGTGGCCGGCGGCGACGTGGCCCATTTCGCGGCCCAGCAGGTACAGCAGCTCTGCGTCTCCGAAATTCAGCAGGACCGAGCCGACGACGATGAACGCCCCGGACTCGTCGCCCAGCGTGATGCAGTCCCACATCTGGTCGCCGGAGATATAGATTTCGGGCATGTAGCCCAGACCGATGACGCGGGCCGCCCGGATGGCCTGGTTGAACAGGTCGGGCATTTGTTCGGGGCCGAGCCGGATGCCGTTGGCGGCGGCTTCGAGATAGGGACGGCCCAGGCGCTGCGACAGGGCCTGGGCTGCCGCATTGATCGGGCCGGAATTGCGCAGGGTGCGCATGGCGGCGGCGTCGAGATCCCACATCCAGTAGTCGACCGGCAGGTGGTAGTCGGACGCCAGCGGCCGCAGCCAGCGGCAGACCGGGCAGAAGACCTGATCGCTGCGCAGACGCGCACCGTCATCACACGCCGAACAGCGGTGACCGTGCCACGGCATGATCGGGGCGGCCGCGCTATCGCCGCCAATGTCGGCCCCACATGCGCCGCAGAACCGTTCGCCGGGCATCAGGCCGTTGCCGCAATTGCCGCAGAATTTGGGGGCGCCTTGCGTCACTCAACGGCCCTCCATGATGTTGCGCGCTCGCTGACGGCGGCGCCCATGCCGATCGATTGCCACATCTGCGCTTCCTGACGGCCCGGGCGCCACTGCATCCACAGCACACAGCCCATCAGCCACAGGATCGGGATCATGGCGGCCATCTCAAAGCCGGGAATCAGGATCGGCGCGATCGTCAGGATCGTCACGGCACAGAGATAGCCCCAGGTGCCCGGCGTGGCGCCGAGGCCGAACTCGATATTGATGTGCGTGCGCTTGCCCTGGCCGTCGATGCGGGCGGTCCAGACCTGAAGGTGCGGCAGGCCGGGCAGGGGGACCGGGCGGGTAAAGGTCAGGCTATTGCCGGCGTGATCGGTGGGAACCATAAAGCCCTGTTCGGCCATGGCATTGCACAGCAGCCGCCGCGCGGCGGGGGCGGGCACGTCGAGACAGGCCGAAGCCGATTTCCAGTAGACATAGGGAGAGATCATCGTGTTTGGCTCCCCAGTTCGCGGCTTGGCACGACGCGGTCCTCGCCATAGGCGAAGTTCAGGCTGCGCAGGACGGTATGCGACCACGCAAAGGGGCGAAGCGTGGAAAGCTGTGGCCACAAGCGCTTTTCAAGTGTGCTGGCCTGCAGGCGGATGGCAAACGCATGGACGACGGGAAGCGCGTAACCGGCTGCAATCACGGCAATCAGCCAGGTCTCGTCCACATGGTTGGCAAAGACCATCATCGCCGCCATCGCTACGCCGAACCCGGCCAGCACGCAGAGATAGTAGAGGGCGCGCGGTGCCAGCCCGCAGCGGACCGAGATGACGGTGTGCGGACCTTCCGGCGCAAAGCTGACCTGCCATTCGTGACGCGTCGCCAGCCCCAGCAGCCATGAGCGTCGGACGAAGGACCAGGCGTCGGGCCCCAGCGTGCGTTCCTGTGTAAAGCCGCAACCGGTCATGGCGGCGAACAGGCAGGCCCTGGCGTCTTCGGCGGTTGCGCCGGTCGCGGCCCGGACGGTTTTCCAGTAGCTGTCCATGCGTCCCCCCTTTTGCGTCAGAGCCGGTCGAGCAGTTCGGTGCGGCGCTGTTCGAACTCGGCGTCGCTGATCAGGCCCTTGCCCTTGAGCACGGCCAGCTTCTCGATCTTGGCGATGACGTCGTCTTCGCTGGCCGAAGCCGGGGCCGGGGCCGGGGCCGGGGCGGGCGCAGGATCAGGCCTCTTGACGAGGGATGGCCCAGTGACAGGGGCTGCGACGGGCGCGGCGGCAGGCATGGGCGTCGGCGCGGGTTGGGCAGGCTGGACCGGTGCGGTCGCGCTGTAGGCCGGTTGGGCGGCCGGCGCGGACGCCAGCTTCTTCTGGACCTGCGCTGCCAGCTTATTGGGGATGCCGACCGCATAGTCATAGACCGCCCAGCCGATGCCGCCGATCGAGCACAGCGGCGCCAGCACCCCGACCCACATGCTGAGGAACATGATGTTGATCAGGCCGACGGCGACCAGGATGCCGAGGACGACAAAGGTGGAAGACCAGTCGACCTTGATGCCGTAGCTCAGGCGCGTGGCGGACGGTCCGGTCGGCTGGAGCACGGCCTGGCAGCGGAAGCGCAGGGGCGTGCCCAGCGACTTGTACGGAATGCTGGCCAGCAGGCCGGTCGGGTGATGGGGCTGGGTGATGTCGGCGCTCATCGATTGCAGCGCCTCGGTTAGGTGGGCATAGGCTTGGTGCGTCGCCATCGGCAGGTCCAGCGTCCGGTCGGTCGGCACCGCCGCGACATTGCCGGCGAAGTTGGGGCGCATTGGCGGTATCGACGGAGCGACAGGCGGAGCCGGCGGGATTGGGTTCGTCCCTGGCGCAGCCCCCCCGGAGGAGCCGGCCAGGGACGTGCCGCAGGCCGCGCAGAACCGCGTTCCGGCGCGGTTTTGCGCGCTGCAGGCAGGGTTTGGGCAGACGGTCTGGTCTGCGGACGGGGCGGTGGCTGTGTGTGTCATGGCAAGAGTCCCGGAAAGCTCAGCGAATGATGATCAGTTGACGATGATGGCCTGGCGCCAGATTCCGGCGATCTGCTGGAAGGGCACGGGCTGTGTGAATTGCGCCATGGGATCGTTGATGTGGACGAGGGCAGTGACCCCCTGCGGCGTTTCCTGGAAGGACATGCCGCGCGCCACGACGACGTGGCCGGACGACGGATTGGTCTGAAGGCCGATGACGACGGCGTGCCCCTGCTTAAGCGTGCGATAAAGCGTCATTGGATCCGTCGGTTCGGCATAGGACGAGGTCCGGTCGCCGTAGTGCTGGATGAGGCTTTGGATCTGCTGCAGCGTGCCCGTAACGACGCACTGCGGGTTCTGCTGGGCGCAGCAGGTTTCAGCGGGGGCATTGTTGGCGGTGGCGACCAGGGCGCACTGTTGTGGCGTCTGTTCGCGGCCGCGTGAAGCGGCGATGATCTGTTGCGAAACCGCCGCCCAGCACCAGACATTGGTCTCCTGGCTGATGTTTTCGATCGGTAGGTCGACCGGCGCCAGGCCGTAAGGGATATCGCCCGTATTCTGCGAGAGGTTGGGTGCGTTCATTGGCTGGACCTGCATCTGCGGGTCCATTTGCTGTTGCTGCTGGAAGCCCTGCGGATTGAGGATCTGGTCCATCATCTGCTGGCGCTGGCTGGCCATCTCGGCCTGGCCCATGAAATAGAAAACGAGCGGCAGGGCCGCGACGGCGATATACCAGGCGGCGCGGTTGCCCATCAGGCCGCCGCCCGCCATGTGCGCCTTGACCTTTGATGTCAGAAGACCTGACAGGTCTGTTGGTTTGGATAGCTGCATAGGTTTCGACCCCCGGAAAGGACGGCGGCCGGCAGATGGACCGCTCTATCCGAGTAAGCGCGATGGCGTCACAAAACGGTTCAGGGCCTATTGAAAAAATGTAAGCTCCCGCCGTGCTTTTGCTTTTGGCCGCAAAGTCGGGTATCGTTGTTACCTGTCGGGATGAGGGTAGGGGCATGGAGATCGGACAGACACGGGTTTTGATCGGGCAGTGGCGCGCCGGCGAGATGAGTGCCCGTGATCGCCTGATCAGCCGTCTGCACCCGGAGCTCAGTCAGATTGCCGCCGCCCGCCTGCGCCGTGAACAGAATTCGTCGCTGTCAACCTGCGATCTGATCAACGACGTCATCCTGCGCCTGATGCAGATCGAACGCATCGACGCCAATGATCGCGCCCACCTGATCGCGCTGGCGTCGCGCATGATGCGCAACATTCTCATCGACTACGCCCGCCAGAAGCGCAGCGACAAACGCCAGCACCACAAGGTCGAACTGACGACTCGCGTCGAAGGCGACCAGCGCTATGACCTGATTTCCCTCGATTCCTCGCTAATCCGTTTGAAGGCAATTGACGAGGGTCTCATGGAACTGGTGGAGATGCGGTATTTCGGCGGCATGACGGTAGAGGATATCGCCGAAGTGACCGGCCTGTCCGAAGCGACGATCAAGCGGCGGTGGACGGTGGCGCGGGCCTGGCTCACGGACGCCCTGAACCACCCGGTGGACAATGACTGAGAGCGATCTGGAAACGGAACGCCTGGCGCTTGCCTTGTTCGAAGCGCTCCTCGACATCCCCGAAGCCGATCGACCCACATGGATCAAAGCGCAGACAAAGGGCAAGCCTAGGCTGAGGCGACGTCTTGAAGCCATGCTCAAGGCGGAGACGCTTCTGAACCTGAAGACGGGTTCGGCGTCCGACTACCTGGTAGAAGAACCCGCACCCGAACGCATCGGGGCCTACCGCATCACTGGCCTGATCGGTCGCGGCGGCATGGGCGCGGTCTACCGTGGTGAGCGCATGACGGGTGATTTCAATCACGTCGCCGCCATCAAGATCATCAAGTCGGGTCTGCTGTCGCAGTCCCTGATCGAGCGCTTCCAGCGCGAACGCCAGATTTTGGCGGGCCTGTCCCATCCCAATATCGCCCAGCTATATGACGGCGGCGAAACGGAGCAGGGCCAGCCCTTCATCGTCATGGAATGGGTCGACGGCCTGCCGGTCCTGCAATACGCCGATGAAGCCGCTTTGAGCCGTGAGGCGCGCCTGGCCCTGTTTTGCGACGTGTGCCGCGCCGTTGCCTTCGCGCACCGCAACCTGATCGTCCACCGCGACCTGACGCCATCGAACGTGCTGGTCACCCGCGACGGCGTGGTCAAGCTGATCGATTTTGGCATCGCACGTCTGGCCGACAGCGAAGGCAGCGTGGGCGAGCGGTCGCGCGGCACCGCCAGCCTGAGCCTTACCCCCGGCTTCGCGGCGCCCGAGCGCATGCATAGCTCCGAAGTCACAACGGGCGCCGATATCTATTCGCTGGGGAAGCTGCTTGAGCACCTGCTTGCCGCGCAAACCGATCCCGAGCTCGATGCCATTATCGCCCGCGCCACGGCGATCGCGCCCGGGGACCGTTATCCGACCGCCGACGCCCTGCGCGCCGATATTGACGCCTATCGGAGTGGCTGGCCAGTAACCGCTGTGAACGGCGGGCGGCGCTACGTCTTCGCCAAGTTCGCCGGCCGTCATCGCTTTGGTGTCCTGGTGGCGTCCGTCGCCGCCATCGCCGTCGTTGCGGCTTTCGGCCTTGTGTTGCTGGCTAATCACAAGGCCCAGCTGGCGCGGACCGAGGCCGAAATGCGCTTCGAACAAACACGCGCCATCGCCAACACGCTCCTGTTCGACGTTTATGATGAGGTCAGCAAGGTTGAGGGAGCGACTAAAGCCCGCGAACTGCTGGCGAAAACCGGGGTTGACTATCTCGATAAGCTGGCAAACGATACAAACGCGCCGGTCGCCGTTCGTGTCGAGGCCGGGAAGGGACTTGTCCGCCTGTCCCAGGTAATGGGTGGTGGCCAGGAAAGCACGCTTGGCCGGTACAAGGACGCGACGGCCCTGCTGGCGCGCGGCGAGGCGGTACTGAAGGCGGCGGTCGAACAGAGCCCGGATGATGCCGATGCGGCTGCGGCCTATGCCGAGTTGCTGGTCGAGCAGTCGGGGAATAACCTCTACAACGATAACGATCCTGAAAAAGCACGGCGTCAGGCGATAATGGCGCAAGGGCTGCTGAAACCCCTGGCCTCTGCGGATGCGAAACTCGCCGCGCTGTATTTGACGGCTATACAGGCGGAAGGCGATTCCTGGCTGTGGGACGACAAGTTCAAGGAGGGACGCGAGGTGTTGTTGCGAGCGGATGCCATTTTCAAGGCCATGCCGCAGCGATACCGTTTAGACCTGAAGGTGCTGGCGGCGCGCAGCGCCTCGTTGCGTCTGCTGGGGGAGGCTTGTCACAAGCTCAAACAGCCGGAGCAAGCCCGTGCCGCCCTTGCTGAAAACATCGCCGTAAATCGGGAACGGGTCCGTCGTGACGGGGGCAATCCCAAGGCGCTGCGCGGCCTAATTCTCGGCCTGCGCTACGATGCCATCGTTCACCGCACCAATATGCGCGACGCTGAAGCCAGGGCCTCGATCGCCGAGGCGTATAAGCTGGCCTCAGATTGGAAAGCGCGCGACAGTTCCGACCTTGGCGTCCTGGAACTGGTGGCGGCGACCGGTGATGTCTATGCTCAGGTTCTCACCGACCAGAAGATGTACGGCCAAGCCGAAACAGTGAGCGATCAGGTCATCGCCACTCAGAAACTGCGCATTGAGCGTGCCGACGGCGCACCGTTCGCAGTTCGTGGTCTGGCGACGACGCTGGCGACGCGGGGCGGGAATTTCTACAATGCGGGCCACTATGCCAAGGCCTGCCAGGCATGGGCCGAGACCAAGGCCGCGTGGAAGCTTCTCGATAGCCGGGGTCAGCTCAGCAAGACGGATCGCGACAACAGCTATGCTGATGTACAGGATTATCTGCGCAAAAGTTGTAACCCGCCAAGGGCAGGCCTCGGAAAGGAAGTATAAGCGTGTTTCGCGTCCTTTAATGAACTATCCGCGTTTGGGCACGTTTCAAACACCGGGTCATTCAGGAACAGAACGCCGGCGTCTTAAACACGTTGTCAATTCTTGTCGGACGAGATTGGGCCAGGGGGGCAACCGTCGGGCTTGCACGGCAAGGCGTCGTCCCACCAGATCAGTCTGACCACCCAGTCACCGGGCTCGACGCGGGGATCGGTCGCCAGCGACAGAACCTGGCCGGCATTTGGGGCGGTGACCACGGCGACCTGTTCGCCGAAGGGGTTATGGACGCTGAACAAAGGCTGACCGGCCTTGACTGTATCTCCAATCTTGACTTTGAGCCGGGCCCAGCCGCCATTTGCGGATTTGACGTTGCCGATGGCGTTGCCGACAAAGGGCCTGCCGGGCGCCTCCACCTTGCCGGCCAGCATGCCGCGCGCGGTCATCAGATTGCGCAGGCCCGCCAGGGTGCGGGCGATCATGGGCTCGTCGAACGTTTCCGGGGCGCCCAGTTCATAGGTGACCGCGGGAACGCCAATCCCGTTGAGCATGTTTTCGACGGCGCCGTCGACACCCGGATCCATATTGATTACATCGGGCCTGAGTACGTCGGCGATTTTCCGCGCTTCGCCCGTCTGGGCAAAGACGTAAGCCGGATAGACCGTTCCGCGCGACTGGGTGTGAAGGTCGACGGCGAAGTCGGCATTGCCGACGAACAACTGCGTCCAGATGCGTTGATCGTAGCGAGAAGCCGGGCTGCCGTCGGTCTCATCCGGGTGAGGGACGTTGGGCATCAGCCGGTTTAGGTTTTCGCCACTGGTGCCGATGATGTCCGATGTGAAGCCGCGCGTCGAATGCAGCAGCCCCGGCGTGTTCAGACCTGGAATGGCGACGATGGTGCCGCTTAAGGTCTCAGGCTTTATGGTGTCCGCCAGGCTGTGGATGACCGCGATGCCGTTCAGTTCGTCGCCGTGGATACCCGCTGTAATCAGGAACTTCGGTCCCGGCTTGGCGCCCTTGATGACGACGATCGGTATATACCAGCCCTGGCCGATGGCGGTGTCGAGCGGACGGAACCAGAGTTTGGTCTTGCCGCCGGGCAGATCGGAGACATCCAGCCTATCGATCACCTGGACGCCGTCAATGCGATCGCCTGTATAGGTCGTGGCGGCGGAAAGCGGGGTGGCAAGCGCGAGCAGGACAAATGCGGTGGCGAAGAAACGTGCGTGCATAGGGTGATCCGGGATGATCCAGAGGCCAGCTTAGCCTTGCCTGATGGCGGTGTCCATTGGCCGCATGCCAGGCGAATGCGCTTTGGCTTTACAGTGGAAAAGGCCTAGATTGCCACGACGGGCAGGTTGGGAGATAGCGCGATGAAAAGCCTCTGCGTAAGTATTCTGGCTCTGGCGCTGTGTGTTTCGCCGGCGCTTGCAAGGCCCAGGCCTGCCGACACGGTTTTCGTCAATGGCCGTATCCACACGGTCGATGCCAGGGACACCGTCGCGCAAAGCCTGGCGGTGCGTGACGGGCGGATCGTCTATGTTGGCGATGATGCCGGCGCCAAACCCTTCGTCGGGCGCAGGACCAGGAAAATCGACCTGAAAGGCCGGATGGCTATGCCAGGCCTGGTCGATGGCCATATGCATCCGCAATCGGGGGGATTGCGCGAACTGAACTGCAATCTGCGCTATGAGGCGCTGACGGTCGCACAGTTCCAGGCGAAGATCCAGCAGTGCCTGGATGCCGAGCCGGAGGCCGATGCGGCAAAATGGCTGGTCGTCATCAACTGGTACGAACAGGCCATGCAGCCGCCGGGTACGGTACTTGGTCATGCCGACCTCGATGCTCTGAGGACGGCGCGGCCGATCATGGTGCGGTCGTCGTTCGGCCATTCCAACCTGACCAACCGGCGTGGGCTTGAGATTGCCGGCATCACCC
>CBFGPQ010000012.1:0-41269 GCA_965650705.1 uncultured Asticcacaulis sp. | reverse complement strand
AACCGGACAGGTGGGGTAGTAAGAAGCGTCGGCCATGAAGCTGTCAGCCTTGACATTACTGTTGTTCTTCGTGTCCGTGGCGCTGGTCATGGCAAGCGTGGTCGGCTATTTCCGTCCCCTGCCCTATGTGACGGAATACCGCTACTGGCTGGCCCTTGGGGGCTATGGCATCCTGGCCTTCGGCATCATCTTCAAGGGTCATTCGCATTAGCGAAGCTTATGAGGCGTCCTTAACGAACGCCCGCCTACTCTGCCTCGACCGGCTCTTCCACTGCCTCATCGATCGCCAGGCCCAGGCTCAGCGCCGCCAGGGCCTCCTCGCCCGTACACAGCGGCCGCTCGCGGCGTCCCAGAACGGTTTCCAGAAAGCGATAGACGCTGGTCCCCAGAGGATCCTTAGCGATAACGGCTTCGGAAAACTCGGCATTGAGCGCGAACGGCGTCGTATTCTCAAACGTGCGGTTGAGGAAGTCGATCGACACTTCTCCGCTGGGGTAAACGATCCGCATGGTGCGTTCGCGGGCATCGGCCATGCGCGACGCCTTGAACAAGGCGGTCGAGCCATTCTCGAAGGTCAGTTCCGCAGTCACTTCGTCGGCGCCAGCGGCACTGTATCCCGGTTCCTGACGGCGGCGCGCCGAGGCGTCGAGGCCTCCTGGTTCACTGCCAGACAGGCTGAGCGCCAGGTCAAGATCGTGAATCATCAGGTCCAGCACGACGGAAACATCGAGATTGCGTGTCGACGCCGTGCCGTTACGGACGGCTTCCAGGCGCGTCGGACGCTCGGTCACGTCATAAAGCCCCATGGCTTCGAACACGCTCCGCTCCTGATGGCCGCAGGCCAGCACCAGGCCTTTTTCCTGCGCCAGGTCGACCATTTGATCACCGTCTTCAGCGGACGTCGCCAACGGTTTCTCGCTATAGACATGAACCCCGGCATTCAGCGCCTTAAGCGCAATCCCGGCGTGCGCGAAGGCCGGCGTGGCGATCGTCAGCACATCCAGCCGGCTTAGAAAATCGTCGAATTGGTCGCCATGGAAGGCTTTGACGCCATAACCATCCGCCAGGCTCTCGGCACGATCCTTGTCGAGGTCGTAGATGCCGACGAACTCGACCTGGATGCCGGCTTCAGGGGCCTGACGGTATTTGTTGGCATGATAACCGCCAAAAACACCCGCGCCAGCAACACCTACCCGCAAAAGCTCCGACATGACCATCTCCTCTCCCCGTTCGACGAGGGGTTGTAGACCGCTTCGCGCCGGAACGAAAATGACTTTTTGGAAATTATTCCCAAGGATATCGAGACGATATCATGTGCACAGGCGCGTGATCATTGCATAAAGCCCTTTCGCACCCGCAACCGCCGCGTTAAAAGCGACGCCACCTTGACCGCTCAGGCCTCACGCCTGGGCGGTAAGCTATTCTGGACGCTATATTGGAGACTGCCGTGAAACGTCTTTTCGGCGCCTATGTGATTGTCGACTACAGTGCCGCCGAAGGCAAGAAGACGGGCGAGTCCTCGGTGTGGATCGGCGTTATGAAGCGCGACGTGCGTTTCCGCCTGTCGTACGAAGCCCACAATCCGGCGACGCGCGCCGAAGCCCTCACCCTGCTGCGTTCCATTTTGGCCGACCTGCACAAGCGCGGCGACCGCATCCTGCTGGGCATGGCATTTGCGCTGGGTTTTCCGCGTGGCACGGTCAGCCGCCTCGATCTCAAGGGCACGCCTTGGCAGGCCATGCGCACCTTCCTGGTTCAGAATGTCGTCGACAAGGCCGACAATACCAATAATCGCTTCCAGGTCGCCGCCAAGATGAACCGGCTGATGACGGACGAAGCCTGGCCGTTCTGGGGCTGCCCAAAGAACGCCGCGCAGAAGTGGCTGTCGACCCTGAAGCCTGACTCGTTCGGCGACTTCCCCGAGTTCCGCCTGACCGAAGAGGTGGCACGCAAACAGGTGAAAAAGACCGCCCAGCCGAAAAGCCTGTGGCAGATGCACGGCGCCGGCGTGGTCGGCGGCCAGGCCATGCTGGGCATCACCGCGACCAAGTCGGTCATGGATGCGTTGGGCGAGACCGCGCGACTGTGGCCGTTCGAAACCGGCTTCGGCGCGCTGGACGACGCAGCCCTTGAAGGCATCAACACGCTTGTGACCGAAGTCTACCCGCCCCTGTTCGAAGGCGACGCCGCGGCTGGCGAAGTCAAGGACGCCGCCCAGGTGCGCCTGACTGCCACGGCGTTGGCCGAAAAGGACGACAAGGGCGAACTGGCCGGCCTGTTTGCCGCGCCCAAGGGTTTGAGCGAGGCGGACAGCGAAATTGCCGCCACGGAAGAAGGCTGGATTCTCGGCGTCTGAACAGGCACAGTGGCGGTATGAGGAGTTTTGCCGTCTATGTGCTTGCCGCGATCGCCGAAATCGCCGGCTGCTACAGCCTGTGGGCTGTGCTCAAGCTTGGCAAGCCTGCGTGGTGGCTGCTGCCGGGCGTGCTGTCGCTCTGTCTGTTTGCTTGGCTGCTGACCCTGGTCGACAGCGCCGCAGCCGGCCGCGCCTATGCGGCCTATGGCGCCATCTATATTGCGGCATCGCTCTCCTGGATGTGGTGGATCGAAAAGCAGTTGCCCGACGCCTGGGATGCCGGTGGGCTTGTGCTGTGTCTGATCGGATCGGCGGCCATCTTATACGGCCGGAAGCTCTTTTAATTCCGCATTATTGGAATTGATATTAATTCGCTAAGTTTGGAAATAATGAACGGTGAGGCCGCCGGCAGGCATCAACCGCGCTCAAGGAGCGAAGCGTTAGCGCAAGCAAAAAAGCAGATGATGCCAGCTTAAGCTGGCATCATCTGCCCGCCGTTAACGTGAAGGATCTGGCCGGCGACGTAGCCACTCAGCGATTTCGACGCCAGAAAGACCAGTGGCCCGACGCAGTCTTCCGGCGCGCCCAGCCTGCCGAGCGGGACCGCGGCCAGCATAGCCGCCATGCGCTCAGGCGGAGTGGCTGCGTGAAAGGCAGTGTCGACCACGCCCGGCGCAATGGCATTGACGCGGATCTGGTGCTTGGCCAGATCCAACGCCATGTGCCGTGTCAGGTTATGGACGGCGGCCTTGGCGGCGGCGTACAGGCCTGAACCCGGCCCCCCGCCATTATTGCCGGCGATCGAGCCGACATTAATGATGGCGCCCCCGCCCCTTGCCTGCATGTAGGGGACAGCCGCCTGGCTGCCGGAAATCACGGCGCGGACATTGAGCGCCATCACCTGGTCGTAAAGCGCGTCGTCCCAATCCTGGAACAGCGTCCGAGTGAACATGGCGCCGGCATTGTTGATCAGGACATCCAGCCCCTCGAACTTCGCCGCAGCCGCCTGTACCAGGGCCTTGGCGTGATCCGGCTGGCCCAGATCGGCTTGAAACAGTTTCGCCTCGCCGCCATCGGCGCGGATCAGGTCGACCACCCTCTGCGCCTCGGCCTCATTGCTGTTGAAGTGAACGCCCACCTTCGCGCCCAAGGCGGCGAACCCCTTGGCCGCGGCGGCGCCTATGCCCGTGCTCGCGCCCGTAATCAGCACCACCTTGCCCTGCAGATCGTCCAGCATGCCGCCGCTCCTGTTTACGCCGCCTTGTGTCGCATTGCCGCCTGACGGTCCAGCCAAAAAAAGCGCGCCGTCAGAAGAGAGGCTGACATCCAGCTGGCGAGCGCGCAGGCATAGATCAGGCCCGGCACGCCCATGTTAAAATGTAGTGCGAACAGATATCCGAGGGGCAACATGATCAGCCCGTAGGCAATGTAATGCAGCACCGGCGCCACCAGCACGTCCTGGCGCGCGCGCAAGGCCTGGGCCGCCACGACCTGGATGCCGTCGGGAATGAAGAACAGACAGGCCAGCAATAGCGCGGCCTGGACCCCCGTCCGCAAAGCCGCTTCCGAGGTATAGCCAGCCGCCAGCCACTGCGACCCGATCAGCACGGTAAGGCACACCGCCATCATGAAGGCGCCGGCCGAGATGAAACTCACCCGTCCCGTCCGAGCAATGCCCGGTGGGTCCTCCGCGCCGTAGGCCCGGCCGACCAGGACCGAACAGCCGATGGCCAGGCCCATGGGCACCATGAAGACGATACTGGCGAAGTTCAGCACGATCGCCCAGACGGCAACCGCTTCTTCGGACATCCGGCCAGCGAAGACCGTCATGCCGGCAAAGGCGGCAACTTCGATAAAGTAGGAGGCCCCGGCGGCGTAACCGACCTGGCGCTGTTCGCGCGCGCCTTGCGGGTCCGGCGCATGACGGCCCAGCAACCGCAGCGGCTTCACCTCTTTCAGTGTGAACAGGTAGATCACCAGGCCCAGCGTCACCAGGCCGCGCGCAACGAAGGTCGAAATGGCAGCCCCCATGGCGCCGTCGCTGTCGATCCCCGGAAGCCGGACGATGCCTGGCACGAGCACAAGCAGCAGCGCGACATTGACGACATTGCCGGCCCAGGTGAAGACCATGCCTGGCCGCGTCCGCCCCAGTCCTTCGAGGAATTCCGATACGGCCACCGCCACCATGTAGAAGGGCATGCTGAGCGCAAAGACCATCAGCGGCCCGGCGGCGCCCGCGGCGATACCGGGTTTGACGGTGGCCGTCAGCATGGATGGACCGGCCAGCATCAGCAGGATCATCGACCCTACGCCCAGGATAAGGGCATAAACCATACCGCGCTGGAAGGTCCCGCCGATGCGGTGGTGTTCGTCGCCGCCGACGAAATGCGCGGTCTTGACCTGCACGCCGACCAGAAGTCCGATCGAGGTCACGAGGAAGATGCTGGTCGGCGCCCAGGCCAGGGAGTGAAAGCCCAGTTCCGCCGACGAGAAATGACCGACGACCAAGGTGTCCATCAGCCCCATCAGCATGAAGCCAAGGCGCGACATGACGACCGGCCATGACAGACGGTAAAGGGCGGCAAACGCCGCCCTTGTTTCAGGTGTCAATTGTGATCGCAATTGCAACATGGTCACTCCTGTAACGGAGTTCCCGGTTAAGCGCAATCACCGACAGGCCGTGTCAGTAATACCGGATCAGGCAGCCTTGACAGACCTGTCCTTCAACGCGTGCAGGCGCTCGGCGACCAGGAAGCTGAGTTCCAGCGCCTGGTCGGCATTGAGACGTGGGTCGCAGTGCGTGTGGTAACGATCCTGCAGGTCTTCTTCCGAGAGGGCAAAGGCGCCGCCGGTGCATTCGGTGACGTTCTGCCCTGTCATTTCCAGGTGCATACCGCCCGGGTGAACACCTTCCGACGCCGCGATATCGACGAACGAGCGGACTTCCGACAGGATACGGTCGAAAGGCCGCGTCTTGTAGCCGTTGGCCGCCTTGACGACATTGCCGTGCATGGGGTCGATCGACCACACCACCGGCACGCCGTGCTTGTGCGTCGCCGCCATGAGTCTCGGCAGGCGCTCGGCGACCTTGTCCGAACCGAAGCGGCCGATCAAAGTCAAACGGCCCGGAATGGCGTTCGGGTTCAGCGTATCGATCAGGCGCAGCAACTCGTCGGGCTCAAGCGTCGGTCCGCATTTGACCCCGATCGGGTTATTGATGCCCTTCATGAAGTCAACGTGGGCGCCGTCAAGCTGACGCGTGCGCTCACCGATCCACAGCATGTGCGCCGAAGTGTCGTACCAGTCGCCCGTAGTGGAATCGACGCGGGTCATTGCCTGTTCGAAGTTCAGCAACAGCGCTTCGTGACTGGTGAAGACATCGACCTGGCGGATCTGCGGATGGCTTTCCGGCGTCACGCCGATGGCCGACATGAAGCTTAAGGTCTCGGAGATCTTTTCAGCCAGGGCGCGGTAGCGCTCGCCCTGCGGCGACGACACAAAACCCAGCGTCCACTTATGGATGTTGTAAAGATCCGCATAGCCGCCGTTTGCGAAGGCGCGCAGCAGGTTCAGCGTCGCCGACGACTGATGGTAACCCTTGATCAGGCGTTGCGGGTCCGGCAGGCGCGACTCCGGTGTGAAGTCCATGCCGTTGATATTGTCGCCGCGGTAACTCGGCAGGGTCACGCCATCGATCGTTTCGACGGGCGACGACCGCGGCTTGCCGAACTGGCCGGCGATGCGGCCGACCTTGACCACCGGACGGCCGCCGGCGAAGGTCAGAACGACCGCCATCTGCAGGATCAGGCGGAAGGTGTCACGGATATTGTCGGCCGAAAATTCCTTGAAGCTCTCGGCGCAATCGCCGCCCTGTAACAGGAAGGCGTTGCCGTTGGCGACATTGCCAAGCGCGGCGGTCAGGCGGCGCGCTTCACCGGCGAACACCAGCGGCGGCAGCCGCGTCAGTTCGTCTTCAACTTGACTAAGGGCCTGCGTATCCGGGTAATCGTTCGGAATATGCAGGGCTGGCTTTGAACGCCAGTCTTTGGGGGACCATACTTTGCTCATGGACGGTATGTAAACGCTTCGAGGCACAAACTCAACTGGCCAGTCAGGCAATATTTTCAGGCTCTACTAAAAATTACTGTAAAGTCACGGTCTTATAGTTGTATCAGCAACGATCCCGTCTTGTTTTACCGCCTTGATTGCCAGAATGGCCACCACCAGCATCATCGCGCCCAGGCTGATCAGCCAGGCCTTCCACATGCCATAGCTCAGGGTGTTGAGGGTGAAATAGGCCGTGGCGGCGGCCAGCATGTACGGCCGCGCCTTCTGTTCAGCCGTAGGCTCTTCAATCGCACCGCTGGAAATCGCCGACAGTTCGATGAAGCCGTTGCTTTGGGATATGGGCGCCACATTTTTCGGTGCCATGAACCAGAAGATGCCGCCCCACATGGCGGCCAGCAGCAGTAGGCCCGGTATTCCAAGCTCCAGCCACGCCTGAAGCGACATGTTGTGCGGATGGAGCGGGATGATTGGCTCGAAGTGGCGCGTCGCCTCGTACCCCCACCCCCACACCGGCTTTTCCAGCGAGCGTTCGACCGCATAGGTCCAGATTTCGATCCGGTGCGCCCACGAACGTGGCACGTTATCGTGGATTTGTGTCGCCAGACCGGTCTTGACCAGCCATTGGATCAGCAGTGGGAAGGCTAAGGTCACGACGACCGCGATCCCTGCCGCGACACGCTCAGGCAGTATGGCCTTGCGGGTCAATCCGGCCGGCCAGTAGCGCGCGGCGAAAAAGGCAATGGCGCTGACTGCAAGCACAACGATGTGCGCATTGCTGTCGACAACAAAGCCACCAAGTCCGATGGCCGCGACTGCGGCGGCAACGCCTGCGATCCACCGCCGCTGCATAGCCAGGAAAGCCAGGGGCCAGAATAGCATCAGCAGGACCAGGTTCAGGTTGGAGCTTTCGACGATCAGCATTTCCGGCCGGGCGTTGCCGAAGAAGCGCTGATTCATGCCGTTGCGCATCGCCAGATTGCCCAGGCAGTCGAGGAGTTGAATGACCACCAATCCGATGAAAATCCAGGCGACGAACACTGCTACACGCTGTCCTCGCGCCGGACTCAGCCGCCACGCGGCAAAGACGAAGGCCCAGGTCGTGAACCAGCTGATCAGCGGCGCCTGGAAGTATCGTGTCGAGGTCCAGTAGGCGTCGCCCAGGCTCTTCCCGGCCA
The DNA here is from genome assembly GCA_965650705.1 of uncultured Asticcacaulis sp. Classification (GTDB taxonomy): domain Bacteria; phylum Pseudomonadota; class Alphaproteobacteria; order Caulobacterales; family Caulobacteraceae; genus Asticcacaulis. The sequence goes on along the minus strand of CBFGPQ010000012.1, from coordinate 33,670 downwards.
ACAGCAGGTCGACAAAATCTGAACGCAGTACGGCGAACACCAGGATGGCCAGGCTCAGCCCCGCCACAGGCCAGAAGCGATGAATAGGCGCGCCTTTTTTCAGCGACAGATAACCCAGGCTGCACAGGCCAGCGATGAACATGGCGGCCGGTATGACGCCCGACGGCGCAAAATAGGCAAAGATGGCAAACAGGATAAAGAAGTTGACCAGGACGCCTTCGGCATAGCCCGCGCGGAATTTTTGCCAGAAGTCAGCCAGTTTGGGCGGCAAGGTCACATTCACAGGCGCTTATCCTTGATGGTCACGAGCTCTTCGGCTGCGGTCGGATGGACGGCGCAGGTCGCATCCCATTGCGCCTTGGTCAGCTTCGCCTTCACGGCAATGCCCGCCAATTGGATGATCTCACCCGCATCGCCGCCAATAATATGGCACCCCAGCACGACATCGCTCTCGGCGTCAACGACCAGCTTCATCAGCACGCGGCTTTCGCCGCCCGTGAAGGCCGTCTTCATCATGCGGAACTTCGTCGCGTAGACGTCGTATTTGATGCCCTTTTCCTTGGCCTGGTCTTCGCTCAGGCCGACCGTGCCGATCTGCGGCTGCGAGAAGACGGCCGTCGGCACATTCTCGTAGTCATAGGCCGTCGGATTGTCCTTGAAGGCCGTCTCGACAAAGGCGACGGCTTCGCGGATGGCCACCGGCGTCAGGTTCAACCGGTTGGTGACGTCGCCGATGGCGTAGATATGCGGGTGTTTGGTCCGCGAATACGCATCGACCGGGATGGCGCCGTGGACGTCGGGCGTAATCCCCAGCGCATCGAGGTTCAGCCCCTCGGTCTTGGGCTTGCGGCCCGAGGCGTACATGATCTGCTCGGTGCGGAAGAATTCGCCGTTGTTGAGATGAACGACGATCTCGTCGCCTTCCTTGTGCAGCTTGATCGGATCGACCTGGCACATGATATTGATGCCGCGCAGGCGCATCTCGGCGGTCAGGTGATCGCGCACTTCGCTATCGAACCCGCGCAGGATTTTCTCGCCGCGATACATCAGCGTGACCTCGACGCCGAGACCGTGCATTACGCCGGCGAATTCGACCGCGATATAGCCGCCGCCGACGATAACCATGCGCTTAGGCAGCTTGGGCAGCTTGAACATATCGTTCGATGTCAGGGCGTGTTCGGCAACGCCCGGGCAATGCTGCGGCAGGAAGGGCCAGCCGCCCACGGCGATCAGGATCGTCTTCGCTGTCACCTCTCGATACTCACCGGCGTGAGTATACAGCGCGATGGTATGTTCGTCCTTGAAGCTGGCATGGGCAGCGATGATCTCGGCGCCGGCGCGCGCCAGGTTCGAACCGTATATGCCCGACAGGCGCGTCAGTTCGGCTTCCTGATGGTTGCGGTATTTCGGCCAGTCAAAGGCACCCAACTGGACATCCCAGCCAAAACCACGGGCGTACTCGATCTGCTCGGGCACTTCGGACGCATAGACCATGAACTTTTTGGGGACGCAGCCACGCAGGACACAGGTGCCGCCCGGCCGGTCTTCTTCCGCCACGGCGACCTTCAGGCCCAGATTGGCCGCCAGCCGCGCGGCGCGCACGCCCCCCGATCCAGCGCCGATGACAAACAGATCGTAATCGTACTCAGCCATCTACTCAGTTCCTTGCACGCAGTGCTTTTGAACCACGAACCACAAGAACAGACACGAACGGGTGCCATCGATAATGAAGTTCGTGCATGTTCGTGTGGTTCGTGGTCAGTCCTTACGGATATATGGTGTTCACGCCGGCTTCCGTCCCCAGAAGCGCCACTTCGGCGAGATCCAGGAAGAAGCCATGATCGACCACGCCGGTCAGCGACTTCAAGGCATTGGCCAGGCCCGCAGGCTCCTCGATCCGCCCACAGGCGATGTCGAATATAAGATTGCCACCATCGGTCAGAAAGGGCTTGCCGTCGCGTTTGCGCATCACCGGCATCATGGCGATGTCGAATTCCTGGAGCACGTCGCCGATCCGGTTGACCGTGCCCTTATAGGCAAATGGCTCGACCTCGACCGGCAGCGGAAACTTGCCGAGTGTCGCCACGTGCTTGCCGGCGTCGGCGATAACCACGCAGGTCTTCGCCTGTTCCCAGATCAGCTTTTCACGCAGCAGCGCACCACCGCCGCCCTTGATCAGGGCAAGGCCCTCACCGATCTCGTCGGCGCCATCGACGCAGACATCGAGCGTGCCGACGTCGTTGATGTCGTGGATGGTCAGGCCCAGGCTCTGCGCCAACTGCGTCGTCTGCACCGAGGTGGACACCAGTGTCAGCTTCTTGCCCGCCTTGACCTCGCGCGCGATCGCCTTGACGAAATAGGCGGCCGTCGAGCCGGTGCCAAGACCGACCTTCATGCCGTCCTTGACATACTGGAGGGCCGCCTCGCCCACCGCTTCTTTTTGTTCGTCTGCCGTCATGTCTTGCTCGCTGCCTTTTCGGCGGATTTCGTGTCGCGGAAGGTCTTAGCCCAGCCCGGCTTATCGGTCTGCTGCGCGCGCCCAAACGCCAGCGCATCGTCCGGCACGTCGCGCGTGATCACCGATCCCGAAGCCGTCATGGCGCCGTCGCCAATCGTCACCGGCGCGACCAGAGCTGTGTTCGAGCCGATAAAGGCGCGCTCACCGATTACCGTCTTATATTTGAAATAGCCGTCGTAGTTACAGAAGATGGTGCCCGCACCGATATTGCTGCCAGCGCCGACACTGCCATCACCCAGGTACGACAGGTGGTTCGCCTTGGCGCCCTCACCGACCGTGACGTTCTTGACCTCGACGAAGTTGCCGATATGGACGTCCTTGCCGATATCCGCGCCCGGACGCAGGCGGGCATAGGGTCCGATCAGGGCACCGGGGCCGACCTTGGCGCCTTCCAGATGCGAAAACGCCCGGATGACGGCGCCGGACGCCACCGAAACGCCTTCGGCGAACACGACGTTGGGTTCGATCGTCACACCCGGCTCGATCTGGGTGTCGTAGCTGAAAAAGACGGTTTCCGGCGCCGGCATATGCACGCCGTTTTCCATGAAAGCCTTGCGCGCGCTGTCCTGCCAGACGCGCTCGATGACCGCCAGTTCCGCCTGGCTATTGGCGCCAAGGACCTCGGTCTCCATCGCCATAGTGACGCGCGGTTGCAGGTTACGCGCCCGCGCCAGGCCGACGATATCGGTCAAGTAATATTCGTGCTTGGAGTTCTCGTTCCTGACCTCGGACAACAGCGAGAACAGCAGCTCGCGGCCGCAGGCCAGGACACCCGAATTGCAGGCCTTGATGGCGAACTGTTCCTTCGACGCCTCGCGCGCCTCGACAATCTCATTGAGGCGATCACCGTCCAGAACCAGACGGCCATAGGCGCCGGGGTCTTCGGCGACAAAGCCAAGCACCGCCAGGTCGGCGGCAGCGGCAAGGACCAGGACCGGCTCAAGGACCTTTGCTGCCATCAGCGGGCTGTCGCCATAGGTAACGATGACCGTGCCGTCGAAATCCTTCAAGGCCTCACGCGCGCAGTTGACGGCATGGCCGGTGCCCTGCGGCGGGTCCTGGACGACGATGTTTTCGGCGCCGACGCGCTTCTCGGCCGTGGCGCGCACCGACGGCGAATGGTTGCCGACGACGACGATCACGCGCTCACAGCCGACCTCGAACGCCGCATCGATCGCCCGGTCGAGCATGGTGCGGCCGCCGATCCGGTGCAGCACCTTCGGCAGGGGTGACTTCATCCGCGTCCCCTGCCCCGCGGCCAGGATGACGGCGGCGCGGCGAGCGTGGGAACCGGCGGTATTTTCAGTCATATCAGCGACTCTTCAATTGCGGATCGCGCCGATTTAGCCCAAAGCGAAGGCGATTTCGACGGCAAACTGTTCAAGGCTCAAGAAAATATGGATCTTAACGGCTACATCATCGCGTTCGACCTCGACGGTACGCTCGTTGACACCGCACCCGACATCATCGGCGCGCTCAACCTGGTCCTGCGCGAAGAAGAAATAAAGCCCTACCATCTTGACGAAGCCCGCCCCCTGATCGGCCGTGGCGCGCTGGAACTCCTACGGCGTGGCTTTGCCCTGGCCGGCCATCCGCTGGCGCCCGAACAGGAACAGCCGCTGCTCGACCGCCTGCTCAAGCATTACGAGCCCCATATCGACGCCTTCTCAAGGCCATTTGACGGCGTCGTCGATGCGCTCGATACCCTGTCAGCCGCCGGCGCCAGGCTGGCTGTCTGCACCAACAAGCACACCTATCTGTCGGTCGAACTTCTGAAGCGTCTGGGTCTCTTCGACCGCTTCGGCTCGATCCGCGGCGCCGACAGCGTGCCCAACAAAAAGCCCGATGCCGGACACCTCCAGGCCTGCGTCGATGATATCGGCGGCGACATCACAAAAACCATCCTGGTCGGCGATTCCGAGACAGATTTTATGACCTCACGCAATGCCGGCGTGCCGTCGATCCTTGTCAGCTTCGGCTACAGCGAGCGGCCGATACAGGAACTCGACTGCGATGTCCTGATCGATCACTACGACGCGCTCGTTGACGCCATAAAGACGGTGATAAAATAATCACCCCCCTTGCGCGCGGGCGCACCTCGGGCTAATACCGCGCCTCCCCATGGTTCGGACGCGTAGCTCAGCGGGAGAGCATTCGCTTCACACGCGAAGGGTCACAGGTTCAATCCCTGTCGCGTCCACCATTTTTCTTCGAAAAATGAGTTTTTGTTTTTGCGTTCAGGCGCAAAGCGCCTCGGCGCCACGCAGGCTGCGCTCCCACTTGGTCGCTAGTCGCTGCGCTCCAGCCTTCCGCTCACGGTTCGCTCGTTTCACTCACACGTAGGAGGCGCCCCGTCAGGCGCTGTTGGCTTGCGGGATAGCGGATCGCGATCGGTGAACGCATCCGCCAGGCTTATTTAGTCCGTACACAGCCGACACCATTGCACACGTAGGACAATCCTGTGCAAATATCCGGACAGCCTTAATTGCGCATATCAAAGGAGATGCATTTCTTCGATGCACGCCCATGACCGGACCTCGCAGATAATCGCCGTTGGGCTCGCATTGCTCGCTGGCTACATCGACGCGTTGGGATTTTTGAGCCTTGGCGGTTACTTCGTTTCCTTCATGAGCGGCAATTCCACGCGTTCCGCGGTCGAACTCGTCCACGGAGCGACATGGAAAACCGCGTTGATTCCGCTGGGAATTATCGCCCTGTTCGTTCTTGGCGTCATGGCGGGCCGGATCATCCGCCATTTCAGCACGCGTCCTCCTTCAACCTCAGTCCTCGTCTTCATGTCGTCGACGCTGTGCGCCGCGGCTGTGCTCCATGAGGTAGGCGCTGCCGCCTTTACGGTGCCGCTCATGGCCATCGCCATGGGCGCGGCCAACAATGTTTTCGTGCGCGAAGGTGAAGTTTCCATCGGCGTGACCTACATGACCGGCGCACTGGTTAAGCTGGGGCAACGGCTCGCGGGCTATCTGCTGGGTGAGAAGGACAGGGCGTGGAAGCCCTATTTCTTTCTTTGGGCCGGGCTTGTGGCTGGCGCCAGTCTCGGCGCCGTCGCTTTCGCCATCCTCGACCTGCGCAGCCTCTGGGGCGGCGTCCTGCTGTGTCTGGTCCTGACCTTGACATTCTGGCAACGGGAACGCGCCCCAATGCTGTAGCAGTATCCCAGACCACGCCATCATGACCCTTCTTTTATATCCCGTTCAACCGGGTCGTAAGGCGGAACGCGATGGGGATCGGCATGGCCAGCATAACGGTAGTGGCTTTCATCGATCCTCTTGATCAGGTCCTTGCCCTTATCGCCGCCGACCAGTTCCAGCAGCGCATCAAGCTTGGCCTCCGTGCGATCGTCATTCTCCTTCGATGACGGCGACCCGACATAGAGGAAGTAGGCCAGCCCCACGACCTGCCAGATCAGCTGGAGAAATTCCGACTGCCAGTTCTCGAACGTGTCGCGCCCCATCTCGATCAGATAGGCCATCACCTGAGGCGCCTCGGCGTGGCTCTTGGCCTCCTCGAGATAGGCGAACCAGCCGAACGCCCAGTGCCCAATCATTGATACGACAAAAAAGATAAGGGTGATCCAACCATAGGCGTAGCGACGCATTTTTGACATCTCCAGAAGCGCCCCTTATCGCTGCGGTAATCTTCCGGGATGTCAGAATTCAATTCGAAGCTTCCTGCGCCTCGCCATCCTGCTTGTCTTCACGCAGGATGCGCTCCAGTTCCTCGCGACTCAGCTTGGCGAAATTGATCAGTTCCGGTTCGCTTTCGAAGAACGCGAACGACGTCTTCAGCGTCTGGATGTCGTGCGCCAGGAACTTGGCCGCCTTGCGCTCGACATCCGCGGCGTCCCGGCCCAGCGCCACCATGGCCTCGCGCGCCAAGGCAAGGGAGGCGTCAAGCATCTCGCGGTGATAGGCATCGACCCCCGCCTTATGCAGGTCGTAGGCATGACGCCGGTTACGCGCCCGGGCAAAGACCAGCAGCTTCGGATAATGCTCCTTGACCTGGCGGACGATGTCCACCGCCGCATCGGCGTCGTCCACCGCCACGATCAGCATCCGCGCATCCCTTATTCCCGCACTGTGCAACAGGTCCATACGCGTGGCGTCGCCGAAATAGGCCTTGAAGCCGAACCGCGCGACCGTTTCGACCTGGTCCGGGTTCTTTTCCAGGACCGTCACCGCCACGCCCTGTGACAGCAGAAAGCGGCCAATGACCTGGCCGAAGCGGCCGAAGCCGGCAATGATCACCGGGTTGGTCTCGTCAATGACGTCGAACGCGCGTTCAGGCAACTGACTGACGAAGCGCGGCATGACGAAACGGCTGAAGATGGCGACCAGGATGGGCGTAAAGCCGATCGACAGCGCCACCAGCAGGATGAGGAACTTCTGCGCCTCGGCATCGATGATGTTCAGCCCGCCAATGAGTTGCAGCAGGACGAAGGCGAACTCGCCGCCCTGGGCCAGGCCAATCGCCAGGCCCAACCCTTGCGGGCCGGTCACGCCGAACCGGCTGCCCAGGACGTAGAGGATCAGCCCTTTGACGGTCATCAGCCCGATCACCCCGCCAATCATGGCCAGCGGGTGTCGCATCAGCACGCTGAAATCCATGCCCATGCCGACCGAGATGAAAAACAGGCCCAGCAGCAGGCCTTTGAACGGTTCGATATCGGTCTCGATGGTGCGGCGATATTGCGAACTGGCCAGGACCACGCCGGCGATAAAGGCGCCCAGCGCCGGAGACATGCCGATCAGTTCCATCAGGATGGTGACGCCAATCACGATGGCCAGGGAAATGGCGGTGAAGACTTCGCGCAGGTTCGCCTTGGCGATGGCCAGGAAGACGTAGCGCGACAGGTAGCGCCCGGCCAGGATAACCCCGGCGATGACCGCCACCACCGCCAGTGGCTGCAGCCAGACCGGCCAGTGCGCGATCAGGCTGTGGTTCTCAGCATGGATCGCGCCGCCCGTGCCGACGGCCAGCAAGGGGATGATGATCAGGATCGGGATGACCGCGATGTCCTGGAACAGAAGCACCGAAAATGAGGTCTCGCCGACCAGGGTGTGAGTGAGGTTCTTCTCGTTGAGCATCTGCATGACCAGCGCGGTCGATGACAGCGACAAGGCCATGCCGATGGCAAGCGATGCCTGCCAGGTCTGGCCCATCATGAAGCCGGCCGCCATCAGGGCCGCCGATGTCAGGGTCACCTGTAAGCCGCCAAGCCCAACGATCGATTTTCTCAGGCGCCAAAGGACGGCGGGCTCCAGTTCCATGCCGATCAGGAACATCATCATGATGACGCCGATTTCGGCGAAGTGCATGATTCCGTCGGCATCGACGCCGATGACCGTGCGCGCCAAAGGGGCGATGGCGATCCCGGCGATCAGGTACCCCAGCACCGATCCCAGCCGAAAGCGCTGGGCCAGGGGCACGATCAGGCAGCCGGCCATCAGGAATACGAAGGTGATGGTAAGAAGCTTGATATCCATGCCGTCCAGCCCCGATCACATCGCTTGGCAAGCCGTCCCTGCCAACGTATGATTCGCTTATGCAATCTAAGCAGGGCGGCGCACATGACAAGGCATTGGATCATCGCTGGCGCAGGTATTTTGGCCGCTTGCGCTGCTGGTTTGCTGTTGGTCACCAGGACAGAGGCAACCTCCGAGCGCCGCCAGGCATCTATCGCGCCGCCTCGCGTTGTCCCAGGCGCCGGCTACAGACTGGTCTGGACGGATGAGTTCGACGCCGGTGCTATGCCTGATCCCGCCAAATGGGACTACGATATCAGCCGCAATAAGGACGGCTGGTGGAACAACGAAGCCCAGTACTATGCCTTTGCCCGTCCTGAAAACAGCCGCATCGAGGACGGTAAGCTGGTCATCGAAGCGCGTCGCGATGACGTGTCTGGGTTTGCCGATTTTGGCGGCCAGAAATACTCCTCGGCGCGGCTGGTGACGCGCGGCCGGGCCGAATGGACCTACGGATTCTTCGACATCCGTGCCAAGCTGCCGTGCGGACGCGGTCATTGGCCGGCCATCTGGATGCTGGGCACCGGCCAGTGGCCCGACACGGGCGAAATCGACATCATGGAATCGGTCGGTTTCGAACCGACGACCATCTACGGCACAGCCCATTCGCGCCACACCGTCGATACGAAATCCCCAAAGGGCGGGGAGATCGAAGTTCGGACGCTCTGCACTGAGTTTCATAATTATCAACTCGACTGGCGCCCCGACAGCCTGACCTGGCTGGTCGACGGTAAGCCCTACTACCGGCTGGACAAACCCGGGAACGCCGACTGGAAAACCTGGCCTTATGATACCCCCCAATACCTGCTGCTCAATGTGGCGATCGGCGGCGCCTGGGGCGGACAGCAAGGCATCGATGACACAGCCTTCCCTGCGCGGATGGAGGTCGATTATGTGCGCGTCTGGCAAAAGCAGTGATTGACAGACAGTCGCGCTATCGTCTCAATGGCAACCATGCAGGTCCACCGTCAGATCACGGATGAAATCGCCCTGTTCGACTTTGTCGAAGGGCCCGGCCCGCTCGTCGTTTCCGCACCGCACGTCGGCACCCATATCCCGCCCTATCTCGCCGGCCAGTTCAACGCCACCGGCCTGGGCGTTCATGAGACTGACTATCACGTCCACCGCCTGTTCGACTTTGCGCATGATCTCGGCGCCTCGACGCTGTTCGCCACGCATTCGCGCTATGTCATCGACCTTAACCGCGCCCCGGACAATGCCAGCCTCTATCCCGGCAAGTTCGAAACCGATCTCTGCCCATTGAGCGATTTCGACCGCCGCCCGATCTACGCGCACACGACGCCCGATGCTGTAGAAGTCGTCCGACGACGGGACGTCTACTGGCGGCCATATCACGAGCAGTTGCGGGCCACGCTCGATGCTGCCGTCGCCCGCCACGGCTACGCGCTATTGATCGACGCCCATTCGATCCGGCCGTCGATTCCCGACCTGTTCGAAGGCCGCCTGCCCGATCTCAATTTCGGTCTGAACGACGGCCGCTCGGCCTCGCCTGTCCTGGCCGAGATCATTCGCCATTGGGGCGAAACCGAAAGCCGCTACAGTCACGTCATCGACGGCCGCTTCAAGGGCGGCTACACCACTCGCCATTACGGCCAGCCTGCACAAGGCATCCACGCCATACAGATCGAAATTGTTCAGGACACCTACTTGAACATGGCCACGCCACACCTGTATGACGCAGGTCTCGCAGGCCCCTTGAGTCACGCGCTTCGGCCGCTCGTCGAAGCCCTGCTCGAAGCCCTGCCTCGTACCCGATAACGGAGGACAGATGTCCGCCCTTTCCAACGCCCTCCACAACCGCGGCCACATCATCGATGGCGCCGGCTATGCTGCAAGCCTTCGTACCCGCCTGGCCCAGCACGTCGCCGACCTCAAAGCTCAGCATCCAACGCCGCCATGCCTGGTGGTCGTCATCGTCGGTGAAGATCCAGCCAGCCAGATCTACGTCAAGAACAAGGGCGAGCAGACCATGGCGATTGGCATGGAATCGCGCACCATTCGTCTGCCCGACACGACATCGGAATCGGAACTGCTGACGCTGATTGCCGAGCTGAACCACGACCCGGTCGTGAACGGCATCCTGGTCCAGTTGCCCTTGCCCAGGCACATGTCGTCGCTGAAGGTCATCGACGCCATCGACCCGATGAAGGACGTCGACGGTTTCCACGTCTCGAACGCCGGCAAGCTGGCCGTGGGCCTCGACGGCATCGTGCCGTGCACGCCGCTGGGTTCGCTGATGCTGCTGAAGGACGCCGCCGCAAGGTTCGGCGACACCCTGGCCGGCAAGAACGCCGTGATCGTCGGCCGCTCGAACATCGTCGGCAAGCCGATGGCGCAACTGCTGCTGGCCCAGGATTGCACCGTCACCATTGCCCATTCCAAGACGAAGGACCTGGCCGAGGCCTGCCGCTCGGCCGACATACTGGTGGCCGCTGTCGGCCGCGCCCACTTCATCCAGGGCGACTGGGTCAAGGACGGCGCCTATGTGATAGATGTCGGCATCAACCGCATCACGGTCGAGACGCCAGATGGCCCCAAGTCCAAGGTCGTCGGCGATGTCGATTTCGACGCCGCCAAGGATCGCGCCCTGGCCATCACGCCAGTGCCGAAAGGCGTCGGGCCCATGACGATCGCCTGCCTGCTCAACAATACGCTGAAAGCGTTCTGTTTGCAGAACCACCTGCCGGTGCCGGAAGGCGTCTGACATGGCCGGAGTGGTCATCATCGGCGCCGGCCATGCCGGCGGGGCGGCGGCAGGTTTGCTGCGTCAGTACGGCTTCGAGGGCGACATTACCCTGATCGGCGAGGAGCCCTACCTGCCTTATCAGCGCCCACCTTTATCCAAGGCCTGGCTCAAGGGCGAGGCCTCGCTGGAAGACCTGTATCTGCGCGGTGAGAATTTTTATGCTGATCAGCGTGTTACGGCACGTTTGAACACGCGGTGCTACACGATCGATCGTGCTGCGAAGAGCGTCACCGTCGCCTCTGGCGATCATATTGCCTATGACCATCTGATCATTGCCACCGGCTCCAAGGCGCGGCCCTTCCCGGCCAAGGGCGTCGAACTTGTGCCGCACCACCTCCTGCGGACGCTCGACGACGCCGAGCGTCTCAAGGCGGTGCTGGCGCCCGGCCGTCGCATTGGCCTGATCGGCGCCGGCTATGTTGGTCTCGAAGTCGCCGCCTCCGCCCGTTACCTCGGTTGCGAGGTAACGGTCTTTGAGCGCGAAGCCCGCATCCTGGCGCGTGTCGCGTCTGAAGCCCTGTCCAGCTTCTTCACCACGACCCACACCGCGCACGGCGTGAAGCTCATCACCGGCGCCCATGTCAGCGAACTGAGCCTCGGCGATGGCGATAGAAAGGTCGTCCATCTCGCGGACGGCACGCAACACGAATTCGACCTGCTGCTTGTCGGCATCGGCGCGCTTCCCGCCGATGATCTGGCGGTCGCGGCAGGGCTTGAAACCGGCAATGGCATCATCGTCGACGAACAGGCGCGAACCTCTGATCCCGCCATCTTCGCCATAGGTGACGTGACCTCGCGCACCCTCCCCTTTTATGAGGGCAGGTTTCGCCTCGAAAGCGTGCCCAACGCGCTCGAACAGGCCAAGCAGGCGGCCGCCGCCATCACCGGCTTCAAGCCCCCCGTGATAGAGACGCCATGGTTCTGGTCGGATCAATATGATCACAAGCTCCAGATCGCCGGCCTGGCCATACCAGGCACGACGCCGACCCTTCGTGGCGATCCTGCCTCGGGCGCTTTCAGCGTCTTCCACCTCGATGGCGACGGCCGCCTGCGCTCAGCCGAATGCGTCACACGCCCGGCCGATTTCATGGCCGCCAAGCTGCTGATTTGGAAGGGGAAGACGGGTCTGGATGCGGGTGTCCTTGCCGATCCCGACGCGCCCTTGAAACCCCTGCTGCAATAACCGTTTGCAACGCAGCAATTATCGCGTGACAGGCGTGCCGCTTTCAGCTTAGGTGCCTGAAATCGTGCATTGGAGACCGATATGCCCGACACCGATTTCAAACCCATTTCCAAAGTATGGCCCGACGTCAGGACCGCGCTGGACGGCCTGACGTTTGACGGCATGACAGTCATGTCCGGCGGCTTCGGCCTGTGCGGCATCCCGGAAAACCTGATCGCGGCCTTGCGCGACTCGGGCGTCACCGGCCTGACCGTCATCTCCAACAATGCCGGCGTAGACGGCTTCGGCCTGGGCCAGCTCCTGACCACGCGCCAGATCAGGAAGATGATCAGTTCCTATGTCGGCGAAAACAAGGAGTTCGAACGGCAGTTCCTGGCCGGCGAGCTGGAACTGGAATTCAATCCGCAGGGCACTTTGGCCGAACGCATCCGCGCCGGCGGTGCAGGGATTCCTGGCTTCTATACCGCCACTGGCGTCGGCACGGTTGTGGCAGACGGCAAGGAGGTCAAGCGCTTCGGTGACCGCGACTACGTGCTGGAAACCGGCCTAGTCGCTGACCTTTCCATCATCAAGGCCTGGAAGGGCGATGAGCGCGGCAACCTGATCTTCCGCAAGACCGCGCGCAACTTCAATCCGATGATGGCCACCGCCGGCAAGGTCTGCGTCGCCGAGGTCGAAGAGATTGTGCCTACAGGGTCGCTCGATCCCGACCACATCCACACGCCCGGCATCTATATCGACCGCATCGTCCAAGGCACGTTCGAAAAGCGTATTGAGCAGCGTACTGTGCGTCATAGAGAAGGAACATAATCATGGCCTGGACTCGCGACGATCTGGCGCTTCGCGCTTCGAAAGAGCTGCAAAACGGCTTCTACGTCAATCTGGGCATCGGCATCCCGACCCTGGTTGCCAACTACATCCCTGAAGGCATGACCGTCACCTTTCAGTCGGAAAACGGCATGCTGGGCATGGGCCCCTTCCCCTACGACGACGAGGTGGACCCCGACCTGATCAATGCCGGCAAACAGACCGTCACCGCCCTGCCCGAGACGGCCTTCTTCTCGTCGTCGGACAGCTTCGCCATGATCCGCGGCGGCCATATCGACCTGACCATTCTGGGCGCCATGGAAGTGGCGGAAAACGGCGACATCGCCAACTGGATGATCCCGGGCAAGCTGGTCAAGGGTATGGGTGGCGCCATGGACCTGGTCGCCGGCGTCAAGCGCGTCGTCGTGGTCATGGAGCACGCCAACAAGCATGGCGAATCCAAGGTGTTGAAGGCCTGCACCCTGCCGCTGACTGGCACGCGCGTCGTCAACCTGATCATCTCGACTTTAGGCGTGTTCGAGGTCAAGCCGGATGGCTCCGGCCTGGTCCTGACCGAACTGGCGCCCGGCGTAACGCTTGAGGAAGTGGCGGCCCTGACCGAGGCCGCCTACGAGGTCAATTTGAAGTCTTAACCTTGTTGTCCGGCACCGGATTAGCGGCGACGGTTTCCTGGGTGAAGCCGATCAGAGCCGCCACCACCTGCGACGTCGCTTCATCGTACGACTCCGCCATCAGTGACATGTCGCTGCGGCGAACGGGAACATCAGCGGTGACATAGCGCTGTCCAACGACGGCGCGATCCGCCAGCCGGGTCAGACGGGCGTCGAGCGCCACCGACACGGTCGGCCGGCCACGGCCATAGGCGCTCTCGAAACGGTGCACAGTCAGGTCAAGCCTATACTGCGCCGCCGACGGGCCGCGCGGATCGAGTCTCACCGTCGTCGCCGAGCGTGAAAAGCCTTCCTTGACCGCGTCCTGGAACAGCTGACGCACGGGCGCCGCCCAGCGCGATCCACCGACATACGCGACTTCGTTGCCTTCGGTTGTCAGAATGCGGTCGCCCTGCGATTCCTGGGGGAAGTCTATGCCACCGAGATTGATTGGCACCAGGACGCCATTGGCCGGGGCCGGCGCCAGGGTCACTTTCTCGACCATTTCAGCCTGGTAGCCGAAGCGGTAGAGCTGGACCGGCTTGGTCTTGGGCAGGACGTTGACGCACCCCGTCAGCATCAGCACGGCGGCAGTCGCCATAGCGACCTTGATAAACGGCGCGCGCATCATTGGCTGACCTTTCGTTCCTTGGCTTCGGGTTTGACCAGCAGCCCCTTGGGGTCGCTGTTGACGTTATCGACCAGTTGCTTCAGCGAATCCGACGCGTCGTTGAGATTACGCAGCGTCTCCTGAATTTCCGGAAGAGTCGTCGTCTGGATGGTATCAAGCGGTTGTTGGGCCGAGGCCGTCGCTTTGCTGAAGTTCTCGGAGGCCACGGCGAAGTTATCGACGGCGGCATCGATCTTGCGCAGGGTCTGCGGCATGTCAGTGCCCACCACCGTATTGGTCGAATTGGCCAGGCGCTCGACGGCATCGGCCGCCTGGCCGGCGCTGACGATCGCTTCATGAGCGTCGTCCATGATCTGTTCGCGGTCCTTGAGATCCGCCGTCAGGTTTTCGAGGTTTTCCAGGCTGCGTGAGAAGGTCTGGATATTGCGGTCCGACAGCAGCCGGTTGACGCGGTTCAGGCTTTCATAGGTGTTCTCGATGACCGAACCCGAGCCGGACAAAAGCTTGGACAGGGCATTCTCTTCAGAATGGATGACAGGTGGCGGCCCGTCGGGATTGGGCTTGAGCAAGGGCGCGCGCGCCGAACCCGGCGAAATCTGCATGTAGAACAGGCCGGTAATACCCTGCGGCTCCAGGGTCGCGACCGAGTCGGTACGCACCGGCGTGCCGGCGTCCAGCCGTACCTCGGCGATGACCTGGTGGGTATTGGCCTGGCCAAGGCGCAGGTCCGTGACCTCGCCGACCTTGATGCCGTTGAAGTGAACTTCGGCTCCCTTGGTCAGGCCGTCCACCTTGGTGTTGAACTCGACATTGTAGACGCCGTAATTGCGGTTGAAGTCGAACTTGATGAACCAGAAGGTAAACACCACCAGGGCGATGAACAGGACGAAGGTCACCAGTCCGACCACGGCGTAATGCGCTTGACGTTCCATAGTGCGTGTCTCCCTAACCCAACCGTGACGCGTCGGAATCCTTGATCCGCCCGCGCGGACCATGGAAGTATTCGTGAATCCACGGGTGATCCGATTTTTCCAGCGCCGTAATGCTGTCCTTTGCGACGACCTTGCGGTCGGCCAGGACGGCCACTTCGTCGCAGATAGTATAGAGGCTGTCGAGATCGTGCGTAATCATGAAAACCGTGAGGTTGAGGCTTGCGGCCAGTTCCTTGATAAGATCGTCGAAGGCGGCCGCGCCGATAGGATCGAGGCCGGCAGTCGGCTCATCGAGAAACAGAAGTTCGGCATCGAGCGCCAACGCCCTGGCCAAGGCCGTGCGCTTGATCATGCCGCCTGACAGCTCCGATGGCATCTTGTCGGCAGAGTCCATGGGCAGGCCGGCCAGCCGCATCTTGAACATCGCGACGTCGCGCGCATCCTTGCGGCTGAGGCGCGTATATTCGAGGATTGGCGCCATGACATTTTCGGCCACGGTGAGCGCGGTAAACAACGCGCCGCTTTGGAACAACACGCCTGTCCGCGCCTGAATCGCGCGGCGCAAGGTCTCATCGGCCGATGACAGATTGTGACCGAACAGGCGTATTTCTCCGCCTGACGGCCTGTGCAGGCCAAGAATGGACCGAAGCAGCACGGTCTTGCCGGAACCGGAACCACCGACAATGCCCAGGATTTCACCACGGTTGATGGTCAGGTCCAGTTTATCGTGAATAACCTTGTCGCCGAAACGGTTGGTCAATCCGGTCACCGTGAGAGGATCAGCCTCGGCGGCGCCTTTCAGTTCGGGCAATTCCTTCACCTTCATTCGCCTTGCTCCATCAGACGTTCCAGTCCTGGAACAGGAGCGCGAACATGGCGTTGAGCATGAACACGATAAAGATCGACTGAACGACGGCGGTCGTCACCTGACGGCCCAGCGAAATGACATCCTCCTTGACGACCAGCCCCCGACGGCAACCGACGATGGCGATGACGGCGGCAAAGAAGGGCACCTTGATCATGCCAATGAGGAAGTTGACGAAGGGCACATAGTCGTAAGCCCGTTCGACGAAGAATTCCGGACTGTAGTGCAGCACGCCCCAAACGACCAAAGCCCCGCCCAGAAGGCCGAACAGCGAACCGATAAAGCTGACCAGCGGCATCATGATAACCAGGGCCAGCACGCGCGGCAGGACCAGTGCTTCATAGGGATCGATGCTCATGACCTCCATGGCGTCGATTTCCTGGTTCATCTTCATGGCGCCGATTTCGGCGGCAAACGCTGACGCGCTGCGGCCCGACAGCAGGACGGCGGCAATCAGCGGCGCGAATTCCCGCAGGACCGCGATGCCGGTCAGTTCCACCGCAAAGACGGAAACGCCGAACTGACGTAACTGGACGATGCCGAGATAGGCGATGACCGCACCGACGAACAGGTTGGTCAGGCAGACGATCGGAATGGCTTCAAGGCCGGCGCGCTGCATCAGGCTGACCAGCGCGGCCCAGCGGATGCGCGACGGCCGCGCGATCGAACGCAGGGTCAGGCTGATCAGGTGGCCGATAAATACCGCCTGGGCGATGAATTCGCGCCAGAAGGTAATGACCATCCGGCCAAGCCAGCTTAGGATCGGGAAAAATACAGGCTGCAAGGCCGGTTTTTTTTCCGGTTTTTTCCCGCTTTCGCTTTCAGTTTCCCGCACGCGAACCAGTTCGTAAAGTCCGGCATACTTTTCTTGATCGGCAAAGGGGGCACCTTCGACCTTGCCGTCCAACGCTGTGTGCAACAGATAGGCGCCGGCCGTATCAAGGCCCTCCAGCTCATCAGAGACAATGCGGATACGCTCATGGCCCTTGACCGAAGCGCGCAGGCGGTCAGCTATGCCAAAGAGCCGGGTAATGACCCACTGCCCCTTCAGATTGAGCGTAGCCGCGCCGGTCTCCTCAGACCCGGAGTCCAAGGTATAGTCAGCCTTTGACATAAGCGGCGGGGGTCATGGTTAAAAGGAGCCTCACGTCGGGTACGGCGCCCTTTATACATGATGGAGATTGATAAATTCGCAAGATCACCCAAGCCAGATTAAGACGCGTTGGTATGTGTTTGGCGTTCAGCATATAAAAATGCGGTAGGATTCGCCACCTGCGCGAAACGCTATGCCTCAGCGACAAGACGTAACCGGTAAATGCCTTTCAGACCGTCGGGTGACACTGGCTTGCCCTTTCGGACGAATTCGAGGCGCCCCTGGCGTGCCAGGCCTACAGCTACCGCCTTCACCTTCGGCAGTTCGCGCTGCCAGTTTTCGGCGTCCAGGGCTTTTGCAACCTGGTTGGGGCTTATGGACTCGCCCTCTCGCACCTGCGATAAGAGCTCGATCAGAGTCTCCTCGACCTGTGACGACATGATTTTCCTTCCGGAGTAACAGCTTATGGCCAGCGAACCCAATCTTCACGCCGTTACCGAGGGAGACTTCGCCGGCTGGACCGTGGCCGAGATCAATGAGAACTTCAACGCCCTCGTCGGCCCTTACTACTACCAGAGCGACGAGACGGGAAAGGTCAAAGTGGCCTTCAAGGCGGAAAAGCGCCATCTTAACGGCGGCGGAACCGTCCATGGCGGCTGTCTCCTAACGCTTGCCGACACCTCTTTGTTCATCTTCGCCTTGCCCCACCTTGAAGGCGGCGGCGCCGTGACCGTGCAGCTTGATTCGCAGTTTCAGGTGCCGGGCCGGCTCGACGACATCATCATCGCTTCGGGCGAAATTACCCGTGCGGGCAAGACGCTGGTCTTCGGGCGTGGCGAACTGCACGCCAATGGCAAACTGTTGATGAGTTTTACCGGCATTCTGGCGCGCAAGCCCGCACAGGGCAGCCGCGACGGCTGATCGTCTATTAGTTCAGGCCGTAGATCGCGTTCGGCAAGGCCCCGACGATCGCCGCTGACAGGCAGGTCGCCAGGAAACCAGCCACCAGCGCTTTCCAGATCAGTTCCAGAAGTTCGGGGCGGCGGTCCGGCATCATGGCGCCATAGCCCGCGACGGTGATACCGACCGAGCCGATATTGGCGAAGCCGCAGACGGCGTAGGTCATGAGGATACGCGTGCGTTCCGACATACCATCGGCCGGGATCGCGGCCAGCTTCAGGAAGGCGACGAACTCGGTCAGCACCATCTTGACGCCCAGTATCCAGCCGGCCGTTTGAGCCTCCTTCCACGGCACGCCCATCAGCCAGGCCAGCGGCGAAAACAGTACGCCCAGCAAGCGATCGACCGTCACTGGCTGGCCGTCCCACAGCGGCAGTCCCGCCAGCATCAGGTTGACCAGCGCCACCAGGGCGACCATGACGACCAGGATGGCGGCGATGCTCATGGCGACCGTCATGCCGTCGGCCGTACCCTTGGAAATCGCGTCGATGGCGCTGTCGTATTTCAGCGAGCTGCCGTAATCGACCTTTTCGTGTTCGTGGCCCTCGCGCTCAGGAACGATGATCCGCGCCAGCAGGACCGCCGCCGGCGCCGACACAATCGAGGCGGCCAGAATGTGACCGGCGGCATTGGGCAGCACGCCCGACAGGATCTGGACGTAGGCGACCATGGTCGAACCCGACACGTTGGCCATGCCGACGACTACGAGGATGAACAGCTCCGAGCGCGTCAGCTTGTCGAGATAGGCGCGGATGATGATCAGGCTTTCGACATTGCCGACAAAGATACCGGACGCCACACCCAGCGCAGACGCGCCGCCCAGGCCAATCGTCTTCTCGAAGATGACGCCAAAGAAGCGGATAACAGCCTTGAGCACGCCGATGTGCCACAAAAGCGCCGACAGCGCGCCAATCACGATGATCAGCGGCAGGACGCGCAGGGCAAAGACGAAGAGCGCGCCCTGGTTGACCACCGCATAGGGCTGGTCACCGCCGCCCATATAGCCGAAGACAAACTGCACGCCCTGCATCGTCGCGTCCGACAGGGCCTGCATGCCGGCCCCGACACCGTCGAGGACGGCATGCGACTGCGGCAGCGCGAACAACAGGACGATGAGTATGACCTGAACCAGTACGGCGCCAATGGCCAGCCGAAACGGAAAGCGCTTCTTGTTTTCGGAAAGCAGCCAGCAAGCCGCCAGCATGATCACTATGCCCAGAAGGCTTTGCAGGTTTTCCGGGCCGTAAGTAAATGGCATGAACTCGTCCCCAATGCGCCAGCACACGCGCACAAGGGCACTTTTCGATAACGGGCGTAACGATTGCAAGCGTTTTCTGCCTGCCGGCCTTCTCAGCCTGCTTTTATGCCGGCTGTCTGGCGCTGGCGCCACGGGCGCGCTGGATGACCTCCGACAGCTTAGCCTGCAGGGTGGCGGCCGCGAAAGGCTTGGAGATGTAGTCGTCCATACCGGCGTCGAGGCACCGTTCGCGGTCGCCCGTCAAAGCGTAGGCGGTCATACCGACAATAGCGATATCACCGCCGGCGGCACTGCCCAGCGCCCTCACCCGCCGCGTGGCTTCCAGGCCGTCCATCCCCGGCATCTGCACGTCCATCAGCACAACGGCGTAATCCTGTCGCTTCGACAGCCGCTCCAGCGCCTCGATCCCCGTTTCAGCGACATCACAGTCATAGCCCATCGCCTCCAGAAGGCTGGTCGCCACCAGCACATTGGCTGGCTGATCCTCCACCAGCAAGACACGGTGCCGCGGCGCATCCGTGTCCACCGCCGGGGGCACCAAGGCGACCGGAGCCGCCGCCTCACACTTGTCGAGCGTCAACCGGACCGTGAAGATCGACCCCTGCCCCTCCCGGCTTTCGACCGTCAGTTCACCGCCCATCAGTTCCGTCAGGGTGCGCGAGATGGCCAGCCCCAGCCCAGTGCCGCCGTATTTACGGCTGATCGAGGAGTCGGCCTGGCTGAACTTATCGAAAATGGTTGCCAGCTTGACCTGCGGGATGCCGATGCCGGTGTCGGCAACCGCCAGCGTCACGGTATCGCGCCCTTCGCCAGCCTGTGCGTCGCTGACGATGATGCGCACGCCGCCGCTTTCGGTGAACTTGACGGCGTTGCTGCAGAGATTGACCAGGATCTGCTTCAACTTGCCCGGATCGCCAAGAAATGGCCGGTGATCGCTCAAGCCGCCCTCGACCGCGAAGGACAGGCCCTTGTCCTTGCAGGCCCCTTCCATCATCCGCACCACATCCTGAATCAGCGAGCACAGGGTAAAGGGAATGGTCTCAAGCTTGACCGCGCCGGCCTCCAGGCGCGAAACATCGAGCAGGTCGTTAATCAGTTCCAACAAAGACGCGGCGCTCTTGCCAAGCGTGTCGATATATTCGCGCTGGCGGATGGTCAAAGGCTCGCTGTGCGCCAGCAGGTGCGACAGGCCAATGACCGCATTCATCGGCGTGCGGATTTCATGGCTCATATTGGCCAGGAACTCGCTCTTGGCGCGGTTCGCCGCCTCGGCCTGGTCCCGCGCGGCGATCAGGTCGCGCGTTTGCTCGATGATCAGTTCCTGGAGATTGTCGCGGTGCCGGCGCAACTCTTCCTTGGCGGCGCGCGTGGCGGCTTCGCCGGCGGCCAGTTCGCGAGTCCGCTCCGCGACCTTGACTTCCAGGGTCTCATTGAGCAGGCGCAACTGCGTCTCCGCCGCCTTGCGGTCGGTAATATCGACCGCCGCCCCGTAGATCAGCTTGCCTTCCGGATCGGGCCGCGCCCGCCATGTCAGCCAACGATAACTGCCATCCTTATGACGATAGCGGTTTTCGAAATTGACCAGTTCCCCGCCGCTCAGGATAAATGGGCCGGTGGCGCGCGTCCGCTCGATGTCGTCGGGATGGACCAGTTCAGACAGAGGAATCTTTAGTATCTCTTCGGCCGTCCAGCCCAGGATGCGCTCGCACGCCGGATTGACGCTCGACACATAGCCATCGACCCTGAAGGTCATCAGAATGTCGGTCGCGACGTCGAAGAAGCGCGAGCGCTCGGCCTCGGCCTGCTTGCGGTCCTCAATGTCCATGCAGGCGCCGGTAAAACCTATGAATGCGCCGCCGCTATCGAAGCGTGGCCCGCCGCGGTCGAGAATCCAGCGGTATTCCCCCGAATGGTGGCGCAGGCGATACTCGATCTGTGAGGGCTGCCGCGCCGACAGATTGCGATGATAGGTCTCTTCGCAATGCTGGCGGTCGTCGGGGTGGACGCTGTCGATCCAGCCGTCGCCGAGCTCCTGTTCGAGCGTTCGGCCGGTAAAATCCAGCCACTGCCGGTTGAACCAGATGCAGGCGCCGGAAGCATCCGCGACCCAAACAAGCGCCGGCAGGGAATTGGCCAGCGTTTCGAACAGGCCCGTATCCTGCGCTGACTTGATTTCGCTGAATACCCGTTCCCTGGTCATAGGGGTTTATAACGCGCAATTGGCGAAAATGGAAAGTGGCATGCCCCATGTGATCGCCTCGGCGCGAACGGAATCCGCTGTCGGCTGAAAAACCATGGCTTTGCCGGACGTATTAGGTGTGACAATCGGGATCACTGGCCTTACAGTATCTCAAAACGTACCGAATCCGTCCATTCGGCCCAACACTACCATGCCGCGAGCAGACATGACGACTCTGAACGACGCCACAGTCCGCCATCTCCTTGTCGTCGACGATGACGACCGTATCCGTACCCTGCTCAAGGAATTCCTGTCGCGGCACGGCTTCCGCGTCACGGCGGCGGCCCACGCCGATGCCGCCAAGCGCATGCTGCAGCTCCTCGACTTCGACCTTCTGATCCTTGACGTCATGATGCCGGGCGAAGACGGCTTTTCCCTTTCGAAATGGGTGCGCGCCAACTCGACCGTGCCGATCCTCATCCTGACGGCGCGCGGCGAATCTACCGATCGTATCACGGGCCTGAGCCTGGGCGCCGACGACTATCTGGCCAAGCCGTTCGAGCCCCAGGAACTGCTGCTGCGTATCGAAGCGATCCTGAGACGCACCGGCGTCAAGTCGGCCCTG
Organism: uncultured Asticcacaulis sp.; assembly: GCA_965650705.1. GTDB lineage: Bacteria > Pseudomonadota > Alphaproteobacteria > Caulobacterales > Caulobacteraceae > Asticcacaulis. The sequence goes on along the minus strand of CBFGPQ010000012.1, from coordinate 11,638 downwards.
CCCAAGTCTGTCGCCATGGGGCCATTCGTCTTCGATCTCGAACGTGCGGAACTGAGCAAGGGCGGCAGCCCGATCCGTCTGACCGAGGCCGAATCGCAACTGCTGAAATACCTGGCCGAACGCGCCAATGTGCCGGTCGACCGCATGGACCTGGCGAAGGACAGCGTCGACACCACTGGCCGCGCCGTCGACGTCCAGGTCACGCGCCTGCGCCGCAAGATCGAGCAGGACCCAAAGAACCCACGCTACCTGCAAACCGTCCGTGGCAAGGGCTATATGCTGGCGCCGGACTGATCCATGGCCTCGCCGGAAACAAGCCGCGCCAGGCCGTTGAAGCTACCCCGTTTCCGCTTCTGGTCGCGTTTCCTGAAGCGCAACTTCCCGCGCACCCTGATGGCGCGCGTCCTGCTGATCATTGTTCTGCCCATCATCGTCATGCAGGTGCTGATCACCTGGATGTTCTTCGACATGCACTGGGAGGCGGTGACCGCCAAGCTATCCGAAGCCATGGCCGGCGACATCGCCTGGGCGGTCAGCGCCTATGAGGAAAACCCCAGCGCCGCCAATCTGGAGCATATCCAGAACCAGGCGCGCATCCCGATGCAGCTGTCGATCGTACTGCAAAAGAACGCAAGCCTGCCCGACAGCCAGCGCAAGTCCATCTTCGTACCGCTCGACCGCGCCATCGACCGGGCGCTTCGCAGCCGCCTCGACAATCCCTACTGGTTCGACACCACGCGCTACGAAGCCCACCTCGATATCCGCGTCAAGGTGGAGGGTGGCACGCTGCGCATCATCACGCCCAAGGACCGGGCGTTCGCTACCACCGGCTATATATTCATCTTCTGGATGGTCGGCGCGACCTTCGTGCTGACCACGGTCGCGACCCTGTTCATCCGCAACCAGGTCCGCGCCATCGAACGCCTGGCCGAAGCCGCCGAAAAGTTCGGCCGCGGCGAGGACGATCCGGCCTTCAAGCCCTATGGCGCCACGGAAGTCCGCTCCGCCGCCAACGCCTTCCTGGAGATGAAGGAGCGCATCCAGCGCCAGATCGAACAACGCACCACCCTGCTGGCCTCGGTCAGCCACGACCTGCGCACGCCACTGACGCGTCTCAAACTGGAACTGGCCATGACCGAGCAGGACGCCGCCACCCAGCGCATGAAGCAGGACGTGTCGGAAATGGCCTACATGATCGACGAATACCTCGCCTTCGCGCGCGGCGAGATCGCCGAGGACACCGACACCGTCACCGTGCGCGACCTTGTCGAAGGCATTCGCGACAGCACGCGCCGCGCCGGCCATGCGCTTGATGTCGACGTGCCGGCCGAAGAGATTGCCATCCGCATCCGCACCCTGTCGATCCAACGCGCCCTGACGAATCTGGTCATGAACGGCTTTCATTATGGCAAGAACGTCCAACTGACGGCCGAAGTAAACACGACAAAGGACAGCCGCGTCCTGGCCCTGCACGTCGATGACGACGGCCCCGGCATCTCCCCCGAAAAACGCGAGGATGCCTTCAAGCCGTTCTCGCGCCTCGACGATTCGCGCAACCAGAACATCCAGGGCGTGGGCTTAGGGCTTGCCATCGCCCGCGATATCGTGCGCGGCCATGGGGGAGACCTGACGCTCGATACCAGTCCGATGGGCGGTCTGCGCGCCACCATTACCCTACCGGCAGGGTAGGTCATTTATGACACACATCTAACTCTGTTGGTCTTATATGACGGCCTTTGTAAAACCGTCATGCAAACTCGCTCAAACTGTCACATAAACTGACTAGGGACCCCGGCATTATTCATTGCCATGAGGGGTCTCAAATATGTCGGCAATTGCTTCGTCACGCGGTCTCGCCGCAGTTTTGTTCGCCACCACCGCCCTGGCCGCCGCTGCCGCGGTTGCCCCGGCAGTTGCCGGTACCGTCTCCGGCACGGTTAGCGACGCTTCGGGCACGGGTGCCCTTCGCGGCGCCGAAGTTACCATTGTCGAACTTGGCAAAACGGCGACAGTCCAGGCCGACGGTTCCTTCCGCTTCGCCAATGTTCCGGCTGGCAACTACGCCTTACGCGTTCGGTACGCCGGCGCCGCCGACCAGACGCAGCAGGTCAATGTACCGGCGACCGGCGATGTGTCAGCCCGCTTTGAATTGCAGGCTTCAGCTGGCGGCGATGCAACCGTGCTGGTCATCGGCCAACGTGCCAATCTCAGTTCGTCAATCTCGCGTCAGCGCTCGGCCGACGGCGTTCAGACAACCCTGTCCCGTGACTCGATCGGCCAATTCCCCGACCAGAACGTAGCCGAATCGATCCGCCGCGCGCCAGGTGTCAATGTTCTGAACGACCAGGGCGAAGGCCGCTTCGTTTCCGTTCGCGGTCTCGATCCGAACCTGAACTCGTCTTCGATCAATGGCAACCGCATCCTGTCCACCGGCGGCGACGACCGCATGGTCGCGATGGACGTCATTCCGTCAGAACTGATCGAGTCGATCGACATCAAGAAGACCCTGACGCCGGATATGGATGCCGATACAATCGGGGCTTCGATCGAAATCAATACGACGTCTGTGTTCGACCGCAAGAAGAACCTGCTGTCGGCGTCGCTGGAAGGCTCCTACAACGATCTGAACGAAAAGACTTCGCCCAAGGGCAGTCTCGACTTCTCTTACAAGGTCACGCCTGACTTCGGTTTTGCCGGTGGGCTCAGCTATTACAACCGCAAATTTTCGACCGACAACATCGAACTAGCGGACTGGGATGAGAATGGTAACGACGTCTTTGCGCGTACGGTCGAATACCGCGACTACGACGTCCAGCGCGAACGCTACGGCTTTACGCTCAATTTCGATTATCGTGTCAGTGAGAACACTTCGCTGTACCTTCGCACCTTCTATTCAAAATTCGACGATACCGAGCAGCGCGGTCGCCTCGTCTTCAAGATTGATGAACTGAACCCGACGGTATCGGGTGACAAGGTCACCTTCTTGTCGGCTGGCGGCGGCTCTGCCGGCCGGATAGAAATCCGCCGCGACATCAAGGACCGCCGCGAATGGCAGGAAACCAGCAACGTCGCGGTCGGCGGCAAGACTTTCGTCGATGCCTGGAAGTTCACCTATGATCTGAGCTATGCGCAGGCTTCGCAGTCCGAAGACGGCTCGATCGACCCGATGCGCTTCCGCAACCGCTTCGCCGGCGGCACGAACCAGTTGGGCGTCACCTTCGACTACTCCGACCTGGAAAACCCGACCTTCCTGATCGACCCGACCAAGTCAGGGGCCGCCGCCTTCAGCGATGCGACCAAATACACCATGACAGCGTTCGAACGGACGACCGAGGAAGACGCCGAGGACGAGGAAACGACCCTGCGGTTTGACGCGGCCCGCAGCTTCGGCCTGGCCAGCGGGTCATTCGAGCTGAAGTTCGGCGGCAAGGTGCGGCAGCGCAACAAGCACCTCGACATGACCTACGACATCTACGACGGTTATGATGGCGCGCTGACCCTGGCTGATGTTGCCGGGAAACCGACCTACGGCCTTGCCGACATCGGCGTTGTGCCGGATCTCGGCAAGGTCCGCAATCTGGTTGCCAACAATATTGCCAACTTCGAACGCAATGATGATGACAGCGTCGTCGCCTCGACCGTCGAAGACTATCAGGCGTCGGAAGACGTCGCCGCCGGCTACATCCAGGGCCGTTACGACAATGGCGCCCTGCGCATCGTCGGTGGCGTTCGTGTCGAGCAGACCAAGCTCGACCTTCAGGGTACCCTGGCTGACCTTGACGCAGGGACCTTCACGCCCGTCCAGTTCAAGAAGGACTATACCGACGTCCTTCCCAGCGTTAATGTGCGCTATAATGTATCCGACCGCCTGGTTACCCGTTTCGCCGTGTCGCAATCCCTGATGCGCCCCAGCTTCGGCAAAATGGCGCCCCGTTTCGTTATTGAAGAAAATGACGACGGTGAAATCGACGGCACATTCGGCAATCCTAACCTCGATCCGTACAAGGCTACCAACCTCGACGCCTCGGTCGAATACTACTTCGCCAAGGAAGCGGTCATCCAGGGCGGCATCTTTGCCAAGAAAATCAAGGATTTCATCGTCACCTTCTCAACGGACGATGCCGGCACCTACAATGGCGTCGCCTACGATAACGCCGAATACAGCATCAACGGCGATGAAGCTGACGTCTTTGGCTTTGAATTGGCCTACGCCCAGGCTCTGACCTTCCTGCCGGCGCCGCTCGACGGTCTGCTGCTGAACGCCAACTATACCTTCACGGATGCGGAAGGAGACATCCAGGATGGCGCGACGACGCGCACCATCCCGCTGCCGGCCGCCGCCAAGCATACGGCCAACCTGGTCGTCGGCTACGAAAAAGGCCCGCTGTCGCTTCGCGCCGCCGGTTCCTACCGCTCTGGCTACCTGGATGAACTGGGCGGTGACGCCGAGAGCGATCGCTACGTCAAGGACCATTTCCAGGTCGACCTCAGCGCCAAGTATCGGGTCAACGACAATGTCCGTATCTTCGGTGAACTGGTCAACGCCAACAACGCGACCTATACCGCCTATCAAAAGGGCCCGGGGCGCGACCGCCTGCTTCAGTACGAAGAATATAGCTGGACCGCCAAGTTTGGCATCAAGCTGAACTACTGATCGGCGCTCGCCACCAAACAACAGGCCGTTCCGCCACCAACCGGCGGAACGGTCTTGCCGTTTCTTACGTGAATGGGTTTTGCCATGACACTCCACCGCCTGCTGACCGCCGCTTCCGCCGTCGCCCTGATCGCCACGCTCGGCGCCTGCGCCTCGCTCCATCCCGAACTGATTTCCGACTCGAAGCTGATCGCCCACGGCACGGGCACGCCTGTCCTGGCCAGCGCCGAGACTGCCGCCGTCGGCAGCAAGAACCTCGACAGCGCCGATGATCCCGAGGTGTGGGTCAATCCCGCCAACCCGTCTGAAGCCTTTATCGTCGCCACCGACAAGAAGGCCGGCCTCTATCTCTACAACATCGACGGCACCGTGGCGGACTTCAACGCCGCCGGCCCGGTTAACAATGTCGATCTGCGCAATACGCCTGAAGGTCTGGTCATCGCCGCGTCTGACCGCGTGAACAACGGCGTCGCCATCTTCGGCCTGACCACCGCGCGCAAGCTTGAAAAGCGTACATTCCTGCCCCTGCCCACTTCGGAAGCTTACGGCTTCTGCATGGGCGTGGTCAAAGGCGCAACCGTCGTTGCCGTCGTCGGCGTCAACGGCGATGTCGCCATCGCCAAACTCAACACGGCAGGCGGCTATAGCCTGTCGGAAGAAAAGCGTTTCGCCGTCGGCTCGCAATCTGAAGGCTGCGTCATCGACGACCAGACCGGCCAGTTCTATGTCGGCGAAGAAGCCAAGGGTGTCTGGCAGTACGACTTGAACGACTGGGCCGCGGTCGGCGCCAATCGCACGCACATGGCGCCCGCGCCGTCCGACATACTGGCGCCTGACGTCGAGGGCCTGACCATCCTGCGCGAAGGCACGAAGTCCTATCTGATCGCCTCGTCTCAGGGCGACAGCGCTTTTGCCGTCTGGCGCATCGATGAAACAGCACCGGTCTATTCCGGCCGTTTCTCGGTCTATCCCGGCAATGGCATCGACGCCGTCACCGGTACGGATGGCGTCGCCGCCCTGGGTGGCCAGGTCGGGCCTTACCCGAACGGTGTCGTGGTGATGCAGGACGATTCGGACACCGACCTTGAGACGCCAACCTCGGCCCGCGTCCGTCAGAACTTCAAGATCGTTGATTGGAACAATGTGAAGACAGCCCTTAAACTGAACTAAGGGCCTCCGGCGGCAAGGGTCCGAAGGACCCTTGACCCGTAAGTTTAGCCGAGTTCTTTGGAGCGCTTGTGCGCCGCCTGAACAGCTTCGAGGATCAGTTCGTCGAGGCCGTTTCCGGGTGCACAGAGGACATTCAAAGCCGCCTCGGTCGTGCCGCCGGGCGAGGCAACCTTCTTGATCAGGTCGTCGGGTTCTTCACCGGTCGAATCCAGCAGGCGCGCCGCCGAGATCAGCGTCCCGCGCGCCAAATCACGCGCATGGCCATAGGACAGGCCGGTCGCACGCCCCGCTTTTTCAAGCGCACGCACGAAGGCATAGACATAGGCCGGACCGGACCCGGAAACGGCAGTCGCCGAATCCATCTGCCCTTCTTCCTTCAGCACCACCGTCGACGCCATCGGCTGGAACAGGCCGCACGCCGCATCCAGCGCCCTGGGGCTGTCCGCAAATATGCTCGCGACACCCTTGCCGGTGGCGACGCCAGTCGTCGGCATGACGCGGGCGATCGCATGCCCTTCGAATGCCTGCTGCAACGACGACACCTGAACGCCAGCCATGACCGAAACCAGCACGGCATCGCCGTTCAGATTGCCGCGCAGAATCTGCGCCACAGCGTGCCAGCCCTGCGGCTTGACCGCCAGGATGATCGTGCCGGCGGCCTTCCATTGGTCCGGCTGCGGGTTCAGCTTGGCGCCGTCCGCCGCCCAGGCTTGCGCTTCCTCACCCGGCTTGAGGTCCAGGATCATCATGTCGGACGGCAGAACGTGCCCGCCGATACGCATCCCCTTGAGCATGGAGGACCCCAGCGCGCCGGCGCCAATAAGCAGAACAGGTTTTGGCAGCATGCTCAGGCCTCGCCCCGTGTCTCGAACAAGCAGGCGGCAAAGGCATCCCGTGCCGTTTCCACGCCCTTGAACCAGAAATCAAAGGCCGGGTAGAAGCGGTCCACCGCCTCGGCGGCGCTGTTGATCATGTGCGCGCTCGATGTCACCGAAGCGCGTTCGATCGGATTGAGCGCGACCGTATGCCGAAAGACGATGTCATAGGCCCCCATGCCGATCTTTTCGGCGCCGGCGGGCGTTTCGGCCTCGGCATCCCGGAAGACCTCGAAGTGGCCGAACCAGACGTGCTGATTGACCAGGGCCAGCAGTTCGTAAAGGCCCGGCAAACGGTCAGGCGTCAGCGCGCGGCCGGCGCCGGTCTCGACATCCAGCGAACAGCACAGTTGCAGGCACTCGCCTTCCGGCCGCCACGAAAACCACATTTCGTAGGTGCGCCAGTCGCCGCTCAGCGCGAAGCCGAGATCGCCTTCCGGCGTGCGCTCGAACTCAAGCCCTTCCTCGGCGAGGATGGATTCCACCATGTCGAGCGGATCGAAGGCGGCATCGCTGTCATAGGCCTGCGGGGTATTCATGGTAGTCCTTATCAGATGGACGGGTCGGCGGCAGTCTTGGCCTTGGCCGTCTTTGCGCCCTTGAGCGCGGCAATTTCTTCACGGAGCGCGGTGATTTCGGCCCTAAGCGCGTCAAGTTCATCGCGGCGCACCAGGTCCATATCCGCCACGAAACGGTCAGCCTGGGCCCGGAAGGCCGCCTTGGCTTCGTCCCCCGCGGCCTGGGCCAGGCCCATCGCGGACGTGGTTAGCTTGGCCATTTCGTCGAAGAACGGGTGCTGGCTTTGCATGGTAGGCTCTCCTGCCGACGTGTGTCGTTACGCTTTCAATATAGTGTCTTATAGGCCATATCGCCCCTGCAACAAAGTTTTTCATGATTCTTGCCGCCGTCAGCGCGAATTTGTCGCGACGGCGACAAATGAAGTTGATAAAAACCGCCAAAAGCAAATCAGGAGACCGGGGCATTATGACACTGCGCTTGCCGGACATCGATCCGGTCATCTTCCATGTCGGCCCACTGGCCATCCGCTGGTACGCGCTGGCCTATGTCGCGGGCATCGTCCTGGGCTGGCTCTATGCCGGCAAGCTGTTGCGCAAGGCCGAGCTGTGGCCGAATGGCAAGGCGCCGGTCACGGCCGACCAGGTCGATGACCTGATTTTGTGGCTGACCGGCGGCGTCATCCTGGGCGGCCGTATTGGCTATGTCCTGGCCTACGATGCCTCGATCATCTGGACGAGTCCATTGCAGGTCTTGCAGATCTGGAATGGCGGCATGTCATTTCACGGCGGCTTCCTGGGCGTCGTTATAGCGACCATCCTGTGGGCGCGCGCCAACCGCTTCACCCTGCCCCAGATGCTCAATCTCGGCGACCTTATGGCCATGGCCGCACCGATCGGCCTGTTCCTTGGCCGCATTGCCAACTTCATCAATGGCGAGTTGTGGGGACGTGCGACCGACGTGCCGTGGGGCATGGTCTTCTGTAACAAATACATCCTCCAGCAATATAATGGCGTCTGTCCTGCCGGAGACGTCGCGCGTCACCCCAGCCAGCTCTACGAAGCTTTTGGCGAAGGCCTCTTGCTTTTCGCCCTCGCCTGGTTCCTCGCATTCCGCCTGAAGAAGCTGCACAAACCCGGCATGATCATGGGCGTGTTTATCGCCGGCTACGGCATTATCCGCATTCTTTTGGAAAGCGTACGCAATCCCGATGCTCAGATGCTGCCGTTCTTCAAGGAGGTCATTACCATGGGCACCCTCCTGTCCCTGCCCATGGTCGCCGCTGGCGCCTGGCTGATCTGGCGCGCCCACAAGACGCCGACGCCGGCCCCCGAGCCTGTCAAGGTCACCGACGACGAAACGCCGAAGGACGAGGAAACACCCGCTTCGCCCGACAACGGTACGGCGGCCTGAACTTTGAGTCTCAAGCAAAGGCTGATCGAACAGATCACGCTGGAAGGTCCGATCAGCATCGCCGACTATATGGCGCGCTGCCTGCTCGATCCCATCGACGGCTATTATACGCGGCGGCCCGCGCTTGGCGCCGACGGCGACTTCATCACCGCGCCCATGGTATCGCAGATGTTCGGTGAAATGATCGGTGTCTGGGTCGCCGAGACCTGGACGGCGATGGGGTCGCCTCCATTCCGCCTCGTCGAAATCGGCGGCGGTGACGGTACGCTCATGAGCGATATCCTCCGCGTCACGGCGCGTGTGCCTGCCTTTAAGGCGGCCGCGCGGATCACCATGGTCGAGCCCTCCCCCGTCCTGCGCGACCGGCAGGCCACGGTCGTCCCCGGCGCCGAGTTCCTGCCCGTCATCGAAGCCGTACCGGACGATTTGCCGCTGATCGTCGTCGCCAATGAAGTCCTCGACTGCCTGCCCGCACGTCAGTACGTGCGCGTCAACGACGACTGGCACGAGCGCCTCGTCGGGATACGCGATGGCGTCATGGTTTTTGGCTTGGCCTCGGAAAAATCTCAATTCCCGGAAATTGCGAATGGCGATAACGGCGATCTAATTGAATACAGTCCCGAGCAGGTCCGCTTTACCCGCGTCCTTTGCGACAAGCTGAAAGCTGCCGGCGGCGCGGCCCTGTTGATTGACTATGGCCGGGGACGGCCGGGCCCCGGCGATACACTCCAGGCGCTCTATCGCCATGAGAAGCGCAATCCGCTCGAAGCGCCAGGGGAACACGACCTGACGGTCTGGGCCGACTTCCCCATAGTTGCGTCCATGGCCGCCCGGGCCGGCCTTGCGATCTCTGCCATCATTACACAGGCTGCGTTTCTTAAGCGAATGGGGATCGACGCTCGACTGGACGCGCTGAAAGCCGCTAACCCGGCGCAAACCGACAAACTCCAGCGCCAATATAACCGCCTGGTCGCGCCTGACCAGATGGGCGAACTGTTCAAGGTGCTTGCATTCGCATATCCCCCCTCAATTCCCCTGATCGGACTTGAAGCCTAAAACCCAGGCTCTTAAAAGACCCGACAACCTCCTTCCTATACCTCCCCACTTTTGGGGAGGGGGACCGCGCCCAAGGCGTGGTGGTGGGGGCCTCTTCAACAGGTGCCGCCATGTCTCCTCTGCCCCCGCGCATTCTCCACCCCCTCCTCGACCTGCCGGGCATCCAGCATGGCTTCTTCACGCGACGCGGCGGGGTCTCGACCGGCATCCACGATAGCCTCAACATCGGTCTGGGCTCAAAAGACGATCCCGACGCGGTCAATGAAAACCGCCGGCGCGTAGCGGCCGCCTTTGACCGTCCGTCCGATCACCTGCTCAGCCTCTACCAGGTCCATTCCAATATCGCGCGCGAGGTCACGGGTCCGTGGACCGAGGATCGTCCTGAAGCCGATGGCCTGGTCACCACAACGCCCGGCCTGATCCTTTCTGCCCTGTCCGCCGACTGCTCGCCGCTGCTCTTCGCCGACCCGCAAAACCGCGTCATCGGCTCATGCCATGCCGGCTGGAAGGGCGCGCTCAGTGGCATGATCGAAGCCACGCTCGATTTGATGCAAAGTAAAGGTGCCAAGCTCAACGAAATCCGCTGCGTCATAGGCCCGTGCATCGCGCAGGCGTCCTACGAGGTCGGCGCTGACTATGCCGAGACTTTCGCGAATGCCGATCCCGACAGCCCGGCCTTCTTCATTCCGGGGGCGTCGCCTGACAAGCGCATGTTCGACCTGCCGGGCTACTGCCTGATGCGCGTCAGGCGCGCCGGCGTCCTGCTGGCAGCCACAACCGGCCACGACACGCGCGCCGATGCGTCGCTTTTCTTCTCCAACCGCCGTGCCTTCCTCAACGGAGAACCGGATTATGGGCGGCTGATTTCGTGCATCATGCTCAGGGCGTGAAATTCTCAGTCGCCTGATTTTCTCAATCCTATGACAATTTAACCTTGAACCTGTAGCCTTGGCTGCTAAAAGCCGGGCTTTATGCGCTCAAGAGCCGCGCGGGCTCCTCGCATAAGCTCGGGCGGGCGTCGCCCTTGCCAAACCTATCGGTTTGGAAGCTCTAGGGATTTAGTAAAATGAAGCTGCTCGCCGCCAATTCCAACCGCACACTCGGTCAGGCCATAGGCGATTATCTCGACATGCCGCTGACCAAGGCGCGCGTGCAACGTTTCCTCGACAACGAAATCTTCGTGACCATCGATGAAAACGTGCGCGGCGAAGACGTCTTCGTCATCCAGTCGACCAGCTTCCCGGCCAATGACAACCTGATGGAACTGCTGATCTGCATCGACGCGCTGACCCGCGCCTCGGCCAAGCGGATCACGGCCGTCATCCCCTATTTCGGTTATGCCCGCCAGGATCGCAAGACGGGCGGCCGGACACCGATTTCGGCCAAGCTCGTCGCCAACCTGATCACCCGCGCCGGCGCGCACCGCGTCCTGACCATGGACCTGCACGCTGGCCAGATCCAGGGCTTCTTCGACATTCCAACCGATAACCTGGTGGCTATTCCCTTCATGGCCAAGGATATCAAGTCGAACTATCCCGACCCGCACGAACTGATGATCGTGTCGCCCGACGTCGGCGGCGTGGTGCGTGCCCGCGCACTGGCCGACCGTCTTAATGTCGACCTGGCAATCGTCGACAAGCGCCGTCCGCGTCCAGGTGAATCCGAAGTCATGAACATCATCGGCGACGTCACGGACCGCCGCTGTATCCTGTTCGACGATATCGTCGATTCCGCCGGCACGCTGTGCCATGCAGCCAAGGCGTTGATGGACCGCGGCGCCCGATCGGTGTCGGCCTATGTCAGCCACGGCGTTCTGTCGGGTCCTGCGCTGGAACGCGTCTCGGGTTCGGTACTCAGTGAGCTGGTTATTACGGACTCGATCGAGGCCACCGAAGCCATCCGCCAGAACGACAAAATCCGTCTGGTCGGTGTCGCTCCCCTCATCGGTGAAGCC
>CBFGPQ010000011.1:0-45804 GCA_965650705.1 uncultured Asticcacaulis sp. | reverse complement strand
CCGACCTTATGGAAGCGCGCGCCATTCTCGACAACGCTTCACCGGCGGTTTTCGGTGCGAACGGCAGCATGTGCGAACCGGCAACCCACAGCCGCTGGGCGGAAAATATCGTCCAGCGCGCGCAAATCTATGGTATTGCTGAAAGCCTGTCGGCGGCCGATAGCCGAGTCGCTTGACAGCTTCCGGCTATGCATGCCGGTATAGGGGGGCGGCCGCGACCCGCGTTCGACCAAAATCTTTTCCGAGGGGAAAACGACCATGAGTGATCTCGTTCTTGAGGCTCCGGCCCCCGTTGCCGCCGTTCCCGTGGAAAAGGCCGCCGGCCTGGTGCCGATCGAAACCTCGGTGAAGTCGGAACTTGAGACAAAGGTTGAGTCCTATATCGCCGATCTGGTCAGTGTCGACGCCAACAGCCCGGACTTCGGCACCAAGATCAACCAGCTTAATGCCCTGGGTCAGCGCGAAATCTCGGCCCTGTCGTCGCAGAGCAACCGCTTCCTGGACCGTCCGACCAAGCAGATGGAAGGCGAGGGCAGTGTTGGCCAATCGCTGATCGAACTGCGCCATACCATCGAAGGCCTGGACCCGTCGCGCGGCGGCCTGCTGACCGAGCCGCGCAAGCTGTTCGGCTTCATCCCGTTTGGCAACAAGCTGAAGGCCTATTTCGACAAGTACCAGTCGGCCCAGACGCACATCAATGGCATCCTGGTGACGCTGGCGCGCGGCAAGGATGAGTTGCTGCAGGACAATGTCGCCATCGACGGCGAACGCCGCAAGATGTGGGAGATGATGGGCAAGCTGGAGCAGGTCATCCATATCTCGAAGACGCTGGACAGCCGCCTGGAGGAACGCGCCAACGATCTCGACAGCTCCGATCCGACCAAGGCGCGCGCCATCCGCGAATCGGCGCTGTTCTACGTCCGCCAGCGCACGACCGACCTGCTGACCCAGATGGCGGTGACGGTGCAGGGTTATCTGGCACTGGACCTGATCAAGAAGAACAATATCGAGCTGATCAAGGGTGTCGACCGCGCTTCGACCACGACCATCGCGGCGTTGCGCACCGCGGTGACGGTGGCCCAGGCCCTGGCCAGCCAGAAGCTGGTGCTCGACCAGATCACGGCGCTGAACACCACGACGTCCAACATGATCGCCAGCACCAGCGAACTGTTGAAGTCGAACACGGCGCGCATCCATGAGCAGGCGACATCTGCCACCATCCACGTCGAGACGTTGCAACGCGCCTTTGCCAACATTTACGCGACCATGGATGCGGTCGATGAGTTCAAGCTCAAGGCGCTGTCGAACATGAAGACGACGGTTGACACCCTGTCGCACGAGACCGAGAAGGCGAAGGGCTATATCGCCCGGGCCCAGGGCAATAGCGCGGACAATGGTTCGAACTCGCCGCTGACGCTTAACTAAAAACCTGTTTGTTCGTGGATTTTTTGGATTCGCGGCTTATTATCGATAAGTATGAACCTCATGGAGTTCTTTCGAAGGCTGTTTGCCAAGCCCTCGCCGCCTCCGCCGGCACCCTTGCCGCCGGGGCCGGAACCCGTGCGTGTAAACTATGACGACGATCGGGTGCCGGACAGCGCCCAGGCGCGTATTAAACGCATCCTGAGTACGCTTGACGAGGTTCATGAGGCCGCCAAACGCGAACATGCCTCGACGATCAACCGCTTCGATCTCGAACAGATGCGCGACCTGCACCTGCCCAAGCTGGTGAAAAGCTATATCGATATTCCACCGGCGCACCGCTCAGAGATATTCCGCAAGACGGGCAAGTCCGCCAGCTTCATCCTCGATGAAAGCCTGGACAAGATGCAGGACAAGCTCGACGACATGCTGCGCAGCCTGGCCCAGCACGATCTGGATGCCTTTACGCACAACACCCAGTTCATCGGCCAGCGCTATGCCGACAAGGACAATCCGTTTTTGTAATTGGCCAATGACTGTAGGACGGCACCAGCCCGTAACAGTGCGGCCTGCCAAGCCGCTTCATGATATAGTGCCCGTTTCCACGCTCATATTGTTGCAAATGAAACACAGCGGGCAACCCTGAGAACACTCTCTGAAGAATTTTTGTTGCGTGCTGCAACATAAGCCGTTACACGATTTTCATCGTTGCTTTTGTGACGATGTCCGCAGTGGCGTAGAAAGCGATTCCTTCGTTCATAACCTACGGGTCGCCGGTTCGAATCCGGCCATGGATGCAAATCCATGTAGCTCAGTCTGGTAGAGCAGTAGTTAGGCGCTTTCGCTTGTTCCCTGTGGGGTATTGTGGTGGCGTAGACGACGGTTCCTTCGTTTTAGGTACGCTCGCGGCCGTTTTCGCTCATACCCCGCGATATCAAAGTTCTGCTTCTCGTGGCGAAGGCTTCGGCTTCATCGCACCACTGGGAAATGGTGAGCCCTGGATGGCAGGTAGCCCCTGTCAAGCCAGCGTGGCTCCGGCGCTGCAACGCCGGACGGAAGCACCCCCAACCGGAACCGCTTATTCCCGGGAGGCTGATCTTTTTGAAATTTTCTTGTTGCATTACGCAACATGTTTCTGTAGTAACCAATTGTCGCCTGGACAGGCCCGATAAGGGAACCGGCCGGACGACGATATCCAGGTGGCGTAGACATCGCTTTCTTCGAATGTCACTCGAGAGGTTGCGGGTTCAAGTCCCGTCACGGCTTCGGTCGTGTAGCTCAATAGGATAGAGCGCTTAGCGGTTTCGCCTGTACCCCTGGATTATTCACCGGCAGCAGCACGGCGCGTTTTTAGCCTTGCCCCGCGCCAGATAGTCAAATGCCAAGTCCGGCGAGTTGCGCCGGCCGACGCCCCAAGCCCCCAAATCACGCGCAAATGCCGCCGGTCATGGTGTCCGGCGAAAGCCTCTTTGCGCCTTTAGATGCTGTGAAGAGGTGAGTCCGATGAGACTGAACATTTTCCAAAAGCGCCCCGGCATCACGCACGAGGGTGCCCCGGCCCGCTCACTGAATGCCGAACAGAAGCTGAGGCGTTCGGTCCTGTCCTGCATGCTGTGGGAAGACGAATTCTACGAAGACGGTCAGTCGATTGCCGACCGGATCTTCGCGCTGGCCTGCGATGTCGCGCCGGAAACGGTTGCGGCCCTGGCCATCGAGGCACGCGAACAGATGAAGCTGCGTCATGCGCCGCTGATGCTGTTGTGCGCCTTGATCAAGAGCGGTGGTTCACTGGTTGCGCCCACCATAGAGTGCGTGATCCAGCGGGCGGACGAACTCACCGAACTGGTCGCCCTCTATTGGAGGAACGGCAAGCGGCCGCTGTCGAAGCAGATGAAGCTCGGGCTTGCCCGCGCCTTCGTCAAGTTCGATGCCTATGCGCTGGCCAAGTACGACCGTGAGGGCAAGGTGCGTCTGCGCGACGTGTTGTTCCTGTCGCACGCCAAACCGAAGGACGAGGCGCAAGCCGCCCTGTGGAAGCAACTGGTCGACAAGACGCTGCCATCCCCGGATACCTGGGAGGTGGCGCTGTCGGGTGGGGCGGACAAGGGCGAAACCTTTGCGCGCCTGTTGACCGAGCGCAGGCTCGGTTACCTGGCCCTGTTGCGGAACCTCCGCAACATGGACCAGGCGGGCGTCGACGAGACGCTCGTCCGGGAGGCCATCATCGCGCGGCGTGGCGCCGACCGTGTCCTGCCGTTCCGCTATGTGGCGGCGGCGCGGGCAGCACCCCGGTTTGAGCCCGTGCTCGACCAGGCGCTGGCGGAAACCATCCTCGAACAGCCGATCATGGCTGGCCGGACGCTTGTCCTGGTCGACGTGTCCGGATCGATGGATGCAAAACTGTCGGCCAAGTCGGACCTGACCCGGCTGGACGCGGCGGCAACACTGGCCGCGGTCATCCCCGGCGATGTCCGTATCTTCACCTTCTCTAACGCGGTGGTCGAGGTGCCGGCGCGGCGCGGAATGGCCGGTGTCGATGCGATCGTAAGGTCGCAGCTGCACGGCGGGACCGAACTGGGCAAGGCTGTGAAGCGGATGAACGAGATACCGCACGACCGGTTGATCGTCATCACCGACGAACAGTCCGCCGACCGCGTACCTGATCCTGTGGCCGCCAAGGCCTACATGATCAACGTCGCTTCCGCCCGTAACGGGGTAGGCTACGGCGCCTGGACGCACATCGACGGTTTTTCCGAAGCTGTGCTGGGTTATATTCGCGAGCACGAAGCGTTCACGGACAACAGCCCGGTACCCGTGCGGAGGGACCACTAGATGACGGCAGAGGAACTGAGGACGGCTGCAATCCTGCTTTTCGGCGAGCGTGGCTGGATGTCACGCCTGGCGGAGGCACTGGATGTGGACCGCTCCTCGGTTTCTCGCTGGTTTGCCGGCCTGCCGGTCCCGGGCCCTGTGGCCGCAGCCGTCAATGCCTGGCTGAAGCTTTATGAACTGACGGGTGAAACGCCCTACGAAATCCACGGTCTGATCGACCCGAAGAAATAACTTGCAGCTCGGAGGAGGGCGGCATGAACTATGAACGCCTGACCAAGTACCCGAGCACACCACATTTGCCGCAATCGCGGACCCGGCAGGGCGACGACAAGGTGCTGACCACGACCGCCCATTTCGAAGGCGTCGAGGTCGTCATTACCGAAAAGATGGATGGCGAAAACGCCACCCTCTATCGCCATCATTATCACGCGCGGTCGCTGGATTCGCGCCATCACCCGTCGCGCGACTGGATCAAGGCCTTCTGGGCCGAGCGGCGCCACGACATACCGGAACACCTCAGGCTGTGTGGTGAGAACCTCTATGCCCGCCATTCGATCGGCTATAGCGGCCTGGCGTCCTACTTCTACGGCTTTTCCGCCTGGGACATCGACAGCAATCTGTGCCTGTCGTGGGATGAGACGATGGAATGGTTCGACCTGCTGGGTGTGGTCGCCGTGCCGGTTTTGTACCGTGGCGTCTATTCCGACGCGGTCCTGACCGATCTCATCGCGGGTCTGGATACGACAAGGCAGGAAGGCCTGGTCGTGCGTACTGCCGGCGCCTTTGGCTTCGATGCCTTTGCGCGCAACGTTGCCAAGTGGGTGCGCCCTGGCCATGTGCAGACCGACAAACACTGGATGCAGGCCGAGATCGTCCTGAACGGACTGGACACATAGGAAAGGAAACCCGGCCATGCGCGCCGTCATATGCGATATCGACGGCACGTTGGCCGATGTGCAGCACCGTCTTCACCATCTGGAGGGTGACCCCAAGGACTGGGACGGCTTTTTCGCCGACATGCCGGCCGACCCGGTCATTGAACCCGTGGCGCGCCTGGTGCAGCTTCTGCACGCGGTGGCCCAGGCACAGACCGGCCAAATCGACGCCGTGCTGATCGTCTCGGCGCGCCCGGACGAGCGCAGCTATCGCGAGGTGACCGAAGCCTGGCTGGCGGCGCACGGTATTCCCTATGACCGGCTCTATATGCGCTCAGGCGGTGATTTTCGTCCGGACCCGGTCGTCAAGGCCGACCTGCTGGACCAGATTCTTGGCGATGGCTATGACCCGTTTCTGGTCATTGACGACCGGCCGCAGGTCGTTGAAATGTGGCGCAGCTTCGGCCTGGTCTGCCTGCAATGCGCGCCGGATGAGCCGCGACAGAGCCGCTATGGCGGCCAGATCCTGCTGCACGTCCTGATCGGCCCGGCCGGCGCCGGCAAGTCGACCTATTGTGCCAAGAAATACAAGCCGCACGACGTTATCGCCACCGACGAGGTTCGCCGCCAGTTGTTCGGCGGCCACGAGGATGGCGAGGGCCAGCGGCCGGAAGAATTGGCGCGAACCTGGGCCTATGTCCACGGTCTGATCCGCACCCGGCTGCAAAACGGTATCTTCACAGTGCTGGACGCGACCAACCTGAAGCCCAAGGATCGCGAGGCTGTGCTGAAGCAGGTGCCGCCGGGTGTTCTTGTCCAGTATGTCGTCATTGACCGCGACCTCGATGAAAAGCTGGCCCAGCGCGGCTGGCGGTCGGAAGAGCTGATCCTGCGTCACCACAAGGCCTTCCGGCTGACCGAACGCGAGGTGATGGACGCCGACGGCAAAGGCAATGTGATTGTTGTCGATGCCCGGCGATAAGTCCTTGGTATCGCTTGACCCCAACCCTGTTATCTCTATTGTGACCCTCATGATCCGCTTCGCCCACACCTTTGTCGCCGCCGACCGCCGCAATAATACCGGTGAACCGTTGCCGTGTGCGCAACAGGCTGTGCCCTGAGGATCGACAGGCTTCCCCTTCCATTCTTCGATGTTCGCAGCCCTTTTGATCCGCTCAGAAGGGCTTTTTTGTATGGTTTTCTACGATGCTTCTCACGATCTCGACCACGCACAGACCCGCCACTGATTTAGGCTATTTGCTGCACAAGAACCCGCAGCGCCTGCACAGCCAGGCCTTCGGCTTTGGTCAGGCGCACGTCTTCTATCCTGACGCGGCCGAAGACCTGTGCACGGCCGCCCTGCTGCTGGAGGTCGATCCCATCGGCCTGGTGCGCAAAAGTGGCCCCGCCGGTGAGGGGTTCGCGCTCGAGCAATATGTCAATGACCGGCCCTATGTCGCGTCGTCCTTCCTGAGCGTCGCGCTGGGGCAACTGTTCCGAACCGCCATGACCGGCCGGTCGAAGGACCGCCAGGACCTGGCCAACAGCGCCGTCGCGTTCGACATTCGTATCCCCGTCCTGCCGTGCCGCGGCGGGGAGGGCGTGCTGCGTCGCCTGTTCGAACCGCTGGGCTATGCGGTTTCGGCCAAGCGTCTTGTGCTCGACGACGCCTTTCCGCAGTGGGGCGACAGCAGCTATTTCGACGTGACGCTCAGCATCACCGCGCGCCTGGC
Source organism: uncultured Asticcacaulis sp. (assembly GCA_965650705.1). Lineage (GTDB taxonomy): Bacteria > Pseudomonadota > Alphaproteobacteria > Caulobacterales > Caulobacteraceae > Asticcacaulis. The sequence continues at coordinate 38,942 of CBFGPQ010000011.1, read as the reverse complement.
CGAGGTGTTGAAGCACCTCTATGTCCTGATCCCCGTGCTGGATCACGACAAGCACTACTGGATCGGCGACGACGAGGTTGAAAAGCTGCTGCGTCACGGCGAGGGCTGGCTGGACAGCCATCCCGACAAGGAGATGATCGCGCGTCGTTACCTGAAAAGCTTCAAGGGGCTGACCGCCATAGCCATGGAGCGGTTGTCGGACGGAGAGCCCGCGCCCGATCCGGTCAAGGAAGACGGCCGCGAAGAGACGCTGGAGCGCCGGATCAACCTGAATCAGCAACGGATGGAGTGGGTGGTCGCGGCCTTGAAACGTCACGGCGTCAAGACGTTGGTCGATATGGGCTGTGGCGAAGGCAAGCTGGTCGGCATGTTGTTGAAGGATCTCGATTTCGACAAGGTCACCGGCGTCGATGTCTCGGTGCGGGCACTGGAAATCGCGCGCGAGCGGTTGAACTTCGACCGTCTGCCGGAGTTCCAGCAACAACGGGTGACCCTGATGCAGTCGGCCCTGACTTATCGCGACAAGCGCCTGGCGGGCTATGATGCGGCGACCGTCATCGAGGTCATCGAACACCTGGAGCCGGAACGGCTTGAGGCCTTTTCACGCGTCATCTTCGAATACGCCAAACCGGGCCTGATCATCCTGACCACGCCCAACGCGGAATACAACGCCCTGTTCGAAAACCTGCCGGCGGGCAAGTTCCGCCACCCCGACCATCGTTTCGAATGGAGTCGGGCCGAGTTCGAAACCTGGGCCCACGCGACTGCGGAACGCTTTGGCTACGCGGTAGCGTTTGAGCCCATTGGCCATGTCGACGAGCGCCTGGGCGCCCCGACCCAGGCCGGAATCTTCAGGAGGTCGCAATGACCGAAAAACTTATCTCTTTACCCGAACTGTCACTGGTCATGCTGGTCGGTCCCTCGGGTTCCGGCAAGTCGTCCTTTGCCCGCAAACATTTCCTGGCCACCGAGGTCATCTCTTCGGACTATTGCCGCGGCCTGGTCAGCGACGACGAGAACGATCAGGCGGCGACCAAGGACGCTTTCGAGGTGCTCCACTTCATCGCCGGCAAGCGGCTAGCGGCCGGGCGCCTGACCGTTATCGACGCCACAAACGTCCAGCCGGAAGCGCGGCAAAGCCTGATCAGCCTGGCGCGCAGGCACCACGTCATTCCGGTCGCCATCGTGCTCAACCTGCCGCGTGAGCTGTGCCTGGAGCGCAATAAGGCGCGGCCAGACCGCGACTTCGGCAAGGGCGTCGTTTGGGGCCAGGCGGATTCGCTGCGCCGGTCCTTGAAGGGCCTGCGCAAGGAAGGGATCAGCCACGTCACCGTGCTCGACACGCCTGAAGAGATCGATGCCGTGCGCATCGAGCGCCATCCCCTGTGGCCCGACAAGAAGTTGGAGACCGGACCGTTCGACATCATCGGCGACGTCCACGGCTGCTTCGACGAACTGCACGCCCTGATGCTCAAGCTCGGCTATATCATCGAAGGGAACCGGCCCTATCGCGTTTCGCATCCGGAAGGGCGCAGGCTGATCTTCGCCGGCGATCTGGTCGACCGTGGGCCGAAGACGCCCGAAGTGCTGCGCCTCGTCATGGACATGGTCAAGGCAGGCTTGGCCTTCTGCGTCGCCGGCAACCACGACGAAAAGTTGAAGCGCGCGTTGACCGGGCGCGACGTCAAGGTCGCCCACGGCCTGGCGGAATCGCTGGAGCAACTGAGCCACGAGTCACAAGACTTCAAGCGCGATGTCGTCGACTTCCTTGATGGCCTGATCAGCCATTACGTCTTCGACGGCGGGCGGCTGGCCGTGTCGCATGCGGGGCTCAAGGATCACTATATCGGACGCGGTTCGCCGCGCATCCGCAGCTTTGCCATGTATGGTGAAACGACGGGTGAAATCGATGAGTTCGGCCTGCCGGTCCGTCACAACTGGGCCAGGGACTATCGCGGCCAGACCATGCTGGTCTACGGTCACACGCCGGTGCCCGAGCCCGAATGGCTGAACCGCACCATCAACATCGACACTGGCTGCGTCTTCGGCGGCAAGCTGTCGGCCCTGCGCTATCCCGAAAAGGAGATCGTGCAGGTCGATGCCGCGCGCGTCTATGCCGAGCCCGTTCGGCCGATCGGCCATGCCATGGACAGCCGTGATGGCGATATGCTCGATCTGGAAGATGTGACCGGCAAGCGCGTCGTTGAAACCGAGCTGGCGCGCAACATCATTATCCGCGATGAAAACGCCATGGCGGCTTTGGAAGTCATGAGCCGTTTCGCCGTCGATCCGCGCCTGCTGATCTACCTGCCCCCCACCATGTCGCCGCCCGAGACATCAGCGCTCGATGGCTGGCTGGAGCATCCCGCCGAGGCCTTTGCCTATTACCGCAAGCAGGGCGTCGACCGGGTGATCGCCCAGGAAAAGCATATGGGCTCACGCGCCATCGCCGTCTTCGGCCGCGATGAAGATGCCGTCTGCAAGCGATTTGGCACGGAAGGGGCGGGCTTGGGGACAGTCTATACCCGTACCGGCCGCGCCTTTTTCAGCGACAAGGCGCTGGAGGAGGCGTTTCTGGCGCGGCTGGTCGCGGCCGCCGATAAGGCTGGCCTGTGGAACAGTCTCGGCACCGACTGGCTTTGCCTCGATACCGAGCTTCTGCCCTGGTCGGCCAAGGCCCTGGCGCTGCTGGAGCAGCAATATGCTCCGGTAGGCAGCGCAGCGACGCACGTCCTGCCCATCGCCGCTGAGCTGTTGGCCAAGGCCGGGCAGGGCGATATGGCGGCAAGGATGCGCAACCGCGCGGATATGGCTGCCGCCTATCGTAACGCCTATCGCCGCTATTGCTGGGATGTCCAATCGGTTGATGACTACAAGATCGCCCCGTTCCACGTGCTGGCCCACGAAGGCTCGTTCAATCTCGGGCGCGATCACCTGTGGCACCTCGGCGTCATCGATCAGCTGTGCGCGGCCGATCCGGGCTTCGTGAAGGCGACGGCGCGGCGGGTTATCGACCTTGGCGACGAGACGCAGGTTCAGGACGCCACGGCCTGGTGGGAGGCGGAAACGGCTGCCGGTATGGAAGGCATGGTCGTCAAGCCGCTCGACTTTACGGTCAAGGGCGCCAAGGGCCTGATCCAGCCGGGCGTCAAATGCCGCGGCCGCGAATATCTGCGCATCATATACGGCGCCGAATATACCGCGCCCGAGCACCTGGCGCGCCTGAAGGCCCGCAATGTCGGCGCCAAGCGGTCGCTGGCCCAGCGCGAATTCGCCCTGGGACACGAGGCGCTGAAACGCTTTGCCGCCGGGGAACCGCTGTACCGCGTCCACGAAGCCGTCTTCGGCGTCCTGGCGCTGGAAAGCGAACCCGTGGACCCCCGGCTGTGAGGAAATGCCTATGAGAACGATCGTGCGCATGACCTTCGGCTCGCACCTGTACGGGACGGCCACGCCGGAGTCCGACCTGGACGTCAAGGCGGTCTATTTGCCGACCGCCCGTGATATCCTGCTGCAACAGGTGCGGGCGGCGGTGACCGGCCAGCGCGAAAAAGCAAAGGGCGAGAAGAACACGGCGGACGACGTCGACTTCGAAGCCTATTCGCCCGCAAAGTTCCTCAACCTGGTGGCCGAAGGGCAGACGGTCGCGCTCGACATGCTGTTCGCGCCGGACAGCGCCATGCTGGATGCGCCCGATCCGCTTTGGTTCGAAATCAAGGCCCTGGCGCCGCGCCTGTTCAGCCGCAGGACCACCGGCTTTGTCGGCTATTGCCGCCAGCAGGCGCGCAAATATGGCGTCAAGGGCGAGCGTCTCTCAGCCGTGCGCCTGGCGCTCGACGGTTTGCGCGATATCGAAGCGCGGCATGGCTCGAACGAAAAGCTGGAGGTCGCAGCCGAAGAGGTCGCGGCCCTGGCGGCGGCGCATCCGTTGCTGGGCGTCGTGCAACTGCCCGAAGCCTCGGGCTTTTTGGCGACCTATTTCGACATCGCCGGCAAGAAGGCGATTTTTTCGGCGTCGATCAAGGCCGCGCGGGCGATGGCCGAGAATCTGTATAACGAGTTCGGCGACCGCACCCGAGCCGCCGAAGCCAATCAGGGCGTTGACTGGAAGGCGATGTCGCACGCCGTCCGCATCGCACGCCAGGCGGTCGAGTTCCTGGAGACGCGCCACGTGACCTTTCCGCGCCCAGAGGCCGCGCATCTGCTGGCCATCAAGCGCGGCCAGATCGCCTATCCTGAGGTCGGCGAGGAGATCGAAACCCTGCTCGAAGCCGTCGAGCGGGCGGCGCTCAACTGCGACCTGCCTGACGCGCCGCCGGAGGGCTTGATCGATGACTTTATCGCCGATCTGCATGGCCGGATCGTCCGGGGAGCGTTGTGACCTTCCAAGGATCTATTGCCGTTTCGCGACAAAACGTATAACGCTGTTCTTTTCCGGAGAGCGCGATGCCGAAACCCCTCAGCCGCCGCCGGTTCCTTATAACCTCCGCTGCGGCAACGCCTGCGCTGACAATCGGCACAGGCCTCTCCGCCGCTGCGGCCAAGCCGCCGCACATCCTCTTCATCCTCGCCGATGACATGGGCTTTGCCGACCTGTCCTGTTATGGGCGGCGCGACTACGATACACCGGTGCTCGACCAACTGGCGAAAGATGGCATGCTGTTTCGCCAGGCTTATGCCAACTCAGCCGTTTGTTCGGCGACGCGCACGGCGCTGGTGACCGGGCGGTATCAGCAGCGTTTCAAAGTCGGGCTGCATGAGCCGCTGATCGCCGACGAAGGGTTGGGTCTGCCGCCGGAGACACCGACGATAGCCTCTCGGCTCAGGGCGCGTGGCTATCGCACAGCTCTGGTCGGCAAGTGGCATGTCGGCCTGCTTCCCAGCCAGAACCCGACGCAATTCGGCTACGACAGCTTCTTCGGTATCAGTGGCGGCGCGGCGGACTACTTTACTCACCGGCAGGATGTGAAAGGCGAGCTTCCTGAGGACGGCCTGTGGCAGGACACGCGACGCGTCGACCGGCCGGGCTATTTGACCGATATCCTGGGCGACGAGGCAATCCGCCAGATCGAGGCGCCATCGGACAAGCCTTTGTTCCTCAGCCTGCATTTCACCGCGCCACACTGGCCGTGGGAAGGGCCCGAGGACGCCGCCCGGGCTGCTCAATTGCGCACGCTGCGCGACGACGACAGCGGATCACTCGAAACCTACGGGCGGATCGTGCAGAGCATGGACCGTACGATCGGACGGGTGCTCGACGCGCTGGTCCAAAAGGGGATGGGGGACAATACCATTGTCGTTTTCACTAGCGACAATGGCGGCGAGCGCTATTCCGACACCTGGCCGCTGAGCGGTCAGAAGGGCGAACTGCTGGAAGGCGGCATTCGCGTGCCATTGATCGTGCGCTGGCCCGGCCGGATCAAGGCCGGCGCGGTTGCGCAACAGGTCATATTATCGATGGACTTTGCCCCAACCCTGCTTGCGGCCGCCGGTGACAAGGTCCGGGATGCGGACTTTGATGGCATGAATCTGCTTGGCCAGTGGCTGGGACGCGCCCCCGACGTGCCAAGGACGGTCTATTGGCGGTTCAAGGCCAATACGCAGGCGGCGGTGCGCGATGGCGACTGGAAGTATCTGAAGCTCGGTGCCAAGGAGCATCTGTTTGATGTCGCGAAAGATCCGCGTGAGCGGGCGGAATTGAAGGCAGTGTTTCCAGAGGTGTTCGGGCGCCTTAAGGCAAGCTTTGCCGCTTGGGACGCGCAAATGCTGCCCTATTCGGAAAAGACATTTAGCGGTGATGTAAAGGCCTATCTTCCTGACCGGTATTAGCCGGGCCGGCGCACAAAATGTGATTGTAATTTCCGTCGGACGCTACCATCTGCTTTGCACATCAAGGAGAGGCACATGACGGCAGCGAACAGCGGAACCTTCAAGATCGGTGGGGAACTGACCGTCAACCGGCTGGGCTTTGGCGCCATGCGCATCACCGGTCCCGGTGTCTGGGGTGAGCCCGCTGACCGCGACGAGGCCCTGCGTGTTCTGAAGCGCCTGCCCGAGCTGGGGATCAACTTTATCGACACCGCCGATTCCTACGGCCCCGACGTCTCCGAAAAGCTGATCCGTGAAGCGCTGCATCCTTATGATAAGCGGGTTGTCGCCACCAAAGCCGGGCTGGTGCGGCGCGGCCCGAACATCTGGATTCCCAACGGCGATCCCGACCACCTGATCGAAAACGCCAACCGGTCGCGTGAGAAACTGGGTGTCGAGGTCATTGATCTATGGCAACTCCATCGTATCGACTCGCGCGTGCCGCGCGACGAACAATTCGCGGCGGTGAAATCCCTACTCGACAGCGGCGTCATTCGCCACGCCGGCCTGTCCGAAGTGTCGGTCGAGGAGATCAAGGCGGCGCAAACCGTCTTCCCGGTGGCCACGGTCCAGAACCGTTATAACCTTGCCGAACGGAGCAGCGAGGCCGTGCTGAACTACTGCGAAGCCCAGGGCATTGGTTTTATCCCGTGGTATCCGCTGGCGGCGGGGGACCTGGCCCGGCCGGGGACGGTGCTTGATAGCATTGCTCGTGCGCACAATGCCGCACCATCGCAGATCGCGCTAGCCTGGGTGCTGAAACGTTCACCGGTCATGCTGCCTATCCCCGGCACCAGCAAGGTCAAGCACCTGGAGGAGAACGCGGCGGCAGCGGATATCGTCCTTAATGATGATGAGTTCGCGGCGCTGGACAAAGCTGCACGCGCTTGACCGGTCGTTAACGGTGTTATTTCACAGGATGCTTAAGGTTATCGCGTAGGCTCCCTCCCAAAGACAAAACATCTGCGTGGGAAGTTGACGCCTTGAGTACCAAAGGTCTGAAAGATTATATCGCAGGCTTTGCCGGCAAGAGCATACGCCTTGCGGCCGGCGCAAAGTTTGAAATGGCGCTTCTCGGTTTGCTGCTGCTGACGGCTGGCGCCGTTGCGGGCAAGGATCAACTGCTTGGCAGGACCATTGCCTTCACCCCGCAAAACACAACGTCAAATAGCTACCTGGTATTCTCGGACGGAGACGCAGGGGTCGGTGGCAAGTCCACGACCAAAGACCTGGGAGGATTGAAATGGGACTGCGAACTGCATGCCCAGCATCCTTACCGCTATTGTGGTTATGAGTTGTTTATCGATCGCAGCCGCGGAACAACTGGTCTTGACCTGACCAATATGCGTTCGCTAGGCATCACCATGATGTATCGTGGTGAGGCAACATCATTCCGCGTCCATCTTAAAAATTTTGATCCGGCTTACAGCATCCGCGCCGATGACGAGAGCCCGCAATATCTGCGTGTAGAGGCGGATACGACACCGGGCGAATTGCAGCGAATCGAATTCACGACCGCCGATTTCGGCGTTGCCGATTGGTGGCTACGTAAACATCAGTTAGCACCGCAATTCGGTCGCCCGAAGTTCGACAATGTCACGTCGCTGATTTTCGAGACCGGTTCCGAGGCACCGGCGGGCCATCATGCCTTCGAAGTGCGCGAGGTTCGCATCCACAAGGCGCTGATGAGCGACGCGCAATGGTACTCGCTGCTGCTCGGTGTCTGGATCGTGATGATCGTGGCCTATCTCGGCTACCGAGTCGTCAACCTGCGCAAGGCGCTGCGGGAACGGCAAACCCTGGAAGCTCTGGCCCTGCGTGAAGCCCAGGAAGCCGCGCGGCGCGATCACCTGACCGGCGTGCTCAATCGCCGGGGCATGGTTGAAGCGTTCGACGGCATGGCCGGGCAAAGACGCGGGGCTTTTGACCTTGCCGTCATCCTGATCGACATCGATCATTTCAAGGTTTTGAATGATACCCATGGCCACGATTTCGGTGATCAGGTGCTGGCCGCGTTTGCCGGCGTGATTGGCCGGAATGTCCGCATGCAGGACATGGTGGCGCGCTGGGGCGGCGAAGAGTTCATCGTTGTCTGCGCCGATGTTGATCGCCGGGGCGCGCAGAGGATAGCTGAGAAGCTGCGCGAACGTGTCGAGGCCTATGACTTCGGTCCATGCGGCAAGGTGACGGCCAGCTTCGGTATCTACTGGTCCAACGCCGCGCAGCCCGATCTCGCGCGCATGGTGTCCCTTGCCGACACGGCGCTTTATGCCGCCAAGGCCAGTGGCCGCAACTGCTGCCGCCTGCATCGCGCCGATATGTCGAAGGCCGCATAGTCTATCTTCTCTGCCACAGGAGACCGCCAAAACAGGACCGCCGTTAACCTTTTGTTGACTCTCTAGCGGCCCTGGGATTGCATCTGTCCGTTCGAGCCTCAAGCGCTGCGTATCGTCCTGATACGTTTCTCGCCTTGAGGGGGTAACGGGACATGTTCGAATTCGGTCGTGAAATCAGACGTATCTTTGGCAATCAGGGCCGGGTCGAAACCGATCCGTCGCTCTATGAGCTGCTGAATCTTAAGCTGCTGATCGCCCAGGGGCGCCATCTCGACATCGAAGGTGGCCGCGTCTCGACCAAGAACCGCTTCACGCCATATCTTGAAGCCGCGCAGATCTGGCGTGAATATGCCCGCCGCACGGGCGATCCGGTGGCGCTCCGCCGCGCCGCCGGCGCCGCGGAAAACGCCGGCAAGGAGGCCAAGACGACGTCGGAAGCCGCTTCCGCCGCGCTGGAACAGGCTCTAACCTGCATCCTGGGCAGCGAACTGTTCGAAACCCATGAATTGCTCGATTCGGCTGAAAGTCTGTTGAGTGGTGGTAAGGCAGCGATCGCCGACGACGAGGTATTGAAAGTCCGTTTTGCCGCTGTCGAGGCCCGTCTGGCCGCTCGTAATGCGGTGCGTAAAGGGGCACAGGACCTCGATCCGGCGTTGCACGCCATGTCGCGCATCGACCGCGCCGTCGAGCGTGCCGACCAGCGCGTCCGGCAGACCAATGCCGCCCGCGACAAGCTGGACGCCGCCCACGCACGCTTCGACCGTGGTGACCTGTTGATGATGGTCGGGCTCGATCGTGCCGACACAACGCTGATGGCGGCGGTCATCACCGATTTCGAAGCCCTGAAGGCGCGCCTCGATCCGGACTATGAGCCGGTCACCTATGCCCGTGTTGTCCTGCGCCTGGCCCTGGCGCGCATCTGGCAGGGCCAGATCGAAGGCAAGCCCGAAGGCATCAGTCAGGGTATTGCGCTGCTGTCGAACGACGACACCGCGACACTCGACTACGAACATTCGCCCCTCGACTGGGTGGAGCACAAGCAGGCCCTCGCCATGGGCCTTCAGGCCCTGGGCGAACTGACGCTTAACCAGGAGGTCTGCGACCAGGCCATCGCCATGTACGACCTGGCTCTGAAGCGGCCCATGCAGAAGCAGCTCGCCCTGCGGGCGCAACTGGTCAACAACCGCGCCGTCTGCCTAGCGCGTCACGCTGAATTGAAAGGCGACCTGAAGTCGCTGGACGCGGCCGAAGCCGCCTTCAAGGATGAACTGCGCACGCTCAAGCCGCAGGAAGATCCCGTTGGCTGGGCCATCGTGCAGAGCAACCTGGCGCGGCTCTATGTGGCGCGCGGGGACATTACCGGCTTTATGATGGAGCGCGCCGAGGCCGCCTATGCGCTGGAGGCCGCGCACGAGATCTTTACCGAACACGGCATGGCGGCGCTGGCGGAAAGCGCGCAGACCCAGCTCAGCCGGGTGCGCGCGCAAGGGTAAAGCACGGCATATCGCTTGCGCTTGTTGCCTTGCCGAGGCTCGGTTAAACTCTCCCAAAATCATAATATTTTTGGGAGAAGACCATGCGTTTCGTACCAGATCGGCGGAGCCTTATAGGCTCCGGCCTGGCGGCATCATTGCTGACGGCGGCGGGTTGGGCGCGGGCCCAGAGCCAGACGCAGACCCCGTCAACCTCCACCATCCCCATAGCGCCCTTTGTCGAGGTCGAGACCGCTCAGGGCAGAGTGCGCGGCGGTACGGCGCGCGGGGCCTTGAGCTTCAAGGGCATCCCCTACGCAGGCCCAATGGGTGGCGCCCACCGGTTCCGTGCCCCGCAGTCAGTCAGGCCGTGGACGGGCGTGTTCGATGCCACAAAGCTCGGCGCGCCGGCGCTGCAAAAACCCAAGTCCACCTATGGCGAGCAGGAGCCCAGCTATAGTGAAGACTGCGGTGTACTGAATGTCTGGACACCTGCCGCCGACGGCAAGAAGCGGCCTGTGATGTTTTACCTTCACGGTGGCGGCTTCGTCACCGGCTCAGCCGGCTCGACGTCACAGGACGGCGGCCGGCTGGCGGCTGTCCACGATGTTGTCGTCGTGGCCAGTAATCACCGCCTGGGCCTGATGGGCTATCTGTGGGTCGAAGGCGGGGATCGCGTCCCCAATGCCGGCATGCTCGATATTGTCGCGGCACTCGAATGGGTCAGGGACAATATCGCGGCCTTTGGTGGCGATCCCGGCAATGTCACGATCTTTGGCGAGTCTGGTGGCGGTGGCAAGGTCGGCACGCTGATGGCCATGCCAGCGGCGCGCGGCCTGTTCCACAAGGCGATCATCCAGAGCGGCGCCTGGCCGCGCCGTTTCACCGCGGACGCCGGGCGTGAAACCACCCGCCGTGTAATGAAAGCGCTGAACCTGACGGACGCCGCGCAATTGGACACCGTCCCGGCGCAGGTCCTGCTTGACCTGCAACTGTTGGCCGACCAGGACCAGGGGCCGCTGGCCAATCCGCGCAGTGGCCCGCGCCGCCTTCTACCTGCGGGTGGTGACGCCAATGAGCCCGGCCATTTTGGCCCCATAGTCGATGGGGCCGTCCTGCCGGTCCAGCCTTTCGATCCAATAGCACCAGCCCTGTCGGCCGGTATTCCGCTGATCGTCGGCTGGGACCGCGACGAGGCGACCTTTTTCAATATGGGCCGGCCCGACACCTTCACCATGGATGATATGGCCTTGAAGGCCAGGCTTGACGCTGAGTTCGGGGACAAGGCGCCCGAAATCCTTGGCGCCTATCGCGGACTTTACCCCAAGGCGACTCCGGCCGATGTGTACATCGCCATCGCTTCGGCGCGTGTTTTCGGCAATGACAGCGTGACGACCGCCAGCCTGAAGTCGGACCAGCCGGCGCCCGTCTGGCTCTATCGCTATGATTATGAATCGAACTTCCCGATCGCCGGTACGAACGCGACTCTGAGGGCGGGCCACGCCACCGATATCGGCGCGACCTTCTATAACTGGGACTTAAGCGGACTGCATGGCAATGGACCGGGTTTGGAACAGGCGTCACGCAACCTGTCGACGCTTTTGACCACGTTTGCGCGGACTGGCAAACCCTTCGGCAAGGGGTTGCCGGACTGGCCGGCCTATGACCGCCAGCGCCGCGCCACCATGCTGGTCAACACCACGTGCCGCGTCGAAAACGATCCGGACGGCGCGGCGCGCAAAATGTGGGATGTCGGATAAAAGTGTGCAGCGGTTCTTCGCTTTAACGCGGTGACAAGCCAGCCGGATTTTCGCGCCGACGCACTCGGAAATATGTAACAAGCACCGGTTACCATTTACACCCAGCAGGCGAACTGCCATAGCTTATGCAAAGGATTGCTGAGGCATCTTCGGGAAACGGGACGCCGTCCATGACTCTTCGGGCGCGTATTTTCATTCTGATTGGCGGACTGGTCGTCATGTCGCTGAGCGTCATGCTGTTCGGCCTGTCGACCCTCTCCGACTACAACCGGATGATGGCGGATTACGGCCGCGCCTATGAAAACGCCTATATGGGCGAGCGGTTGAACCGCCTGATCAGTTCAGCGGTCATGGAAGCGCGGGGCATCTATCATTCGAGGTCGCAGGAAGAAACACGCATGTTCGCCGCGCGGCTCGATCGTAACCTCGATGAAATCGACGCCGTGCTGGTGCAATGGCGCAGCAAGGGCGCAGTGGGTCAGGACGTTGGACTCGCGCAGCTGGAAGACCGCGCCCGCCGTTTCATGGAGGTCCGCCGCAGACAAAGCCAGGTCGCCATGGCCCAAGGCCCTGCCGCGGCCGAGGCTATTGGCCTGGTGGACCGTCCCGAACGCATGAGCTTTCAGCGCGAGATCGATCGAGTGGTGGCCGCGACCCGCCGTACCCTGGACTCCGAGACGGCGCGCGCCGCCGCGTATCGCCACGAGCGAGTGGTCAGCTTCGTCGCCATGACCCTGGCCTGGATCGTGCTGGCGGCGGCATTAAGTTTCTGGGTCGTCCAGCACTTCATCATGCGCGAACTGGAGCGGGCGCGCGTCGCTGACGAGAACCGCGAGCGCCTGCTGAAACAGCTGATGGAGTCGAACACCGAGCTGGAACGCTTCGCCTATGTCGCCTCGCACGACATGCAGGAGCCGGTGCGCATGGTCAATATCTACAGCCAACTGGTCGCCGAGGACTATCATGACCGGATGGATGAGAAAGGACGCCGCTACCTCGGTGCCATCAGCACGTCGGCGACACGCATCCACCTGATGGTCCAGGACCTGCTGCGCTATTCCCGGCTGAAGCAGGAACCTTTTGAAGACAGTATCGTCGACCTGGACCGTCTGCTTACCCAGGTGCGCGCCAATCTGGGGCAGCGGATCGCCGAAACGGACGCGAGGATCGAAAGCGAGAATTTGCCGAAGGTGTCGGGAAATCCCGTGCAACTGCAACGGCTTTTCGAAAATCTGATCAGCAATGCCATTACCTATCAGCCCGAAGGGCGAACACCGGTCGTCACCCTGTCGTCCGTTGAGGCCGGTGAGCGCTGGCGCATCTGTGTCGCTGATAACGGCATAGGCATAGAGCCGGAATACGCCAAGCAGGTCTTCGAGCCGTTCCGCCGCCTGCACACCTGGGACAAATATAATGGCACCGGCCTGGGCCTTGCCATCTGCCGCAAGATTGTCGAGCGCCACGGCGGCGAGATCTGGGTCGAACCGGCGCCCAATCAAGGTGCGCGCTTCTGCTTTACCCTGGCGAAGGCGCCGGAGGCCGCCGTGTCCGAAGCCGCGGCGGCTTGAGCCTTTCCTATTTCGCGACCGGCTTGCCGCCGGGCTTCCATTGCGGAACATAGTCGCTGTTGGCCAGCCAGCGCGCCGGCGCAATCAGCGACTGGATGGCGCTGGTCATGAAGTCGATATTCAGGTTGGCGACAGTGTCTTCCGGGCTGTGGTAGTTGGGCGTGGTTGCCCAGCCCGATACGGTGTGGGCGACGATCCCCTGCAAGGCCAACTGGTAGTTGTCCGAGCGCTCGAAGAAATGCTGTTCCGGATACGGGTCGGACGTGACCTGCGCGCCCTGGCGCTTCAGTGTTTCGCCAAAATCCGAGCGCTCGAAGCCGGTCATCATCAGAGTGTTGGTGGGCAGCTTCGGGTCCTGGGCGCCGATCATTTCGAATTCGAGATTGGCGATGATGTCCTTGAGGGGCACAGGCGCGTTCTTGGCGAAATACAGCGAACCCAAAAGCCCCAGCTCCTCCGCGCCATAGGCGACGAACAGGATGCTGCGCCTAGGCTTCTCGCCGGCCGCAAGGGCGCGGGCGATCTCCAGCACGGCGGTCGTGCCCGACGCGTCGTCATTGGCGCCGTAGATGGTCTTGTCGCCGCGCACGCCCAGTGCGTCGAGGTGGGCCGTATAGAGGATGGTGCCGGCGGCCAGGTCGGAGCCTTCGAGATAGCCGATGGCATTGGTCGTCTGACTGCGCGCCTTGATGACTTCGGGCAGGGTCAGGACCGCATCGGCGCCGTCTTTCGCCAGCCGGTCGTAAGTTGCTGCCGGCAGGGTGGCGACGGCCATGCGCGGCGCGGCCGGCGGGTCGCTTTCGAGATAGGCGGACATGTTGGTTTTCCGGCCGGCAGACTCCCAGTATTTTTGGGTGTCGTCGTTCTCGCGCAGGATAATCAGCTTGGCGCCCTTGGCACGCGCGGCGCGCGTCAGGCTGGGCAAGGGCGTCTTTGCCGTCGGCATCGCCAGGATAATCTCGCCGGCCGGCATGGACTTGATGGTCTTGCCGGTGAAGACCTTGATTTTGCCGGAGATATTATTGCCCGATGAGCTCAGAAGCTGGGCGTCGTTGACGGTCTGGCCGCCAATCGACAGGGTGACCGGGCCTTCGAGACGCGGCTGGATGACCCAGGCCGTCTGCAGGTAGCCGGGCATGCCCGGTGCGGGCTTCAGGCCGTAGCCTTCGAACTGCGAGGCGATATAGGCGGCGGCGATCGCTTCGTCGCGGGTGGCGCTGCCGCGGCCCTGAAGTGCTTCGGAGGCCAGGAAGTTTTCGTGGGCGCTGACCCACTCGCGTTTAACGGTCCAGGTCTCTGGCAAATTTTCAGCAAATGCGGGCGAAGCAACGGCAAGCGCCAGCGCGGCGGCGGCGCAGAGGAAGGAAAGACGCACAGTTGGGAGTCCTGAAATGGTTTCAGCCGACACTGTGTCGGACCCGGCGTCAGGCGTCAAGTTGTGCCGGTAGCGCCTTGTTACGCCGCGTGGCCTTCGGCGCGGCGCATCCGCCAGAAGCGGATCGTACGCTGTGCCGTTTCCAGTGGCAACTGCATGTAAAGCTGTCCGTATTCGGCCGCCTTACCCATGGCATTCTGCTGATCCGACAGCATGATCATGGCGTAGGTCAGGAACAGCGCCTTGTCGAGCCCCGCCGCCTTGCACGCGATGGCCAGGGCGTCGATCTCCCTCTTTTCGACCAGGTGCCGGGCCGTCAGGAAGTCGATATCCGCCATCTGCGACAGGGCGCACAGGAAATAGGTCGGGTTCGGATCGCGCATGTACTTGGCCAGAAGCTGCGGCGTCAGGCGCTGGTTCTGGCGCAACACCGTCACGTCGGCATTGATGCGCTCATAGTCTTCGGGGAAGCTGCCATAGGCGACGGCGACCTTGTCGCGGCTCTTCGAAATCGCCTTTTCGATCATCGACGGGTCGAGCTTGGCGTTCTCGGCGATAATGCGTTCGCGCAGACGCTGTTCGACGACGAAATACATGTCGTTCATAAGATCGGGCGGCAAATCCTTGCGGTTGACGACGACTTCGTGCAGGGCCGGATTGGACTGGGCGCGCTGCACGGCCTCCTCGTTCGAGGCGCGCGACAGGCGGGCACCGTCGTTGCTGAGCAAGGTATGCAGGGTGTCGTCGTCACCGCGCGTCACGATAACGCCCGAAACGCTTTCCGGCACTTCCTCGCGGCGCGATACGGCGCGCATGTGGTCCTGGCCCTTGGTCTGGACGACGTGCAGCAGGTCGCTTTCCGACAAAGCCTTGGAGCGCGTGAGAATCGGCTCGGCAACGTCGATATCGTCAGTGGCCAGACGGCGCAGCAGACCCAGCGGCGCGACCTTTGCCGACGCCAGGGTATTGGCGATTTCGGCCCGGACTATGATTTCCATCTCAGCCGACAACTGGCTCATGACCTCGTCGTACAGCGCCATTTCCGGCCCTTCGATCTCTTCCGGATGCGCCATGAAGATGCTGGTCACCTCACGCAGCAGTTCCCGACGCTTCTGGCTTGAAGGCTCTTTGGCGAGCTCGATAAGGCTGAGAAGGGACGACATTTACTTTCCTTCGGACTTGGCTTTTGCAGTCTTGCCAGACTCTTTTGCCGGGTCCTTGGCAACGTCTTTGGCGGGTGTTTTCGGCGCGGCTTCGTCGGCGTGCAGATCGGCGCCATCCAGGATGGTGCCGTTGGTTTCGGGGGAGACGGTGATCGGATCGGGCTGGAGACCATACATGCGATGCAGGCTGTAAAGACGTGGCGCGTCGCCTGCATCCTTGTAGGTTTCGCCTGGTATGAAGACATGGTCGGTTTCATGGACGGCCAGCTGTTCCGAAGGTTCCGGCGCGGTGGCGCCTTCGTCAGCCTTCTGGCGCGCCAGGTCGCGCGCTTGTTCTTTGGCCTGGGCGGCGCGGGCGGCCTTGATCTGGGCGGCATACTTGCTGGTGGCGGGGACCTGGTAACCATCGCCCTGCGCAGCGGGCGCCGTCTGAGGCAGTGTCTGGGCCTGGCTTTGGTTTTGAGGCTTGGACGCAGCTGCGACCGCCAGAGGGGCGACCGTAACGGGCTTGGCGGCGGGCAACGGCGTCGGTGTGCTGACCGATGTGGTATGGCTTTCAGGCGGGCGCGCGGGCGCAGCCGGCTTGGCGACAGACAGGATCGGCGGCGGCGGAGGCGTGGGGTCGACGATCGCCGCTTGTGGCGCCGGAGCGGGGGGCAGAGGCTGGACGGTAACGGATTTCTGTGTTTCGGGACGCGACGCGACCGTCTGGGCAGGCGCGACGGCTGCCGGTGGAGCGTGCGCCGGCTGATAGGGGAGCGAACTTTCGCTGGCCTGCGGCTTGATCGGTTCGGGTTTGGGCGCCGGTTGTGGCAGGACTTGCGGCGTCTTTTTCGCTGGCCAGTTCAGGTTGCGGCGGAAAGGATCGCCGACCTGACCATAGGGGGAAGCCGGAGCCGGATAGGCCATAGCTGCGGGTGCATCTCCGTCCTGCGGTTCGGAGGCTGCGGCGGTCTTGTGTTGCCAGGTCAGGTAGGTACCGGCGCTATCCGCCAGCGCGCATGCGGGCAGAACGGCGGTTACGGCCAGGACGGCGTAACAGGTATGACGAAACGTAAGCGCTGGCATTCTGACCCGGACGCGAGGAGTTGCAACCCGGCGAGCATACTTTACGCCACTTAATAGAGCGCTAATGCTACAGAACCACGGTATGAAGCGCCTGACATTGCATACCGAGCCATTGTGCGTTATTATTAGATAATAATTGCGCGAGGCTTCATGCCCACAAGCTATTCTCTAGGCGAGCATTTTGAAACCTTCGTTCAGCGGCAACTGGATAGTGGGCGGTATAATAATGCAAGCGAGGTTTTGCGCGATGCATTGCGTATCATGGAAGAGCGCGATCGCCTGATGAGCGTCCGTCATGACGCCATTCATGGCAAGATTGCTGCTGGAATGGCGTCATTGCGCGCTGGCCGGTGTGAAGACGGTGATGCCATTTTCGATGAGCTTGACGCCCGTCTTGCCGACGACCGCTCCGGTGCCGTGTGAGTCGTTTCAGGCTATCCGCCGAGGCACGCCAGGACCTGGAAGATATCAGAACCTACCTGATCGGTGCCGGCGGCCCGCAACTTGCGCGCTATGTGCTTGGTGAGATCCGCCAGGCAATCGGCTTTGTCGCGGATAATCCTTACGCCGGTCATCTGCGGCAAGACCTGACAGATGAGCCCGTGCGCTTCTGGTCGATTTTCTCATACATGGTGATCTACGACCCAGCGTCAAAGCCGGTCGGCGTTGCGCGCATTCTTCATGCTTCGCTGGACCTGGAGATGATGTTCCGGCATCGGCCGCCGATTTAACCCGCCAGGCTCTCGCGCTTTTCCTCCAGTTCCAACCACTCCATCTCGCCGTTTTCGAGATCTGCGCGCAACTGGTCGAGCTTTTTCATGGTGGCGTCGAACATCTTGGGATCGCGGCTGTAGAGCGTCGCATCGTCCAGGACCGTTTCGAGCTTCTTGATCTCGGCCGTCCATTTCGGCATCAGCTGGTTGAGATCCTCCAGGCGCTTCTGATCCTTGTAGCTCAGCTTCTTGGCAGCAGCCTTGACGGGAGCGGCCACAGGTTTCGGCGTATCCGCCTTGATCTTCTGCGCTTCCTTCTGGGAGATTTCGGCAAAGAAGTCCGGGTTCTGACGGATGAAATCCTGCCAGCCGCCGGGTGTTTCGGCCGTCTTGCCGTCGCCGTTGAGCGCCAGCGTCGAGGTCGCCAGCCGGTCGATGAAGTCGCGGTCGTGGCTGACCAGGATCAGCGTGCCGTCATAGTCGGCGAGCAAATCTTCAAGCAGGTCCAGCGTGTCCATGTCGAGATCGTTGGTGGGTTCGTCGAGGACCAGCAGGTTGGTCGCTTTCGCCAGGGCGCGGGCCAGTTGCAGGCGGTTGCGTTCCCCGCCCGACAGCGACTTGACCGGCTGGCGCAACTGCTTTTCGCGGAACAGGAAGTCCTTGGCGTAGGCGGCGACGTGGCGGGGCTGGCCGCGCACCATGATCGAGTCCGATCCCGAATTGGCCAGCACATCCCAAAGCGTTTCATCGCCCTTCAGCGCATCGCGGCCCTGGTCGAGATAGGCGATATCGAGATTGGTGCCCAGCTTGATCTCGCCCGAGTCAGCCGGGATCTGGCCGAGCAGAAGCTTGACCAGGGTCGACTTGCCGGCGCCGTTGGGGCCGACGATTGCCAACCGGTCGCCACGGATGATCCGGGTCGAGAAGTTCTTCAGCAGGACCTTGTCGCCGAACGCCTTGGAGATGCCGCGCAGTTCGGCCACCAGCTTGCCCGAGGTCGCGCCGCTGTCGATGACCACCTCCATCGGCTTGTCCATCAGCTTCATGCGCTCGGAATGATCGCGGCGCATGGCTTCCAGACGCGCGGCACGGCCTTCGTTGCGCGTGCGCTGGGCGGTGATCGAACGGTAGAAGGTATAGGTTTCGCGTTCGATGGCCTTCTCCAGGCGCCGTAAACTTTCGGCGGTTTCGGCCTCCATCTTGGCCTGCCATTCGTCGAAGCCCTTATAGCCCTCGTCGCGGCGCAGGATTCGGCGCTCATAGAGCCAGTAGCAGCGTTGCGTCACGCGCTCCAGGAAGGTGCGGTCGTGGCTGACGATCAGGGCGGCGCCACGGAAAGCGCGCAGGCGGTCTTCCAGCGTCTCGATGGCGAAGATATCGAGGTGGTTGGTCGGCTCGTCGAGGAAGATCAGGTCCGGATCTTCGGCGAACGCCTTGGCCAGGGCGGCGCGGCGCTTTTCACCACCGGACATGGAGGTGGTCGGACCGGAAGGATCGATGCCAAAGGCCCACAACTCGGACTCGGCTGTATAGTGTTCCGCCCCGCCGGAGCACGCCCAGTCGAGGATGGTGTCGCCCTTGGGCTCGGGTTCCTGAAGCACGTGGGCGAAGCGTATGCCCTGCTGCATGTAGCGCTCGCCCGAGTCAGGCTCGATCAGCCCTGACAGCATGCGCATGAGGGTCGACTTGCCGGCGCCGTTGCGTCCGACCAGGCAGGCGCGGACACGCGGTTCGAGCGCGATATCAACACCGTCGAACAAAGGCGTCATGCCGTCCATCAGGCGGACGTCTTTCAGGGCGAGCAGGGGGGGCTTGGAACTCATGATCCGCATGTAGCGGGTGGGGGCTTTTAATGGAAGCCCTTCACCACACTGGCGGCGCAAAAAGCACCCCAATGCTGAGACCAGGTGTCAGCGGTTCACCTCATTCCCCAAAAGGCCTCGGTATAGCGCCTTTATGTCGAGCAGGCGTATTAGTAGCCCGAGGAGGAATCGTCATGACCGACGCAGTGAAGACCGAAACCCGCCCTGGAAATACCGATGTCGAGGTCGCCGAACACGCTGAACGCCAGCAGGCGCAGAACCAACCCGATCCGTTTCCCGAAGAAGGCACCGACGACAAGACGGTCCAGGGGCCTGAGCGCGGCGATGAAGCTTTGAGCGAAGGCGAGGCTGTTCGCGCCACCAAGGCGGTGATCGCCGCTGGCCTGTCCGGTGGCGGCAAGACCAGCGCCGACTGGCCGGACGGCCAACCCGCCGAAGCTTTGGATGATGGCACCAACAAGCGCGGCGGTGCGGCTGACAGTTCGGGTAAACCCCAGCCCGGCTTATGATTTTCTGATGAACGGCGGCTGTGTCCTTCGCCGCAGTCTTATTCGGTCCGGTGCTAGGGTCTGAAGGTCGACCGTGATAACTTCAGGAGATCAATGCCATGCAAACCTTGGACAGCGCCGTCAAGGATACAGCCCAACAGCCCCGCGAAATCAAGGGTCTGCCCTTTTCCGAGCACCTCAACAAACTGCCTGCGCCGGTGAAGGACTTCATCGCCCGCCGTCCCGGCACGGCCGTCGGCATCGCTGCCCTGGCGGGCCTGGCGCTATTGGTTGTCAAGCGCCGCCCGGCCTAACACTCAGGCCCGCCTGACAGGCGGGCCTGAACTCTTTTCTGAGGCCTGAACTCTTTTGGGGATAGTGCAAATTATCTCATGGCGGACTATATAGCCGCGATGAGTGACAGTCCCGCGCCCGCCAAACCTTTCTGGGAAACCAAGACCCTCGCGCAGATGAACGCCCGGGAGTGGGAATCCCTGTGCGACGGCTGCGGGCTATGTTGCCTGGTTCGTTTCGAGGACGAGGAGACCCTGGAGGTAATTCCGACCCGCGTTCATTGCAAGCTGTTCGACAGCGAACTGTGCCGCTGTTCCGACTATGCCAACCGCAAGAAATATGTGCCCGACTGCATCAAGCTGACGCCCGGCAATATCGAGGCGCTGGAATGGATGCCGATGTCGTGCGCCTATCGCCGGCTGCATGAAGGCAAGTCCTTGCCGCGTTGGCACCATCTGATCACCGGTGACCGCGAAACCGTGCACCGCGCCGGCGTATCCGTGCGCGGCCAGACCATTTCCGAAGTCGCCCTGCCGGACGTCGAGGACGCGCTCGACTTCGCCGCCTGGGACCTGAGCGAGGACCGTTCGGACTGGCCGTGCGATATCGACGAGGATGATTCGAAGTAGCCTTACTGTCGTTTGACTTTGCGGACCGCGTGCCGTGTTTCGCGCTTACGCGTGGCGGCATTCAATTCGGCTCATGAAAATCGCTACCTACAACGTCAATGGCGTCAACGGCCGCCTACCCGTCCTGCTGCGTTGGCTGGACGAAGCACAGCCCGATGCGGTCTGTCTCCAGGAACTGAAGGCACCGGACGAAAAATTTCCGGAAAAAGCGCTGGAGGCGGCAGGCTATGGCGCGATCTGGCACGGGCAGAAGTCGTGGAACGGCGTGGCCATCCTTGCGCGCGGCAAGGCGCCGGTCGAAACGCGTCGTGGCTTGCCGGGCGAGGACGAAGACGTCCATAGCCGTTATATCGAAGCGGCGGTGAACGGTGTCCTGATCGGTTGTCTCTATCTGCCGAACGGCAATCCCTGGCCGGGGCCAAAGTTCGACTACAAGCTGCGTTGGTTCGAACGGTTGAAGCGCCACGCGAAGGACCTGCTAAACAGCGGGGCGCCGGTCGTGCTGGCCGGCGACTACAATGTCATGCCCACCGATCTCGACGTCTATGCCCCGGAACGCTGGCGGGATGACGCTTTGTTCCGCGAAGAGGTACGCGAAGTTTTTGCCTCACTGATGGCGCAGGGCTGGACCGACGCCTTGCGCAAGCTGCATCCGGATGAGCGGATTTACACCTTCTGGGACTATTTGCGTAAGCGCTGGGAGCGGAATGCGGGTCTGCGGATCGACCACTTTCTGCTGAGCCCGGACGTGGCCAGACGCCTGAAGCGGGCGGAGGTCGACCGTCACGTGCGCGGCTGGGAAAAGACCAGCGACCACGCGCCCGTGTGGATTGAATTAAGCTGATGGGTTTGTGACAGCGCTTCGCGCCGCGCTTGCCTCTTGAAAAGTTTGTCTGTAGGACAAAACTTGTCGCGCAGGAGGACTTTTACAACAGTGGCTAACGACCCTTACGTTGAACTGGGCGTCACGCGCGGCGCCAGCGACGCCGAGATCCAGAAAGCGTTCCGCAAACTGGCCAAGGAACTGCATCCTGACCAGAACAAAGGCAACAAGGCGACCGAGGAACGCTTCAAGCGTATCACTGCTGCCTATGATTTCCTGAAGGACGCCGACAAGCGCAAGCGCTTCGATCGCGGCGAGATCGACGCCGATGGCCGCGAAATCTATCGCGGCTTTGGCGGCGGCGCCGGCCCGGGCAGTGGCGGCTTCGGCGGTGCCGGTGGTGCCGGCGGGCGTTTCGAAGGCATGGATTTCGAAGACATATTCGACATGTTCGGCGCCGGCGGCCGGCGCGGTGGCGCGGGCGGCGGCGGGTTTGGCGGTTCGCCCTTCGGTTCGCCTCCGCCGTCCAAGGGCAACGACGTCAAGGTTAAGCTGGATATCGACCTGCTTGACACTATTGTCGGCAATACGCGCCGCGTCCTGTTCTCGGACGGACGCACGGTCGACGTCAACATCCCCAAGGGTGCGCGCGACGGCCAGATGCTCAGGTTGAAAGGGCAGGGATCTCCCGCGCCCGGCGGCAGGGGATCACCTGGCGACGCCATGATCGAACTGCGCGTCAAGGAACATCCGGTCTTCCGGCTGGAAGGCAATGACCTGCACATGGATCTGTTCGTTTCGCTGCCCGACGCGCTCCTCGGCGGCAAGGTCCAGGCGCCGACGCCCGACGGTCCGGTCAGCGTCAATATCGCTGCCGGCACCAATTCCGGGGCCACGCTGCGACTGAAAGGCCGGGGCGCGTTCCATAAGGACAACGAGCGCGGTGACCTGTTCGCCCATATCGCCATTGCCCTGCCGGACGGCCAGACGGAAAAGATGCCGGACGACATTCGCAAGGACCTTATGGCCCTGGCCGAACGTTGGCGGGCGGTGGCGCCCTACACGCCGAGCCTGCGCAAGAGATAAGGGGCTGGCGGGACATTAGTCTCCTGCGGCGCGAAATTTTTTGCAGGCTTGTACAGTGCCATATAACGACTGATATCTAAGTCATTGTTTTACTGCGGTCTTGTGCAAGACAATGCCCGGTAATTTTTTGCATCCCGGACTATGTCTGATCGGGTTGTTCAGCTAAGGTTCAGGTCTGCGGCCTTATTGTCGGGAACATGAAACGGATACTCGCTCTTTTCTGTCTTGCTCTGACTGCCGCGCCGGTAGGCGCGCAGGCGGACACCCTGCACGATCTGGTGCAGGGGCTCGACACCGCCGTTGTCGTAAAGATCGGCGGTGACCAGGAGCGACGCCGGCCGGGACGCGACCGTGGCGATCGCGACGACCGTGGTAACGGCGGCGGCAGCAACTGGCGTGACAGCCGTGACGATGACCGCGGCGGCTATGACCGACCTCGTGAGGACCGCAATGACGGCCGGATCAACCGCGCCAGGGCCATCGCCTCAAGCCGCGGCCGCGTGCTTGATGCTGGCCAGCAGAGTGGCTCGATCTTCTGGGTGCGAGTCGCAACGGCGAACGGCCGCGTCGATCTCCTGGTCGA
The DNA here is from genome assembly GCA_965650705.1 of uncultured Asticcacaulis sp. Classification (GTDB taxonomy): domain Bacteria; phylum Pseudomonadota; class Alphaproteobacteria; order Caulobacterales; family Caulobacteraceae; genus Asticcacaulis. The sequence continues at coordinate 15,893 of CBFGPQ010000011.1, read as the reverse complement.
CGCCGATTCCGGCCGCATCATCGGCGAGCGATAATCACGAAAAATGAATTCTGTTTGCAAGTCGCACTTTTTCATCCAAAAAGTGCGTCCCACTTCTAATGGAAAGTGCTTAAATTGCGTATTCTGCTTGCCGAAGACGATCCTGACCTGTCCCGCCAGTTGAAAGCCTCCTTAAGCGATGCCGGCTATGTGGTGGACCACGCGCCCGACGGGGAAGAGGCCCACTTCCTGGGCGATACCGAACCCTATGACTGCATCATCCTCGACCTGGGCCTGCCCAAGATCGATGGCGTGTCGGTGCTCGAACGCTGGCGCCGCGATGGCAAGTCAACGCCAGTGCTCATCCTGACGGCGCGTGGGGCATGGAGCGACAAGGTGTCGGGTTTCGACGCCGGCGCTGACGACTACCTGACCAAGCCGTTTCACACCGAGGAACTGCTGGCCCGCCTGCGCGCTCTGGTACGCCGCGCCGCCGGTCATGCCCAGCCGCTTTTGACCTGCGGGGGTTTAAGGCTCGATCCGCGCGCCGCCCGCGCGTCGGTCAACGGCGAGCCACTGCGCCTGACCTCGCTGGAATACCGGCTGCTGCACTATCTGATGCTGCACCAGAACCGGGTGATCTCGCGTACCGAACTGGTCGAACACCTGTACGATCAGGACTTCGACCGTGATTCCAACACGATCGAAGTGTTCATGGGGCGGCTGCGCAAGAAGATCGGCAACGATCGCATCGAAACCGTGCGCGGACTGGGCTACCGCTTGAAGCCGCTGCACGGCGAAGTCGAAAACCTGTGACGGTTGCGGCGTGGGATAAGCCCGCCCACCGCCTTCGGCGGTCCATGCGCTTGCGAAAGCTATACTTTCGCTGCGCTTACCCCATAAATGGGGAGGGCGAAAGTTTCTTGTTCGGCTTTATTTTCTATGACTGACGCTGCTCTCCTCAAAAAGGAAACGGAGCGCGTACGCGGCTTCTGGCGGCTGATCACCAGCCGCAGCAATTCGCTGGTCGGTCGGCTGATCCGCCTGGCGGCGGGGTGGTTTATCCTGATGCTGGTCATCACGGGCATCGCCCTGACCTACTATTTTCATGAAACGGCCTTGCGCCGTTTCGAGATGGGCGTCGGGCAGATCGCCGACAACCTCTATGTCGATACCGATGTCGCCAGCGACGGCCGCATCGTCACGCCGCCGTTTTTCGATACCCGCACCAACCGAGTCTATTCAGGCCTCTATTGGCAGGTCAGCGAGATCGGCAAGGATGGCAAGGTCAGCGACCCGGCGCGTTCGCGGTCGTTGTGGAACGCCCGCATTCCGATTCCGGCGGATGTCCTGGCGGAGGTGCGCAACACCCCGGGCAAACCGGTCTTTTACAACAGCTTCGGCCCGCAGGATGAGGCGCTGCGCGTGGCGGCGATTTTTTCGATGATCGATGGCCGCGCCTTCGTCTTCGTCGCCGCCGAAGACCGCCGGCCGATGGACAAGCAGGTTGAAACCTTCGCCCTTATGACGACCCTGGCCTTGCTGCTGCTAGCGATCGGGTCGCTCTTGGCTATCTACTTCCAGGTGCGTTTCGGCCTGCGGCCCCTGTTCGACCTGACAGGAGAGATCGCCGCCATCCAGCGGGGCGAGCAGCAACGCCTGCTGAAGACCTATCCGGCCGAAATCACCCCGGTGGGCCGTCAGATCAACGCCTTCCTCGACGACGCTCAGGAGATGATGGAGCGCCAGCGCATGCATGTCGGCAACCTGGCGCACGCGCTGAAGACGCCGCTGTCGGTGCTGATGACGGCGGCCGGCACGGACAATGGTCCGCTGAACGAGATGGTGCGCAAACAGGCCGAGGCCATGCGTGCCCAGGTCGACCACCACCTGCGCCGCGCCCGTGCCGCCGCCCGCGCCCAGTCGATGGGCGAGCGCACCCAGGTCGAGCCGGTGCTGGACGAACTGGCGGTCATGCTGGAGCAGGTCTTCCACGACAAGGGCGTGGTCATCGACTGGCGCGCGCCCGAAAGCCTGATGTTCCGCGGTGAAAAGCAGGACCTGCAGGAAATCGCAGGCAACCTGCTGGAAAACGCCTGTATCTGGTGCAAGCGGCGGGTGCGTATCACCGCCGAGTTTTCCGAAGCCGAGCACGTCCTCGCGCTCAATATCGAAGACGACGGCCCCGGCCTGGACGAGGCGCGCTTTGATGAAGTGCTGAAGCGTGGTGCGCGGCTCGACGAAAGCGTGCCGGGAACGGGGCTGGGCCTGTCGATCGTCGACGAATTGGTGCGCGCTTACAGTGGCACGCTTAAGTTCGAGCGCTCGACCCTCGGCGGACTGAAGGTGCGTATCCGCCTGCCCGGCGGTGTCCAGGAACTGGAGACGTAGGCGCCTTCCCAGCGCGATTTGGTTAAGTGTACTTTGTCACACAAATAGTTCAGTTTTGTCGATAACTTAAAGCAACGCGCCATCTTTTGGGTTATTGGCTACCGTCAGACAAAATTAACCAGATATCTCTAAAGATTTTACTCTGACACAGTCGGCACTTCTCGCGTACTACGGCTGCCGGGGACTATTCCATCCAATGAGCGTGATAGCGGACAAGCGGCTGGTATTGCTGAAAGGCCTGATCAAGACCTTACCGCAGGCATCGCTGCGTTCGCTCGAACTCGCCTTGGGCCTGACCAAGGAAGAGGCGCTGATCGAGGTTCGCGAGCTCATCAGCGTCGAACTCGAATTCCGCTACGCCAAGGCGGCCGTCTTCGCGCCCTACCTGCCGCTGTTCGAAACGCGACAGGATGGGCTGAACGCCGTCGAATTCCCCAAATGGCTGCTGGATAACCTGTGGCGCGCGCTGGAAAGCCATGAGCCCGAACTGTATCAGCAATCGCGCTTCGCACTCCGTGGCCTGCGCGCCGACGATCCGACACCCGTCGTCTTCTTCCGCCTGGTGACATCCGCCGCCGCCATTTGCCGAGACCACCCGGGTGATGTCCTGCCGAAGACGCAGTCGCGCGGCGACGCGGAGGAAGTCGCGGAATTCGCGAATTACCTGGACCTGCACCGGATCGTCCGGAACGTCCTGGCCAAGCTGCCTGACTTCCTGGGCCGTATCGACGCCGAAAAGGCCGCCGCGCTGCGTCTTATGTTCAAGGACGCCTGCGCGATTTCCGACGAAGGCGGCATGCGCTTCATGGAGGTGATCTTCTCGAACCTCGAGGATGGCGCCCAGATTATCAAATTCATCGCCACCGTTTCCGACCGCCCCAATGACCGTTTCCTGGCCGAGTCGGAACTGGCCGACTTCGGCGAGCGCATCCTGGAGCGCATTGAGGAAGGTATCGTCGATCTCAAGGCGGCCCTCGGCGGAAAGGGTGACGCCCAGGAGGGCGCGGGCCTGCGCGTGGCGCAAAGCGTCGCGCAGTTGCAATCCTTCGGCCACTATATCGAACTGTCGCGCGACGGCCCATGGAGCAAGCGCGTCGCCGAAGCAAGCAAGCAGATCGCCGGGCTGGTCGAAAGCCGTCTCAAGGGCGCCGAACGCATTTTCGAAGACACCCTGGTCATGAGGTCCGAGCGCGTCTACGGACGCGTGAAGAAGGACGTGCCCAAGATGGACAAGTATCCGACGCCGGAAGTTGTCGATCGCGCGCGCAACTGCGCCGCCTTTATCTGCGAAGTGCGTACCACCGCCAATGCCGGGGGCTTCGCGACGCTGCACACCAAGACCGTACAGGCGCTTGAGGCGCAACTCGATGCCTATTTCGAGGCCCTGCTTGACATAGCCAACGGCGAAGACCCGTTCGACACCGAACAGGTCATGAGCTTCTTCGAGTTGGTGACTGACCTGATGGAAGCCCTGTGCGGCGAGGAAAAGGCCGTGGTCGCCCGTCGTCGCGTGGCGTCTTCCAATGTAATGAATCCGCCGAAAGTGGCGTGAGTTGAATTAAAGTTAATTTTCTCTTAACGCCAGATTGCGCGTGTGACGGTTCCCGCGTGGAATTAATCGTTTTGCGGGTTGATGTGCGCGGCAGCTAAAAGTCGGGACATTGTTTAACGAAGCCCCGCCATGATCACCCTGACGCTCGGTACGCACTACGAAGAGTTTATCCGCCAGCAACTGGCGGCCGGGCACTTCGACACCCCCTCGGACCTGGTGCGCGAGGCCTTGCGGCTCATGGAAGAGTGCCAGCCAAAAATGCCGGACGTGTCTTCCCGCGGCCGTCCGTTGGGTGTGCGTGAAACCCGGTCGATTTTTGAACAGGTTCGCAGTCAGTTGCGCGCGCAGTCGTAAGTGTTGGCCCCGGTAATATTGTCGCACGACGCTCCGGGGACTTGGCTTTGACACAATTTGCGCTATGTCAGGAGACCTATGATCGGTCTCGTCCTATCTTGCGTCGTCATTGCCGCCGTGCTCATCGCCATGGTGAGCCTGTGGCATCGCCGCGCGCCGGCAGCGGACGCCCTGGCGCTCGCCAAGGCGCAGTACGAAGGCTTTGTCGCCGATGTCGACCGCCGCGAAGGCCGGGGCGATATCGACGCCGAACTGGCCAATGAGGAACGCGTCGAGGCGGCGCGCGCCCTTCTGAAGGCTGAGGCGGCGGCGAAGCCTGCCTACAGCCTTAAGCCCGCCCATGCGGCGATTGGCGCCTTTGCCATCGCGGCTTTGAGTTTCGTTGTCTACGCACTCTATATCGGCCATCCGGAACTGAACGATCAGCCTTATGAGGCGCGCGTCGTGCAGTGGACCAAGGCGGCGCGGCAGGATATCGACAGCCTGCCGCCCGAAGCCCTGTCTGCCGTCCTGCATCGCCGCGCCCAAGAGCCGGACAATGCTAAGAACCCCGACTTCTGGCTGTTCCTCGGCAAGGTCGATATGATGGCAGGGCGTTATTACGAGGCCGCCAAGGCGTTCGACCGATCGATGAAGCTGTCGCCCACGACCTTCACCGGCTGGTCGGATATCGGTGAAGCGCTCTACTTCGTCGCTGGAGGTTCGGTCGGTCCGGATTCGCAAAAGGCCTTCGACGCCGCGCTAAGGCAGGACCCCAAGGATGCGCGGGCGCATTACTATCTCGGCCGCCACGATCTCGATCAGGGACGCTATGAGAGCGCGCGGACGCATTTCCTGACGGCGAAGGCGGCGCTGGCTGTCGACGATATCCGTCAGAACGCCATTGCTGAACAGCTTGCGGCCGTCGAGACGGCGCAATCGGGGGAGGCGGCGGCGAAGACACGTATTGCTGGCATGGTGGCGTCGCTGGAAGCGCAACTGGCTGAAACGCCTGACAACGCCGACGGCTGGGCGCGGCTGCTGCGTTCCTACGATGTCATGGGGGATGTGGCCGGCAAGGCGCGGGCGCTGAAAGCCATGCAGGCGCATTATCGCGACCGGCCGGCTGTGGCGGCGGATATCGTGCAAAAGTCGCAGGGCGCGGTCGGCGCCGAAAATACGGGAGGTCAATGATGGGCTTTTGGCCAAAATCCGTAAAGGCAAGGCGACGCCTGACCATTTTCCTGATTGCCGCGCCGCTGTTACTGGCGGCGGCTGGACTGAGCCTTTATGCGCTCAAAGGCACGGCGATCTATTTCTACACGCCGGCTCAGATGATCGAAGCCCAGGTCAAGACCGGTGAGGTCGTCCGCCTGGGCGGTCTGGTCAAGGCCGGCAGCGTCACCAAGCTGGCCGATGGTTCGGTGAAGTTCACCGTCATGGACAAGCTGAAAGAAATCGACGTCGCTTATAAGGGCGACCTGCCTGATCTTTTCCGCGAAGGGCAGGGCGTAGTCTGCGAAGGTGAGGTCACAGCGTCCGGCCTGCGCGCCACACAGGTGCTGGCGAAGCACGACGAAACCTACATGCCCAAGAACGTCAAGGAAGAGCTGGAGCGCCAGGGGGAATGGCGTCCGGACGCCAAGCCTGCCGAGCCCAAGACGGATCGGCCGTTCGGGACATGATGGGGATTGAAGTAAGATACCCCACCGCCACGCCGCTTCACGGCGCGGTCCCCCTCCCCAGCAAGCTGGGGAGGTATGAAATTAAGCGTGCCCTTTTCTATACCTCCCCAGCTTGCTGGGGAGGGGGACCATTGGCGGAGCCAATGGTGGTGGGGGCCTCTTAATGACCTTTCTCAACGAAATTGGTGTGTTCGCCCTGGTCTGCGCCTTTGTGCTCAGCTTGGCTCAGGCGGGACTGGTCACGGCCGGGCAGTGGAAGCGGCTTGGCGGCATAGAGCGCTATTCCGAAGGCGTGTCGCTGGCGGCGGCGCTCAGTGTCATCCTGTCGTTCGCCGTCCTGATCGCCGCCTTTGTGCGTTCGGATTTCTCGGTGGTGAACGTTTACGAACATTCCCATACCGACAAACCGCTGCTGTATAAGATCTCGGGGGCTTGGGGCTCACACGAAGGCTCGATGCTGTTGTGGTGCGCCATCCTGCTCAGCTTCGGTGCTTTGATCACGCTTCTGGGGCGCGGCCTGCCGGATAGCCTCAAGCACAAGGCCCTAGGCGTGCAGGGGCTGCTGGGCGCGGCTTTCGTCGGTTTTACGCTGTTAAGCTCCAACCCGCTCGGCCGCCTGGCCGATGCGCCGCTCCAGGGGCTCTCGCTCAATCCGGCGCTTCAGGATCCGGCGATGGCCTTCCATCCGCCCATGCTCTATCTCGGTTATGTCGGGATGTCGGTGGTGTTTTCCTTCGCTATTGCCGCCCTGATCGAGGGGCGGCTGGATCGCGCCTGGGCGCGCTGGGTCCGGCCGTGGGTACTGGCCGCGTGGGTCTGCCTGACGATCGGCATCATGCTTGGCGCCTACTGGGCCTATTATGAGCTGGGCTGGGGCGGCTGGTGGGCCTGGGACCCGGTCGAGAACGCCTCCTTCATGCCGTGGCTGGCGGCGACCGCGCTACTGCACAGCGCCATCGTCATGGAAAAGCGCGACGCTCTGAAGGCCTGGACAGTGTTCCTGGCGATCCTGGCCTTTACCTTCTCTATGATGGGCGCTTTCCTGGTGCGTTCGGGGCTTTTGACCTCGGTGCACGCCTTTGCCTCCGATCCGCAGCGCGGCATCCTCTTGCTGACCATCCTGTTCGTGACGGCAGGCCTGGGCTTTGCCCTGTTTGCCCTGCGCGTGCCGGAGCTGAAGCCCGGCGGACTGTTCGCGGCCGTGTCGCGCGAAGCCTCGCTGGTGCTCAACAACCTGTTGCTATCGGCCGCGCTGCTGTCGGTGTTTCTGGGAACCCTCTATCCGCTGCTGATGCAGGCGCTTGTCGATAAAGCCATGTCGGTCGGCGGCCCCTATTACCTGGCGGTCTTCGGACCGATCATGCTGGCGGCGATCGCCATCATCCCGATATCGCAGCTGATGTCGTGGAAGCGCAGCGACCTTAAAGGCGTCATACAGCGTCTCGGCCTGGCCTTTGGCGTTGCGCTCTTAAGCGCCGCCATCGGTTCGCTGTTCTACGGCGGGGAGGGCGTGTGGAAGCAGGTGACCTTCTTTGTCGGGCTCCTGGCCGGTTTCTGGCTGGTCTGGGGTTCGTTGCGGCTCCTGGTCGAGCGTGTCGGCTTTGGCGGGCTTATGTGGCGGAAATTTACTGCCCTGCCTTTGGCGACACACGGCATGATCCTGGCGCATGTCGGGCTGGGTATCTTCGTGCTGGGGGCTGTCGTCGAAAGCCATTCGCGCGTCAGCATCCAGCAAAGCATGCAGGTCGGTGATACGGCGAAGCTCGCCGGCTATGAAATGACCTTTACCGGCACTTATCGTCAGGATGGTAAGAACTACGATGCCCAGGGCGGGGTGTTCGTCATCGAAAAGAACGGCCGCCAGGTCTGTGAGGCGCGCCCGCAGCGACGCTTCTATCCGGCGTCGGGTTCGATGCAGAGCAAGGTCTGGCTGTGTTTCGAACCGCTGAACGATCTTTATGTGGTATTGTCCCAGCCGCAGGAAAGCCTCAACGGCAAGCCGGTGTGGCAGGTGCGCTGGTACTATAATCCGTGGGTGCGGCTGATCTTCCTAGGTCCGGTGCTGATGGCGCTGGGGGGTGTGTTGTCGCTGTTCGACCGGCGCCTGCGGCTGGGTATTGCAACGAAGGCCAGTAAGCTGAAAGAAGTCCCCTCTCCCCGCGCGCGGGGAGAGGGCTAGGGTGAGGGGCATGCAAGGTTTCAGCGCGATGACACGTATTTTTGTCCCTCATCCGGCCGAAGCTTTGCCTGTCGGCAAAGCACGGCCACCTTCTCCCCGTAGAAACGGGGAGAAGGTATTAACTGCGCTCCTCCTCGCACTCCTCCTCCCTCTTGCCGCCCACGCCGATGCCGCGCAGGATGAAGCCCGCGCCAAGGCCCTCTACCGCGAAGTGCGCTGTGTCGCCTGCCAGAGCCAGGACATCGCCGACTCCGACGCTGCCATCGCCGCCGACATGCGCCGCGAAATCCGTGAGGCGGTCGCGCAAGGCCGCACCAATGAGGAAATCCGCGCCGGTCTGTCGGCGCGCTATGGCGACTATGTCCTGTTCCGGCCGCGGTTCTCGCTCGGTAACCTGCTGCTGTGGGGGCTGCCGCCCCTGGTCCTGATCGGTGGCGTCGGCGTATTCGTTTTCATGTCACGGCGGAAAGGACAATCGCGCGATTATGCCTTAAGCGAGGCCGAAAATGCGCGGTTACGCGAGATTCTGAAGGACGATACCTGATACCGCGCGAAAACTACGAAAATTTTCGGAATGTCACGATTTTGCCTCAGCGATGGTTATAGTCGATAAGGACCTGATTTTTGTGCGCGGGGGAGGTTGTAATCCCCTGGCGAAACGCTCAGATTGGTGCGGAAACGTCCGCACCCAACCCTAATAAGGAACAGTGAAGTACCATGGGGAAAACGACCTTTAGTGCTTTCTTCAAAAATCGCTCGACGGTGGCGGGCGCAGTCGCCGGCCTGGCGCTGGGCGCGGGTGTCGCCGCCGCCGCCATGTCGGGCTTCAACGGTCAGGCGCCGGGCATGGGTTATGATGGCGCCCAGCTGATCCGCGCCGCCGACCTGACCCCGGTCAAGCCGCCTAATGGCGCGCCCATGTCCTTCGCTGACATGATCGAGCGCGTGTCGCCGGCGGTGGTGTCCATCGAGACCAAGGGCAAGATGAAGGTGCCGACCGGCATTCCGGCCCTGCCAGGCTTTGACTTCCCCGGACAGGACGACGACAGCCCCGGCGGCCGCGAACAGGAAGTGCGCGGCGCGGGTTCGGGCTTCTTTATTTCGGCCGACGGCTATGTCGTTACCAACAACCACGTCATCCAGGGCGCCGACGACATCACCGTCAAGCTGACCAATGACAAGGAACTGAAGGCCAAGGTCATTGGCCGCGATCCGGCGACCGATCTGGCTGTGCTCAAGGTCGAAGGCCACGACTTCCCGTTCGTGCGCTGGGAACTGGAAAAGAAGCCGCGCGTCGGCGACTGGGTCGTCGCCGTCGGCAACCCGTTCAACTTCTCCAACACCGCCACCGCCGGTATCGTGTCGGCCTATGGCCGCGACCTGCGCGAGTCGGGTACCAGCTATATTGATTACCTGCAGATCGACGCCGCCATCAACCGGGGCAACTCGGGCGGTCCGACCTTTGATCTGTACGGCCGCGTAATCGGCGTCAACACCGCCATTGTTACGCCGTCGGGCGCCAATGCCGGTGTCGGCTTCGCCATCCCGGCCGACATCGCCAATCGCATCACCTCGCAACTGATCCGTGGCGTGAAGATCGAGCGCGGCTATATCGGCGTCACCATTTCGCCGGTGACTCCGGAAAATGCGGAGGCGCTGGGCGTCACGGACACGACGGGCGCCTACATCACCGAAACGACCAAGGCAGGCCCTGCCGACAAGGCAGGTGTGCAGGCCGGCGACATCGTTCGCACTGTCAACGGCCAGCCGGTCAAGAGCCCGACCGAGCTGACCCGCCGCATCGCCGACGTCAAGGTGGGTGAGAAGGTGACCCTGGGCGTGGTGCGTGGCGGCAAGGTGGTCAACCTGACCCTGACGGCGGCGCTGCGTCCCAGCGAGGAAGACCTGGCCAAGGGCCTTAACGGTGGCGACACTGGACCGGAATCGCCGGGCGCTGAATCGACCGGCACGCCTTCGGTCATGGGCATGAGCGTCAAGCCTCTAACGCCGGAAAGCCGCCGGACCTACGGCCTCGATTCGGATATTAAGGGCGTGGTCATCACCAATGTCGACATGAACAGCGACGGCGGCCAGAAGGGCCTCAAGCCCGGCGATGTCATCGTCCTGGCAGACCAGCGTCCTGTGACCACCCAGGCTGAGTTTGCCAAGGTGGTCGATGAGCTCAAAAAGGCGGGCCGCCCGTCCATCCTGCTGCTGATCAGCCGTGATGGCCGTAACTTGCCGCTGCCGCTATCGCTGAAAGACACGCCGGCGAGATAAGGCGCGACGCTCCAACGACATGAAGCCCTCCGGCAACGGAGGGCTTTTTGTTTGCTGAACGCTTAATTGCGAATATTTAACGGGCTTGCGAGAATGATCCGCGCTAAACCGGTTTCATAAATAACGGAAAGAGTCGCACATGCAGGTCCTCATCGTCGAAGATGACATGGAAGCCGCCCTCAACATGCAGAAGGGCCTGAAGGAGGCTGGCATAGAGGCACGCCTGGCCGGGGACGGACAGCAGGGGCTTGAGGCAATCCGCCAGCAGACACCCGACGTCATCATTCTCGACCGCATGATGCCGGTCATGGACGGGGTGAGCATGCTTACGCAATTGCGCGCCGAAGGCGTCGATACGCCGGTGTTGTTCCTGTCGGCGCTCGGCGAACTCGAGGACCGCGTCTCGGGTCTGCGTGCCGGCGCCGACGACTATCTGGTCAAGCCCTATGCTCTCCCGGAACTTCTGGCGCGCGTCGAGGCTCTGGCGCGGCGCAAGGAAAAGGATCAGGTCGAAACCATTCTGCGCGTCGGCGACCTGGAAATGAACCTGATTTCCCGGCAGGTAAAGCGCCAGACGACGGTCATCGACCTGCAGCCGCGTGAGTTCCAGTTGCTGGAGTTCCTGATGCGCCACGCCGGCCAGAGCGTCACGCGCACCATGCTGCTGGAAAAGGTCTGGGCCTATCATTTCGACCCCCAGACGAACGTCATCGACGTGCACATTTCCCGCCTGCGTTCCAAGCTCGACAAAGGCTTCGACCGGCCGATGCTGCATACGGTCCGCGGCGAGGGATATCAGTTAAAGGCGTGAGGAGAAGGGGCGCTTCAAGCCCCCCTCTCCCCGTTTACGGGGAGAGGGCTGGGGTGAGGGGCTTTCGGAAGCATATGCAAACGCGGACAAAGTTTTTGCCCCTCATCCGGTCCTACGGACCACCTTCTCCCCGTACACGGGGAGAAGGAAAGGGCGCCCATGCACAATAAGATCCTCACGAACCTGCGCCAGAACCTGTCGGACTTCTGGAACCTGACCTTCTTCCGGCCGAACGTCTTCCGGCAGACGCCATTCCGCCTGACACTGGTGTTCCTGAGCGTCTACCTGTTCGTCGCCATGCTGGTCTTCGGCTATATCTGGCTGGCGACCTCCACCGAGTCGCGCGCCTGGGGCAACAGCTCGATCGATGCGCGCATCAAGGTGCTGAAAGACCTTGACCAGAGCCAGGGCCACGCCGCCGTCGTCGGCAAGATCCTGAGCGACGAGGCCGTAGAATGGGGCTTCGCCAAGGGCGTGTTCGATTCGTCGGGCACCATCCTGGCGCAAAACACGCGCACCAAGATGGAAGGCCGCGACCTGCCCGATGAGATTATCCGCCGCGGCATGCAGAATCTCGACAAGCCGGCGACCTCCTTCAATTTGACCTATTCGTCGCCCAATACGCCGGGCAACTGCTGCCGTTTCCAGGGGCGCATCGTCCGCTTCGACGACGACTTCTACGTCTTTGTCGCCATGGACATGTCGTGGGCCGACCACGGTTTCCAGCAGGAGGTCAACGCGGCGATCGGCGGCGGCGTGCTCGTCATCCTGCTTGGACTGTTCGCCGGCACCCTGATCAACCAGGAAGTGACACGCTCGGTCACCCGCGTCACCAATGTCTTGAGCCAGGTTCAGGAGGGCGATCTCAAGGCGCGTATCGCCGTGCGCGAAACGGGCGACGAATTCGACGCTCTCGCCTTGCGTATCAATCAGACGCTCGACCGGATGGAAAAGACGATGGGCAACCTCAAATATGCCGGGGACGCCATCGCCCACGACCTGAGATCGCCGCTGTCGCGCCTGCGCTCAAAGCTTGAGGTCTCGCTGTTCGAGGTCGATCGCGATCCGTCGCAGGCTCACGACGCCCTGCAAAAGGCGCTGGACGAAACCGACCAGTTGCTGCGCACCTTCCACACCGTCTTTGCCATTTCGCGGCTGCAGGCGGCCGGCCAGGCGCCCGACCAGGTCCTGTTCCCAGCCAGTGACCTGGCCAACGACATGGCCGAACTCTATGAGGCCGTCGCCGCTGACAAGGGGTTGGAATTCGAAGCTGAGATCGAGCCCAATGTCCGCGTGCTGGGCAATCGCGACTTCCTGGCCCAGGCCCTGGCCAACCTGCTCGACAATGCCGTCAAGTACACGGCGGCAGGCGGCATCACCTTCCGCCTGCGCCGCACTTCGCAGCGCGAGGTCGAGTTCTCAATCACCGATACCGGGCCGGGCGTGCCCGAAAAGGACCGACCACGCATTGCCGAGCGCTTCGTCCGGCTGGAAAACAGCCGCTCTTTGCCCGGCGTAGGCTTGGGCCTGGCGATGGTCGAGGCGGTCGCTGTGGCCCATAAGGGCCGGCTGACGATCGACGAAGGACCGGGCGTGTTCGCCGGCAACGGGCCGGGCCTGCGCACGGCCCTGGTGCTGCCGCCGCTGCAAGGCTGATCGGAATGGGTTTAGATGGAAACACGATTCCGAGCTAAGTTATTGTTTTGTAGTGATATTTTTGGCGAGAACCCCAAAAAACGCTTCTTGGCACTTTTTGCCATATCGCTCTAAAGCGACGGGCGATAACGCAAAGGCGCGCCATTATAGGTAAGCGTTTTCACGACCGGGCCGTTGAACGGTGTGACGCCGTTTTGCGCGATCCGGATGTTGAAGCGGCGCGAGTCCGGCATGGTCTCAAAGCGACCTTTTCGCGCACCAATGGTCAGTTCGCCCTTGCTGTCATTCCAGGACATTTCGATCAGACTGTAACGGCCCTTTTCGTAGTCGTAGTTCAGGCCGCCATCTTCGTAGAGCTTGTAATTCCCATCCACGCCTGGGAAAATAATGAGGTCAAGCTCCTTGCCTGTTGCCTCTGCGGTCGATTGCAGGACCGGTCCCAAAGGCAGGATGGTGCCGGCGCGGACATGCAGCGGAAGCCTGTCGAGCGGGGCCGGTACGTCGTGGCGCTGGCCGCCTTCGCGATGGTCTCCCGTCCAGAAATCGTACCAGCCGCCTTTACTTTGCGGCAGATATACAGGCCAGGTGGTCACGCCCGGCTCCAGGACGGGCGCCACGTGAAAAGCCCTGCCGAACATATAGGCATGAGTCTCGTCGAGGGCTTGCGCGTCCTGGCGGAAATCGAAGACGAGCGGCCGCATGACCGGCTCACCTGTTCGCCAGGTCGCTCCGGCAAGACTGTAGATATACGGTAACAGCCGGTAGCGCAGGTCGAGATAGGCACGTGCCACCGTTTCGACCTGTTCGCCATAACGCCAGAATTCGGTGTCCGTCTGATAGCCGTGGACGCGCTGCAGCGGCAGGAAGGTGGCGTACTGGAACCAGCGCAGGAAGCGTTCATGGTAGGCAGGGTCGGTAAACTGGCTTTCGCCAGGACGGAAGAAGCCGCCGGCATCGACCGTCCAGTAGGGATATCCGGCGGCGGCCATGTTGAGGCCTGCCGGAATCTGGCGTTTCAGGGTTTCCCAGTTGTTTCCGATATCGCCTGACCAGGTTGCCGCCGCGTAGCGCTGCTGTCCGATAAAGGCGGACCGGGTCAGGATCATGACGCGCCGGTCCGGTTGAAAGCGACGCTGGCTTTCATAGACCGTGCGCGAGACCTGAAGCGGGTAGGCAATGCGCATGCGCTCGCCCGGACCCGCCGCCGTCTTGCGCCCGACTAGGTCGTCGTTTTCCGGCTCGGTGGCGTCCTGCCACCAGGCGTCAATGCCAAGCGAAGCCAGGCGCTGGTTCTGGTTTTCGGCGTAGAAGTCGGCCGCCTTCGTGTTGAAGAAGTCGATCCAGTCGGTTCCGGGAATATAATAACCCTTTTCGGCGAAGACTTTGCCAAGCGCGGTATCGCGCGATATTTTCGACCAAACCGACAGCATCATGCGCATGTCGAGGGCGTGCAGATCGTCCGTCAATGCCTTTGGATCAGGGTAGAATTCTTCGTCGAAGCGCATGGCGTTCCAGCCATGCTTACCCCAGTACTGCCAGTCCTGCACCATGACGTCGACCGGGAGCTTGCGGCGCCGGAACTCTTTCGCTGTATCGATGATCTCAGCCTGGGAACGGAAGCGCTCGCGGCAATGGATATAGCCGTAGGCCCAGCGGGGGAAGATAGGTGTCGATCCCAATAGACCGCGATAACCGGCCATGATCGTGTCCGCGTCCGGACCCGCGATGACGACATAGTCAATCCCGTCAGCCACCGGCGAACGCCAGGTGGTACGGTCCTCCGCCGCGTCGAAATGCAACACGGGCAAGTCCTTGGCCGTGGCCTCGACCCTGACCTTGTGTTCGCCGGCGGGCAGGTCGACGATGAAGCTGGTCGTCGGCGGCAGCCACAGATTGCTGAAATCGGCATAGGCCTTGCCATCGATTTCGACATAGTGGCGCGATGCCATGGGTTGGCCGACGTCGAGCAGAAAGGCCACCGGCCCGGATTCGCTTGTCGTAAAACGGCCTTCGAAGACGGCGGAGTTCCGCGTCGCCTTGGCGTTTCCTGCGCCGGTTGTCACATCGACGGTTTCGGACCGGCTGTCGCTCTCTACTTTTTGAAGCGCGACCTGCTGTGACGGCGCATTCAGTTCGCTCATGCCGTAATTGCACCACAGCAGGCCATACCCCTTACTCGAGAGCACAAAAGGCAGACTGATCTGGGTGTTGACCTGGGTAAGGCGGCGGGGCAGGCGGCGAATATCCAGGGCGCCGTCCTGGAAGCATCCCGTTCCGTACAGGCGTTCGTCGGCCGGCGAGTCGAAGCTCTGCCCGATACTGAAGGTGGACTCACCAGCGATTTGCGACGCGGACAACCTGCGCTCGCCGGCAGCCTCCCTTAGAATGAGATTACCCTTGCCGTCATAAAAGCGGATGACACCGCCCGCATCGATCTCGCAGGCGATTCCATCCAGTTGAAGGCGCGTCGCTCCATTGGCTTGTGTGCGCTTCGGCTTTGGCCTGGAGGTTTGCGCCTGTAGCATGTCGGGCACGGTCGTCTTGAGCAATGCGCCTTTTGGCGCGAAGCGGACGCGGATGGCATTCCGGCTCAACGCGGAAACAGCCAGATCACCGTCCGGCAATGGCACGATAAGGTCCGCGTCCGTCGTAACGCGCGCCGCATGCGCTGCCACCGCGCTCCCGACGCAAGCCGTCAGTGCCGCGCCGGAGGCCAGCAAATGCCGCCGGGAAGGAAACCTGTGTATCGTACGTTGTTGTGTCATTGGTGTCTTCCCTCGCCTGTCATGGATTATACCAGCTTGCTGCATCTAAGGCAGTCGGCCAATTTATTGTCTTGGATGAAAGTATTTTTTATATATAGCACTTCTGTCAAGTTGGATTGGCGTCGATTATGGCGCGGCGCGTGCGATAATCCTTGGCCGAATGCCAAAAACCTTGGTCAAAATCCCTGAATCGTTGCAAACCATAGCTCTTGCGGGCCGGACGGCGGTACGGCACAAGGATTGTTATGAACGACGTGCTTTT
>CBFGPQ010000010.1:0-47680 GCA_965650705.1 uncultured Asticcacaulis sp. | reverse complement strand
AAGACAACGAAGTGAATCACATGAAGAGCGCAATGTCACTTATGCAGAAGCCTCGCTTGCGGGGAGAGGGGACTAACGAATAGAGTGCGCGGCAATTCGAGAGGACCCATCGATGACCCTGGCCTTCGCGCCTTTGGCCCCGACAATCGTACCCGTTTCCACAGGCGAAGGCTTTCCGGTCCGCCGGGTATTCTGTATCGGCCGGAACTACGCCGCTCACGCCCGCGAAATGGGATCGGACCCCGAGCGCGAGCCGCCCTTCTTCTTCACCAAGTGGGCAGAGGGCGTCGTGCAGTCCGGGACAGAAATTTCCTATCCGCCGGAAACGTCGAACTACCACTATGAGGCCGAACTGGTCGTCGCCATCGGCAAGGCAGGCCGTAATATCGCGCCCGAAAACGCACACCGGCATATCTTCGGCTATGCCTGCGGGCTCGACATGACGCGCCGCGATCTGCAAAACGACGCCAAGGGCAAGGGCCGGCCATGGGATATCGGCAAGAATGTCGAACAGTCCGCGCCCATCGGCCTGATCCGCCCCATCGCCCAATGCCCGGCCATGGATGCCGGCGCCATCACCCTGACCCGTAACAGCGAGATCAAACAGACCGGCGACCTCAGCGACATGATCTGGCCAGTCGGCGCCGTCATCGCCTATATTTCGCGTTTTTATGAATTGCATCCTGGCGACCTGATCTATACCGGTACCCCCGAAGGCGTCGGCCCCGTCGCAATCGGGGATAGGTTGGTTGTCCATATCGACGGCCTGGAGGATCTCACCATTACCATTGGCGCCCCCAAGTGACCGCACAACCGCAAACCCAAAAGCCCTTCTGGTCGCTGCTGTACGTTCAGGTCCTGGCCGGCATCGTCATCGGTGCTGCGATCGGCCTGATATGGCCCAATGTCGCCGCACAGCCGTGGATGAAGGCGATCGGCGACGGCTTCGTCAATGCACTGAAGATGATGATCGCCGTGCTGATCTTCTGCACGGTCGTGTCGGGCATAGGTCACATGAAGGCCGCAGGACAGGTCGGTCGCGTCGGCGTCAAGGCCATCGTCTATTTCGAGATCATGTCGACCCTGGCCCTGGTCATCGGGCTGGTTGTCGGCAATTTGGCCCATCCGGGCGCGGGTCTCAATGCCGCCGGCGATCCGGCAGCGATCGCTAAGTACATTGCGCCGGAAACGCAAGAAAGCCTGTCCGATTACCTGCTGCACCTGATCCCCAAGAGTTTCTTTTCCGGTTTTGCGGAAGGAAACATCCTGCAGGTCCTGCTGCTGGCCATCCTGACGGGCTTTGCCCTGATGCGGCTGGGCGACCGCGTTGCGCACGTTCGCACCCTGATCGACGAGGCGACCCACGTCATCTTTGACATCGTCAACATGGTGATGAAGGCTGCGCCCCTGGGCGCCGGTGCCGCCATGGCCTTCACCTTGGGCAAGTACGGCCCGGCGGTCATCGGAAATCTGGTGGCGCTGATCGGCGTCTTCTACCTGACCTCGGCACTGTTTATCGTGGTCGTGCTGGGGGCGGTCTGCTGGGCCTTCGGCTTCTCGATTTTCCGGCTGATCCGCTATGTCCGCGACGAACTGCTGGTTATCCTGGGCACCTCGTCATCCGAAAGCGCCTTGCCGAGTGTGATGGAGAAGATGGAGCGGCTGGGCTGCTCAAAGCCTGTCGTCGGTCTGGTCATCCCAACGGGCTACAGCTTCAATCTCGACGGCACCAATATCTATATGACCTTGGCGACTTTGTTCATCGCCCAGGCCATGAATGTCGAGCTGTCGGTCATGGACCAGATCACGCTGCTGGTCGTTGCCATGCTGACCTCAAAAGGCGCGAGCGGTGTGACGGGGGCGGGCTTTATTACGCTCGGCGCGACCCTGGCCGTTATCAATCCGGCTCTGATTCCCGGCATGGCGATTGTGCTGGGCATCGACAAGTTCATGAGCGAGTGCCGGGCGCTGACCAACTTCATCGGCAACAGCGTTGCCTGCGTGGTCGTTTCACGCTGGGAAGGCGAACTCGACAAAGAGGCTCTGAAACGCGGTTTGTCTGCGCGAACAGAGCCGGTTTTGCCGAAGGCTTAAGCGCTTTCCGAAAAGTGTGAAGCGGTTTTCGGGAGAAAGCGCGCCCAAAAATTAAGGCGCGACCGTCGACGCTGACACGCTGGTCATTTCGGGCACGTCGACCGGCGGCAGGGCGGGTTCATAGCTTTTGGGCGTCGTCGAAACGTTCTGGGCCGAGAATTCGTCGGCCATTTCGCTGCCGGTGACGGTCATGCGTTCACCTTCGGGGTTGCAGGCGGCGACCGCAATGGCCAGCAGGGCGGCGGCGACGGGGAGAATCTTGGCGGCAGGGCTGGGCATCGGACGGCTCCGTGAGACGGTTTTCCCTTCATATGCCGTCGTCGCGTCGGAATGCTTCATGTTTGCCACGCCCTGTTGATAAAATGTCGGTAAGCGCTTTTCGTCTGACCACTACGTGGTAAGGTCTGACCAAAAAATTGGGGAGACTTAAGATGAAAACCGCGCTCGCACTGATATTGGCATTGCTCGCCACTCCGGCCCTCGCGCAGATAACGGCCGAGCAGGACCACCGCCAGATGCTCGACCAGTTGGGCATCACGTCGATCCGCCCCGGCCCGAGCGGGGATCCGTCCGCGCCCAACGCCGCCAATACCGACGAGGCAAAGGCAAACCCCAATCCCGACTGGCCCGAACTTCTGACGCTAAAGAACGGCAAGCCCGTCACCACGGCCGATCAATGGCGGAAAGTGCGCCGGCCTGAAATCGCTGCCGATTTCGAACGCGAGATCGTCGGCCGCATCCCGGCCAACGTCCCAAAGGTAACCTGGTCGGTGGTCGCCAGGGAGATGGAGTTTATCAATTTCAAACCGGTGATCGCGACGAAGCTTAAAGGTGTGGCTGACAATTCCGCTTTTCCGGAACTGGACGTCGCCATCGATGCCATGCTGATCCTGCCGGCCGATGCCGCCAAGAGGCCTGTACCGGTCCTGGTCATGTTCACCTGGGGGGCTGCGAAGTTCCCGGCGCCGCAGCAGCCCGCGCCCGACGACATGGCGCGCATCAATGCTGCCTTGAAGGCCGAACTGACCGCGCGCGATCCAAAGCTGGCCGAGATCTTCGCCAAATATCCGGCCTATGACATCGTCGCCGCGGCGCCGTTCCCGCCGCCGCCGGGCTCAGGTCCGGAAGAACGCATCCAGCAACTGGTCGCTGACGGCTGGGGCATCGTCTTGCTCAATCCTGGCAGCTACCAGGCCGACAACGGGGCGGGCCTGACGCGCGGCATTATCGGCCTGACCAATAAGGGCCAGCCGCGCAAGCCCGATGACTGGGGCGCATTGCGCGCCTGGGGCTGGGGCGCCAGCCGCGTCCTCGACTATCTCGAAACCCGCCCGGAGGTCGACGCCAAACACGTCGGCATCGAAGGCGTATCGCGCTACGGCAAGGCGGCGCTGGTCACCATGGCGTTTGATGAACGCTTTGCCCTTGGCCTGATCGGCTCGGCGGGCGAGGGGGGCGTCAGTCCCTATCGCCGCAACTTCGGCGAACAGGTCGAAAACCTGGCGGGGTCGGGCCAGTATCATTGGATGGCCGGCAACTTCCTGAAATATGCCGGCCCGAAGACAGCCGCCGACCTGCCGATCGATTCCCACAGCCTGATCGCGCTTGCCGCGCCGCGCCTGACCTTTATTTCGTACGGCGTGCCGGAAATGGGCGACGCCCTGTGGCTGGACCAGCAAGGCAGCTTCATGGCGACGGTCGCGGCCGGATCGGTCTGGAAACTGCTCGGCGCCAGGGACCTCGGTGTCGGCAATGCCTATAAGACCGCAAAACTGCCGCCGCCCGAAACCGACCTGCTCGATGGCGAACTGGCGTGGCGCCAGCACACAGGAGGCCATACGGACGCGCCCAATATGCGCCATTTCCTGAAATGGGCGGACGGCAAGATCGGGCGGGCCTCGCTGCTCAAATAGCGGTACGCCCTGCCTTCGCCAAACGGGTTATTTCCCTGTCAATCGCCTGATGCCTCGTGCTAGGTTCTGCCGAATCTCGTGGCGGGGGCTGCGAAAGGGAGTGAATGACGGACGTTACCGGCCTGCCTTTTCCCGCGGATCGCGGACCCATGGCCGAAAAGGTGCGGACCTTCGACTGGGCGTCGACACCGCTGGGGCCGATCACCGATTGGGCGCCGGCGCTGAAAATCATCGTCGATATGTTGCTGTCGTCGAAGTTCCCCAAATGCCTGTTCTGGGGGCCCGACCTTATCGCCATCTTCAACGACGCCTATGTGCCGCTGCTGGGCGAGACCAAGATCCACTCGCTGGGCGAACCCTACCGCGTCACCTGGGCCGAGGTCTGGGACGACATGAAGCCGATCATCGATCAGGCATGGGGCGGCGAAGCGGTCTTCATCGAAGACCACCACATTCCGGTCGCGCGTTACGGCGCGCCGGAGGATGCCTATTTCACCTTCTGCTATAGCCCTGTCCGCGACGAAAACGGCCGGATCAACGGCATCATGGACACGGTCGTCGAGACGACCGGCAAGGTCCATAATGCCCGCGAACTGAAGGCCGAGCGCGAACGCCTGCTGCAACTGTTCGAACAGGCGCCAAGCTTCATGACCCTGCTGCGCGGGCCGGATCATGTCTTCGAATACCTGAACCCCCAGTATGCCAAGTTGATTTCCGGCCGCGATGTCATCGGCAAGACTCTGGCCGAGAGCCTGCCGGAAGTCGTCGAACAGGGCTTTGGCGACTTGCTCGACCAGGTCTACACATCGGGCGAGCCCTACACCGCCTACGCCGCCAAGGTCGACCTGCGTCAGGATGACGGCCGGACCGAAGAGCGCTTTCTCGACTTTGTTTATCAGCCGATCCGCGGCGCCGGCGGCGACGTCACCGGCATTTTTGTCGAAGGTTCCGACGTCACCGAGCGGCATATCGCCGAGCGGGCCCTCCGCGACCGCGAGGAGCGTTTGCGCGAACTCAACGAGACCCTGGAACAGCAGGTCGCGGAACGCACCGCCCAGCTCGACCGCGTCTGGCGCAAGGCGCGCGACGTCCAGGTGGTGCTTGGCCTCGACGGCATCTTCCACGCCATCAGTCCGGCCTGGGAGACCATACTGGGCCGCGACCCGGCCGAGGCGACGGGCAAGCACTTCAGCGAATTCATCTGGCCAGAGGACCTTGGCCGCACCCAGGACAATCTTGACCGGGCGCTGACGCGGGGTGACCTGAACGGCTTCGAGAACCGCTATACCCACGCCGATGGCACGCCGCGCTGGATTTCGTGGCGCACCACGACCGAAGGCGACCGCATCTACGCCTATGGCCGCGACATCACGGCCGAAAAGGACCAGACCATCGCCCTGGCCGCTGCCGAGGACGCGCTCAGGCAAGCGCACAAGATGGAGGCCGTGGGGCAGCTGACGGGCGGTGTCGCGCACGATTTCAACAACATGCTGGCCGTCATCATGGGGTCGCTCGACCTGCTGACCCGCCGCGTCGGCGTCGAAGACCCGCGCTCAAAACGCTATCTTGACGCCGCCATGGACGGGGCCAAGCGCGCCGCCGCCCTGACCCAGCGCCTGCTCGCCTTCTCACGCCAGCAGCCGCTCCGGCCCGAAGCCATCAATGTGAATAGATTGGTCTCCGGCATGTCCGACCTGCTCAGGCACTCGATCGGCGCGGGCATAAGGCTGGAAACCGTGCTGGCCGGGGGCCTGTGGAGCGTCCATGCCGACCCGAACCAGCTCGAAAACGTCATCCTCAACCTGGGCGTCAATGCGCGCGATGCCATGCCGGACGGTGGCCGGCTGACGATCGAGACCCAGAACGCCCACCTCGATGCCCGCTATGTGGCCGCACAACCGGGCCTGCCCGAAGGCCAGTACGTGCTGATCGCCGTCACCGACACCGGCACCGGCATGACGCCCGAGGTTATCGCCAAGGCCTTCGATCCCTTCTTCACCACCAAGGAAACCGGCAAGGGGACGGGACTGGGCCTGAGTCAGGTCTATGGCTTCGTCAAGCAGTCGGGCGGCCATGTGAAGATCTATTCCGAACCCGGCGAAGGCACGACGGTCAAAATCTACCTGCCGCGCGTCATCGTTGCCGCGAAGACCGAGGACGAGGGCGCGGACTACGGCCCGCCGACCGGTGAGGCGCAGGAAGTCGTCCTGGTCGTCGACGACGAGGCGGCCGTGCGCCAGTTCAGCATCGATGCCCTGACCGAATTGGGGTATCGCGTGCTCGAAGCCGACGGCTATGCCGGCGCCATGCGGATGATCGAACAGCATCCGGACATCGCGCTGCTGTTCACCGACATCGTCATGCCGGACGGCAATGGCCGCAAGCTGGCTGACGACGCGCAGGGCCTGCGCCCGGACCTCAGGGTGCTCTATACCTCGGGCTATACGCGCAACGCCGTGGTACACAACGGCGTCGTCGATCCGGGCGTCGAGCTGATCGGCAAGCCGTTCACGGTCGACCAACTGGCCGCAAAGGTGCGCGAGATACTGGATCTACCTGCGCGGTCATGATTGATGATGATTGACGCTGAAAGCCCCCTGATCTAACCTTGGTCTTATAAATTTAGGGGAGGGGACTATGGTTGTACTCGGATGGCGCATCCGCATGGCCCTGTGTTTGGGGCTGGCGTTGACGGCTGCGGCGCCGGCGTGGAGCCAGACGACGACCGAGGCCCCGAAGACGGAAGCACCGTCCTCGGACACACTGACCATCTTCGGACGCAAGCGCAACGGCAACGACCCCAATGTGATCCGCTTCGACCCGACGCGCGGGTCGTCGTGCGCTTTCATGGAAGGCTACGATCCGGCCTACGATCCGGTCGTCCAGGGCTATCTCGACGATTTCAGAGTGCGCCGCGAGGAAGACGACAAGAATTTCAGCGCCAATTCGCCCGGTGGCAATGCGCGCTCTGGCCAGCGATCGTCCCTGCCAGGCATGTACGGCGAACTGGCGCCAGGGCAACAAGGACCAGCCTGCAACCCTTCCGACCGCAACTTTGCCGCTGGCCGCGCCACCATCGCCCGCCGGGACAAATCGCTGCGTGACGCCTTCGCTGCCTTTGACGAAAAGAAATACGAAGAGGCGCTGGTCCTCTTCCGGAAGTCCTACGTCAAGATGGGCTACGATACTGCCGCCCTGATGGAGGGCAAGATGTACCTGGTGGGGCTGGGCACCAAGCCCGACAGCCAGAAGGCCGTCATGTGGCTGACCAAGGTGGCCGAAGCGCCGTTTGATCCATCCAGGGACGTCCAGAGATGGGACGAAGACGATCCCACCTATATGACGCCACGCTCGGACGCCGCCATGCTGCTGGGGCGGATCTACCTGACCGGGTGGGGCGTGGACAAGAACGAGAAGGCCGCGCGCAAGTGGTACATCAAGGCCGACAGCTTCGGCTTTGTGCCGGCGGCGCACATCGCCGGGCGCATGTTTGAAAGCGGCATCGGCGGCGAAGTCGATATGAAGAACGCGGTCAAATACTATACCCGCGCGGGAACGGCCGGCTACGCGCCGTCGCAATACGCCATGGGCGTCATCCTCCATGACGGCGCCGACGGCATCCCCGCCGATCGCAAGACCGCCGCCGACTGGTGGGCGCACGCCGCCAGGCGGGGCCATCCCGACGCGCTTTACGAGGTCGGCCGGCTCTACGATCTCGGCGAAGTCGTCGCCGCCGATCCGCAAAAGGCCATCGTCTATTATAAGGAAGCCGCCCTGGCCGGGCAGGCCGATGCCCAGGTCGCCATCGGCACCTTCTTTTATACGGGCGAAATCGTCGGCCAGGACCACGCCGTTGCGCGCAAATGGTTCCAGACTGCGGCGCAGCAGGGCAATCCCGATGGCATGTACAACCTCGCCGTCATGCTGTCGAAAGGCGAGGGCGGCGACGCCGACCGCGCCGTGGCGCTCATCTGGTTCCGCCTGGCCGAGGAGATGGGCCTGGAAAAAGCCGGCAAGGCGGCCAGTGTGCTCGAACCCAAGCTGACAGAGGCGGAAAAGGCCCGCGCCAACAGCGTGCTCAAGGAATTGAAGGCCGCCGGGTAATATCCTCCACGGAAAAGCGTGGACTGACGAAAACGTGCTTTGACGTGGCCGCCCGCTCGCCTCTAAAGAGTCTTTCCCTAAGAAGAGAGACTATCAGTATGCGTTTGTATGAGACGGCCTGGGTCCAGGTCGACGGCCAGGACCAACCCTTCCAGGTGCACAAGGATCGCAAGAATGCGGCGATCTTCAATGTCGGCGACTGGCAGTACGACATCGACGGCCGGGCGATGCGCACCTCGCCGGACGCGCCGCGCATCCTCAAGATCCTGAGTCTGCAGGACGCGCGCGAACTTGGCCTGCGCCAGGACTATAACCGCGACATCTCGATCGGGATTTGATTCCCTCTCCCCGTTTACGGGGTTTGGCGCCAGCGAAAGTATAGCTTTCGCCAGCCATGGACGAGAGCCGAGCGTAAGCGCTGGCGATCGGGTGAGGGGCCGCCTACCGCTATAACCACGGAAAACACTGAAAGCTTCGCAGCCGCTCAGCGACACGGAAGGCACGGAAATCCTTTTTCCCCTGCCTCCACCATTGCGCGTGTCCTCATTCGCAAGGCTGTCCACAGATTGCACAGATGCGCTTCGCGCACACAGATGATCCGTACCTGTAACGCCTTCCTCCCACCTCTCCCCTCTCTGAGGGGAGAGGACGAGAGCCGAGCGTAAGCGCTGGCGATCGGGTGAGGGGCCTCTTGCTACCTTCCCGCAGCCGCTGCCAAAGCCGCATAATGCGCCTCGCAACCGGCTCCATATTCTCCACGACATAATCGCCACCCAGCAAAGGCGGCACCTTGAAGCCGTAACACTGGCCGGGCGCCAACAGCTTGCCCGCTGCGACACATTCATCGATCAAGGGCGTGGCCAGCCATTGCTTGCCGGGGCAATGAGATAGCCGTTAACATGTATAACGGTGGGTTCTGACTACTGTTCAGCCGAAGCGCTAAACAGTAAAATTAATTGGCATTCATAATAACCATTATACAATTATGTCAGACGCAATTCGCCACCGATTCGCAGGTTAAGTATGCCAATATTTCTTCATGGGATTTCGCTTCGTTTTTTTAGAGGCATAGGTAGTGAGAAACAGAGCCTCGCGCCGTTTAAAGAGTTTAACTTGTTTATTGGTGCAAATAACTCTGGAAAATCAACTATACTAGATTTCCTGTCCCGTAATTTGCCGTTCTCAAAAGGAACGAAGAGTAGTGCCGCCGGAGTCGCGCTTGATCAGTACAGAGGGCAAAAAACAGGGGAGAGAGAAGTTGAGTTGGCGGTGCCAAGAGATCATTTCTTGCAAAATTGTTTAAGAAATATTCATGACCACAGTCGCCGCAGAAATGCTTCTGATTTGATAAATCGAATTCTAGATGGCATATCGGACTATAGTTTTATCTGGGTCAAGGTAGGCGGTACGGGCCGCAACATCGATTATTCTAGGCCGAAAGATTTTAATATACTCGTTTCCTTAATTGGAGATGGAAATTGGCAGTGGTTATGGACTGAATTCAACGGTATGTTCGGTGGGGACTTGCATAACAACTGGATACCGCAAACACTAACTAAATTCTTAGAGCTTCAAATCATTCACTACCCCACAGTGCGCCTTATTCCTGCAATAAGGCAGATTGGTCCTAAAGGCTCGAATTTAAACGATTTTAGTGGTCAGGGTTTGATTGATAAGCTTGCGGAAATACAAAGCCCGGATCACGACAAGCGAAAAGACCGAGAAATATTTGAAAAGGTAAATGAATTCTTACAAATTGTGACCGGAAAAAATGACGCTAGAATAGAAATTCCTCATCACCGTGAACACATATTGGTCCATATGGACGATAAGGTTCTGCCTCTTTCTCAATTGGGGACGGGTATACATGAAGTAATTATGATTGCGGCTTTTTGTACTATAAGCGAAGGAGAGATAATATGCATGGAGGAGCCTGAACTGCATTTGCATCCGTTGCTTCAAAGAAAGCTATTGCTTTTCTTGCAAAGAGACACAAAGAATCAATATTTTATTGCGACGCACTCGGCGAGCTTTATTGATACTCCCGGTGCCGCAATATTTCATGTTACAAATGATGGGGATCAAACTCGCATTAATGAAACGCTTTTGCGGAGGAATAAGTATAATATTTGTCATGATTTAGGTTATAAGGCGTCTGATTTAACACAAGCTAATTCGGTTATTTGGGTGGAGGGGCCGTCAGATAGGATATATATAAAGCATTGGATAAAACACTTGAATGAAAATTTGATCGAAGGAGTTCACTATTCGATCATGTTCTACGGAGGGCGACTGTTAAGCCATCTATCAGTTAATCATGAAGATGTAGATAGTTTTATAGACTTAAGATCACTGAACCATAATCTAGCATTGATGATTGACAGCGACAAATCTGGGCCATACTCGAAATTGAATGAGACTAAGCAGCGCCTTCAGGCGGAGCTTGGAGGTAGTAATAGCATCTGTTGGATAACAAAGGGACGAGAGGTCGAAAATTACATTGATCATGGTCAACTGCATTCTGTAATAAAATCACTCTACCCAAGTGCCTATGATTCCCCGTGCGGAGATGGAGCTTATGAGCACGCGCTGTATTTTAACAGAATTGCTTTGAAAAATCGCAGATCGAAGAATAATTCTAGTGAAGCGGAAAGTTTAATTGAAACCAACATCGACAAGGTAAAGGTTGCTCGTCTTGTTTGTGAACATCCCGCTAATTTAGACATTCTTGATTTGAGGGCTAGGATAAAAGAAGTTGTAGAGATGATCATAAGGGCAAACCATCTTTAAGACAGCTAGCCCTCCCCCTCCCTTCGCACCCGCGAAAATAGTTGCGCAGGCGCTCTGGCCTTTTGGCGCATTTTCGGCTATATGCGCCGCAAATCAGAACAAACATCCCGTTATCAGGCGCCTCGCAGCAACGATATGAGGCGCTTTTGTCGTATGCAAAGGCTTACATGAATCTGCGTAATATCGCCATTATCGCTCACGTTGACCACGGTAAGACGACCCTGGTTGACGCCCTCCTGGCCCAGTCGGGCGTCTTCCGCGCGAACGAAGCGACGGTCGAGCGCGCCATGGACTCGAACGACCAGGAACGCGAGCGCGGCATCACCATCCTCGCCAAGTGCACCAGCGTTCTGTGGAACGGCAAGGCCGGCGAAACCCGCATCAACATCATCGACACCCCGGGCCACGCCGACTTCGGCGGCGAAGTCGAACGCATCCTCGGCATGGTTGACGGCTGCGTCATTCTGATCGACGCCGAAGAAGGCGTCATGCCGCAGACCAAGTTCGTGCTGGGCAAGGCGCTCAAGCTGGGCCTGCGTCCGATCCTGTGCATCAACAAGGTCGACCGCCCGCACGCCGATCCGGACCGCGTCCACAACGAAGCCTTCGACCTGTTCGCCGCCATGGGCGCGACTGATGAGCAGCTCGATTTCCCGCACATCTATGCTTCGGGCAAGAACGGCTGGGCGACGATGGACCTGAACACGCCGTCGGATTCGCTGGCGCCGCTCTTCGACCTGATCGTCGACCACGTGCCGGCCCCGGCCGTGCAGAAGAATGTCGACCAGCCCTTCCAGATGCTGAGCGTTCTGATCGAGTCGGACCCGTTCCTGGGCCGCATCCTGACCGGCCGCATCCAGTCGGGCAAGGCCGTTCCGGGCCTGGCCATCAAGGCGCTGGACCGCAACGGCAATGAAATCGAACGCGGCCGCATCACCAAGGTCCTGGCCTTCCGCGGCCTGAAGCGCCAGCCGCTGGACGAAGGTTCGGAAGCCGGTGACATCGTCGCCATCGCGGGCCTCAGCAAGGCGACCGTCGCCGACACGCTGTGCGACATGTCGCTGACCGACGCCCTGCCGGCGCAACCGATCGATCCGCCGACCATCTCCATGACCGTGTCGGTCAATGACTCCCCCCTGGCCGGCCGCGAAGGCGACAAGGTCCAGTCGCGCGTCATCGCCGCCCGTCTGCTCAAGGAAGCCGAATCGAACGTTGCCATCCGCGTCACCGAAACGGAAGAAAAGGACGCCTATGAAGTCGCCGGTCGCGGCGAACTGCAACTGGGCGTGCTGATCGAAAACATGCGCCGCGAAGGCTTTGAAGTCGCCATCTCGCGTCCGCGCGTCGTCTTCAAGCAGGACCCCGAAACCGGTGAGCGCCTGGAGCCGATCGAAGACGTCGTCATCGACGTCGACGACGAATATACCGGCGTGGTCATCGAGAAGCTGTCGGCGCGCAAGGCCGAGCTGAAGGACATGGGCCCGTCGGGCGCCGGCAAGACGCGCATTACGCTGAAATCGCCGTCGCGTTCGCTGATCGGTTACCAGGGCGAGTTCCTGACCGACACGCGCGGTTCGGGCGTGCTCAACCGCGTGTTCTCGCACTACGAAGCCTACAAGGGCGTGATCGACCAGAACCGCAAGGGCGTGCTGATCTCGAACTCGGACGGTGAAACCGCGGCCTATGCGCTGTGGAACCTGGAAGAGCGCGGCACCATGTTCGTCGGCGCCGGCGAAAAGACCTATATGGGCATGATCATCGGCGAGAACTCGCGGTCGGACGATCTGGACGTCAACCCGATGAAGGCCAAGCAGCTGACCAACGTCCGCGCTTCGGGCAAGGACGAAGCCGTCCGCCTGACGCCGCCGCGCCGTCCGACGCTGGAACAGGCCATCGCCTATATCGAGGACGATGAGCTGGTTGAAGTGACGCCGAAGTCGATCCGCCTGCGCAAGAAGGAATTGAACCCTTCGTTCCGTAAGAAGCGGGTTAAGGAAGAGGCGTAAAAGAACAAACGGCTCCGGAAACGGGGCCGTTTTTTTATTCCCTCTCCCCGCAAGCGGGGAGAGGGCTAGGGTGAGGGGCATCTTAGGCAGTTTTCGGATTATGGCTTCAGTTCTTAATTATGAAGCTTCGTGCGGACTTACGTGTTAAGGCGCAGATGGAAATAAGCCCCTCACCCTAACCCTCTCCCCGTAAACGGGGAGAGGGGACTAAAGACGCTACTGACAAAGCTGAGCAATCCCATGCATGATGCTCCGGCCGATACGCCAAGGAGCCTTCATGACCCAGCCCGACTACGGTTCGATCCTCATCCGCGGTGCGCGCGAGAACAACCTGAAAAATGTCTCGCTCGATATCCCCAAGCGCCGGATCACCGTCTTTACCGGCGTGTCCGGCTCGGGCAAGTCGTCGCTGGTCTTCGGCACCATCGCCGCCGAAAGCCAGAGGCTGATCAACGAAACCTATCCGGCCTTCGTCCAGCAGTTCATGCCGCATTACGGGCAGCCGGACGCCGACCTGCTGGAAAATATCTCGGCCGCCATCATTGTCGATCAGCAGCGCCTGGGCGGCAATTCGCGCTCGACGGTTGCCACCGTCACCGACGCGGCCCAGATGCTGCGTGTGCTGTTCTCGCGCCTGGCCGAACCCAGGCTGCCGGCGCCGGGCTATTACTCCTATAACGATCCGCGCGGCATGTGCGGCGAATGCGAAGGCATCGGCCAGGTCGCCGCCATGGACATGACGGCGGTGGTCGATGAGCGCAAATCGCTGAACGGCGGGGCCTTGCTGTGTAAGGGGTTTGAAGTCGATACCTGGTGGTGGTCCATCTATGCGCGTTCCGGCATGTTCGATCTCGACAAGCCGATCAAGGACTACACCCCCGAAGAGCGCGCCAACCTGTTCGACCTCGATGACGGCCGCAAGATTAAGATCGACAAGATCAACCTGACCTACGAAGGCGTTGTCCCCAAGCTCAAGCGGTCGCTGGGCAGCAAGGACCCCGAAACCGTCCAGCCGCACGTCCGCGCCGAATATGAGCGCGTCTTTACCCGCAAGATCTGTCCGGCTTGCGGCGGCGCGCGCCTGAAGACCGAGGTGCTGGCCAGCCGGGTGTCGGACAAGAATATCGCCGAGCTGTCGGCCATGCAGGTCAGCGACCTGGCCGAGTGGGTGCGGGAGATCCAGGCGCCGCAGGTCGGACCGATGCTGCAGGCGCTGTCGGCGCGGCTCGATAATCTGGTGACGATCGGGCTCGGCTATCTCAGCCTTGATCGCGAAAGCTCCAGCCTGTCGGGCGGCGAAAGCCAGAGGGTCAAGATGGTGCGGCACCTCGGCTCGTCGCTGACCGACATGACCTATGTTTTCGATGAGCCGTCCGTCGGCCTGCATCCGCACGATGTTGGACGTTTGGCCGGGTTGATGCAGCAGTTGCGCGACAAGGGCAATACGGTGCTGATCGTCGAGCACAAGCCCGATATGATCGCCATCGCCGACCACGTCGTTGATATGGGGCCGTTTGCGGGCAGCAAGGGCGGTGAGATCGTCTATGAGGGCGACTATGCCGGCTTGCTGACTTCCGGGACGCTGACCGGCAACCATATGAAAAAGCACCAGCCGATCAAGGACAAGGTGCGCAAACCTGACGGCGAGCTGCGCATCGAAAACGCAGGCCTGAACAACCTGAAGAACGTCTCGGTGGCGATTCCGAAGGGCGTGTTGACCGTC
Source organism: uncultured Asticcacaulis sp. (assembly GCA_965650705.1). Lineage (GTDB taxonomy): Bacteria > Pseudomonadota > Alphaproteobacteria > Caulobacterales > Caulobacteraceae > Asticcacaulis. The sequence goes on along the minus strand of CBFGPQ010000010.1, from coordinate 33,050 downwards.
GTGTCGGGCGTGGCCGGCTCGGGCAAGTCGTCGCTGATCCAGGGCTGCCTGCCCAAGGCCTATCCCGACACGATCATCATCGACCAGAACCTGGCGCGCGGCTCGCGGCGGTCGAACACCGCCACCTATACCGGCATTCTGGACGCGGTGCGCAAGGCGTTTGCCAAGGCCAATGGCGTCGATGCGGCATTGTTTTCGGCCAATTCGAAAGGCGCCTGTCCGGACTGCAACGGCCTGGGTGTGACCTATACCGACCTGGCGCACCTCGACCCGGTGGCGGCGACGTGCGAGACCTGTCACGGCAAGCGTTTTCTGCCCGAGGTGCTGACCCATCAGTTGCGTGGCAAATCGATCAGCGATGTTTATGAGATGAGCGTCAGCGATGCCGTGGTGTTCTTCACCGAGCCGGCCATCGCGCGGATTTTGAAAGGTCTCGATGATGTCGGCCTAGGTTACCTGACCTTGGGACAGCCCTTGTCGACATTATCGGGTGGCGAGCGCCAGCGGCTGAAACTGGCCGCGGAGCTTGGTCAGAAGGGTAATATCTACGTGCTGGATGAGCCGACGACCGGCTTGCACATGAACGACGTCGATACCTTGATCGGGCTGTTCGACCGGCTGGTCGATGCGGGTTCGTCGGTCATTGTCATCGAGCACAATCTCGACGTCATTTCGCGCGCCGACTGGGTGATTGACCTGGGGCCCGGCGCCGGCCACGACGGCGGCACGGTCCAGTACGAGGGCGTGCCGTCAGGCCTGGTGGCGTGCGAAGCGTCGCTGACAGGGCGGTACCTGGCCAAACGGTGATCAAGCGTCCCTTACGAGCCGGCGTGGAGACGCCACATACATTGCTTGTTAATTCAAAGCGTCCTACGGTAGCCTGATAACGATTACAATTTCGGGAGACGCGCCGTGAAATCCGTACTGCTTGCCTTGACCATGCTGGCAATGCCCTTGGCGGCGACGGCCGCCACGCCTGTGCAAACGCACGGCGCGCTCAGCATCAAAGGCAATCGCGTCGTCGATGCTTCGGGCAAGCCGGTGGCCCTGGCCGGCGTCAGCTATTTCTGGTCCAATTCGGGCTGGGGGCAGGACCGGTTCTATAATGCCGGAAGTGTGGCGACCTTCGCCAGGGACTGGAACGTCTCGCTGGTCCGCGCCGCCATGGGTATTGACGGCAAGGGCGGCTATGCGGTCGAGCCCGACGCCAACCGTGCCCGCGTCGAGGCCCTGGTCGATGCGGCCATCGCCAATGGCGTCTACGTTATTATCGACTGGCACTCGCACCGCGCCGAGAAGGACCCGGCCTCAGCCGTCGCCTTCTTTACGGAGATGGCCAAAAAGTACGGCGATACGCCGAATGTCATCTACGAAATCTATAATGAGCCGCTGCGCGACGTCAGTTGGTCCACGGACGTAAAGCCCTACTCCCAGACTGTGGTCGATGCCATCCGCGCCGTCGATCCGGATAACCTGATCATTGTCGGTTCACCCAGTTGGTCGCAGGATGCCGATATCGCCGCTGCTGATCCGGTCAGGGGCACGAATCTCACCTATACAATCCACTTCTACGCCGGCACACACAAACAGCCCTTGCGCAACAAGGCCAAGGCGGCGCTGAACAAGGGCGCGTCCGTCTTTGTGTCGGAATGGGGCACGGTCAATGCCGATGGCAATGGTGGCGTCGACCACAAGGAAACCGCCAATTGGCAGAAGTTCATGCGCAAGCACTGCCTGAGCCAGGCCAACTGGGCCGTCAGCGACAAGCGGGAAGGGGCGTCGCTGTTCAAACCCGGTGCGTCGTCGACCGGGCCTTGGAGCGACGCCGACCTTACGGAGTCCGGCAAGTTGGTGAGGAAGGTACTGAAAGAATGGAATACCGCTTGTAATTAGATATGCGCCGAGACGTATTCGTGAGCGGCACATTCGCCAAATCGGAAGCAAACGATTGCAATATTTGTAATCTATGGCACCTTTACGTTTAGGGAAAGAAACGTAATCAGAGTAGGTGTAATGAGTATGCTTATCCTGGCCGCCTTGCCGGTCATAGCTGTCGCTGGTATTGGACTGTCCTGCGAAATCCGCAAGCTGCGGCGAAAATAATCTTCAGATATCAACCGAATACGATGTCACCGCTTTGGCGGACGCGAGCGATGCGCGGCAGGATGGATTTGACCGACAGCGTGTGCATCTCGGCGGTCGCGCTGGCGCACAGGTCTTCGAGCACGACCACTTCGTAGGCGCGCTCCCATGCCTCGCGGGCAGTTGATTCCACGCCGAAATTGGTCGCGATACCGCCCAGCACGATGGTGCGGATGCCGCGGCGGCGCAGGAGCAGGTCGAGCGCCGTGCCATAAAAGGCGCCCCAGTTGCGCTTGCGGATGATGATGTCGGTTTCATGGGGCAGGGCGGGCGCAAATTCGGCATAGCCCGGCGGCAGGCCGCCTTCGGGGCGCGGCGTCGGCTCGTCCACGGGCTGTTTCAGGGCGTCGGCATAGTCTGGCGCAAAATCGACATGCACAAGAACAACGGGCGCGCCGGCAGCACGGAATCGTTCGGCCACACGCTTGGCTGCGGCCACGACATCTGCGCCGGAACGTGGCTCACGCGGCGCATTGACGATGCCGTTCTGCAGGTCGATGAGAACAAGGGCGGTGGTTTGCGAAGATAGGGTAAGGGGCATTACTTTATCACTGCGCAGGCCAGGCGCGGACCGGCATTGCCCACGGGCTGGGACGTATAGTCGTCCGGATTGCCGTGGATCACCACCGACGCGCCGTCGTCATCGAGCAGCTTGGCGGTGCCGTTCGTGCCCTTGACGGTGACCAGGGTCGAGTAGATTTCGGCCGTCGCCGTACCGTCGGCATTGGCGAAGATGTTCGGCAGGTCACCGAAATCCGTTGCGTCGGCGCGCAGCAGGCCGTGGATCACGGTGCCTTCGCCGTGGACATGGGCGCCGGCCGAAGCGAACTTTTCGTCGGTGCATGCACCCTTTTCATGGAAGTGGATGGCATGCCAGCCGGGCGTCAACCCCTTGGCCTCGACGCGCAGCAGCACGCCTTTGGGGGCGTCAACCACCGTCACCTTTCCGAGGTCCGCGCCGGTTGGCCCCTTTAGCGCGCCGGTAAAGGTGGTGGGGGCCTGCGCCAGGGCAGGCGCGGCGGTGGCGATCAGGGCGGCGATAAGGACAATGCGCATTCGATGACTTCCTTCGGGATAAGGCTAACGTGCCTTTTGCGCGACTCGTTCGCAAGAATTCAAGCTGAACATGGCATGGGAAGGGCGTTTCACACGAACGTGAGCGGCAAAGCCTGCCGCAAGAAATTTAGCGGGGGCCGGTTGCCACGGAAACGCCATGCGCATAGGCTTTGGGCAAAGAAAGCCTGTGGCGGAGTGAGCATGGTAGACCGGCGGTATGTAGTGGGCGCACTGGCGGCCTTGTTCGGCAGCGTTGCGGCCGAGGCCCTGGCGGCGCCCAAGAAGAAAAAGAAGGCGGCCGCGAGCAAGAAGTCTTCATCGAAGTCGAAGAAGGGCAAGAAGTCCACCAGAGGCAAGAAGGCCGCGCCGAAGAGAGTAGAGGCACCGAAGCCCCCTCCGCCGCCGCCCGTACCCGCCGTCACCTCGCCGGAAGTCGCCGCCCAACTCAATAGTGCCTACGACCTGGTCCTGCGCGAATGGTTCACCGCATCGCCGGTGCAGGCGACATCCGCGGGCCTCGACAAGGGCCAGTTCGCGGTGGCCAAGACCAAGCTAGATGACCGGTCAGAAGCGTCCAAGGCATCGAACCTCGCGCGCCTGCGCCGCGCCGTCCAGACGCTGAAAGCCATTGATCGTAACGACCTGTCGGCCGCCGACCGGCTCAATTACGACAGCGTCCTGTGGGACAATGAGAACCAACTTGCACTCGCCCAGGGTTTTGCCTATGGCGACTACGGCGTCTTTGCCGGCGGGTTCGCTGCGCCCTATGTCGTCAGCCAGTTGAGCGGCGCCTATCAGTTCGTGCCCGACTTCCTGGCGACCCAGCACGAGATCGCCAATAAGGCCGATGCGGAATCGTACCTGATGCGCCTGAGCGATTTTGCCCGCGCCGTCGACCAGGAAAACGAGCGCATCCGTGCCGACGCCGGCCGTGGCGTCGTTCCGCCGGACTTCGTTCTCAAGAAGGCGATGCAGCAACTGACCGCGCTGCGCGACACCGATCCGGCCTTCAGCCCGGTCGTCACCGCGCTCGACTCAAAAACCCAGGCGCTTGGCATTGCGGGGACGTGGCGCGACGACGCCTCGGCCCGCCTGACCGGCCCGGTCCGCGAAGCCCTGACGCGGCAGATCGATATCCTGTCGGGATTGGCCGGTCAGGCGAAGCACGACGCCGGTGTACGCAACCAGCCGAACGGCGAGGCCTACTACGCCCAGTGCGTGAAGCTTTCGACCAGCACCGACGACAGCGCGAAGGAAATCCACGCTATTGGGCTGGATCAGGTGGCGCGTCTCAGCGCTGAACTCGACAGCCGCCTGCGCGCCCTGGGGATGACGCAAGGCACGCCGGGCGAGCGCATGCACGCCATGTATACCGATCCGAAATACCTCTATCCGAATACAGACGACGGCAAGGCCAAGCTGCTTAACGACCTGAACGGTCTGGTGCGCAAGGTCGAAGCGCGGCTGCCGAGCTATTTCGGCGTGCTGCCGAAGTCGAAAGTGTCGATCCGCCGCGTGCCGGTGGCGACCGAAGCCGGCGCGCCGGGCGGCTATTACATGCCGGGATCGATCGACGGCTCACGCGCGGGCGCCTACTACATCAACTTGCGCGACACGGGTAATAACCCGAGTTGGACCCTGCCGACGCTCACCTGCCACGAGGCCATTCCCGGCCACCACATGCAGCTGACGATTCAAAATGAGGCGCAAGGGATTCCGACGCTTCGCAAGCTTTTGGCCTTCAACGCCAATGTCGAGGGTTGGGCGCTCTATTCAGAGCAACTCGCGTCGGAGATGGGCATCTATAATGACGACGCGCCGGGGCGTATCGGCTATTTGCACGACGCGCTGTTCCGCGCGGTGCGGCTGGTCGTCGATACCGGCATGCACAATCTCGGCTGGAGCCGCGAGCAGGCGATTACCTATATGCGTGACGCCATGGGCGACAGTGAAAGCGCCGTCACGGCCGAAATCGAGCGCTATTGTGTGTGGCCGGGTCAGGCGCTGGGTTACATGATGGGCAAAATCACCTGGCTGCGCCTGCGCGACGCGCAAAAGCGCAAACAGGGCGGGGCATTCGACATCAAGGCCTTCCACGATACGGGCCTGCTGGCGGGGTCTGTGCCGCTGTCGGTGCTGGAGCAGTTGTATAAAGATAAAGGGCTGATCTAGGTTTTGTAGTGTACATGGCTTCCCTTCTCCCCACCTGAGGGGAGAAGGTGGGCCAGCTTGCTGGACCGGATGAGGGATTGTTTCAAACTAATTGGCGTAGACGGATAAAGCCCCTCACCCCAACCCTCTCCCCTCAAGTGGGGAGAGGGAGATATTTGCAGCGCTCGGACACTTTGATCCATGACATTTTCGTAACTTGACAGGTTGGTTGCGCTGGCAACCACTGGCTCCCGCTGTTCATGAAGGGGCCAGACATGCTCGACCGTCGCCAATTGCTGATTTCCGCTGCCGCCGTCGCCGGCGCTGCGTCACTGCCTGCCTCCGCCGCGCCGGCACCGCAAAGCGATCCGGCTACCTCTAAGGCGCTCAACGATGCCTTTGACGCCATTTTCAAGGAGCGCATCGCCAACGCACCGGAAAGCGCTACCTCGCTGGGCCTAGACAAGGGCGAACTGGCGGGGCTGAAATCCAGGCTGACGCCCGCCACAGAAGCCGAGGACCTTGCCTCGCTGGCGCGTCTCGAAAACAGTATCAAGACGTTGAAGGCCATCCCCAGGGCCAAGCTGCAGGGCATGGACCGGATCAATTACGACACCATTCTGTGGCGCGCCGAATTGTCGAGGGACGGCGCCAATCGCTTTCGCTTCGGATCGTGGGGAGGCGCCAATCCGTATGTCCTAAGCCAGCTGAACGGCGCCTACCGTTCGACGCCGGACTTTCTGGCCAACCAGCACACGATCGAAACCAAGGCCGACGCCGACGCATTTCTCGCTCGCATGGACGCCTTTGCCGAGGTGATCGGCCAGCAGACCGAACGCTTCAGGGCTGATGTTGCCAATGGCGTCCTGGCGCCCGATTTCGCGCTCGACAAGGCGCTGGTCCAAATGGAAACGCTCCGCGCCATCAAAGGCGCCGACAGCGCGATGACCAAGGCGCTGGTCAAGAAGACGGCGGCCAAGGGAATCGCCGGCGACTGGGCGGCGGAAGCGGGAAACCGCGTCGAAGGCCCGATCGCCGCCGCGCTCGATGCCCAGATCGCGGCCGTGAAGGCCGCGCGCGGCGAGGCGGTGCACGACGCCGGCGTATGGCGGTTGAAGGACGGCGACGCCTACTACGCCTTCGCGGCCAGGGTCGGCACCACGACCACCATGACGCCGGACGAAATCCATAAGGTCGGCCTCGACATCGTCAGGGAGATCACCGCTGAGGCGGACGTCAAGCTGAAGGCCCTGGGCTACTCGACCGGCACGGTGGGCGAACGGATGCGTGCCCTGGCCGAAGACCCGAAGTATGTCTACCCGAACACGGATGAAGCCAAGGAGAAGCTGATCGCGGACCTGAACGTCCAGATCCAGGCGATCCAGGCCAAGTTGCCGCAATGGTTCGGCATCCTGCCCAAGGCGGCGTGCGAAGTCCGGCGCGTACCGAAGGAAATAGAGGCCGGAGCGCCAGGTGGGTATTACCAGGGGCCGAACCTCGACAGCACCCGGCCGGGCGCCTATTACATCAACCTGCGCGACACGGCGGAATGGCCGTCCTGGTCACTGCCGACCCTGACCTATCACGAGGCGATTCCGGGCCACCACCTGCAGATTGCCCTGCAGATCGAGGCGCAAGGCTTACCAATGCTGCGCAAGACGGGCGGCTTCTCGGCCTATTCGGAAGGTTGGGCGCTGTATTCGGAGCTGCTGGCCGGCGAGATGGGCATGTACGACGCCGATCCGCAAGGCTATGTCGGCTATCTGCAGTCATCGCTGTTCCGCGCGATCCGGCTGGTGGTAGACACCGGCATGCACGCCAAACGCTGGAGCCGCGAGCAGGCGGTCAAGTATTTCGTAGAGACCAATGGCGACCAGGAATCGTCGGCAATTACCGAGATCGAGCGTTATTGCGTGTGGCCGGGGCAAGCGCTGAGCTACATGGTCGGCAAGCTGCAGTGGATGCGCTTACGCGATGCCATGAAGGCGAAGCAGGGGGCGAAGTTCGATATCCGCACCTTCCACGACACCGGACTTCAGGCCGGAGCATTGCCGCTGGCTGTGCTGGAGCAGGTCTATAAGGACAAGGGGCTGATCTAAACTTACGGGGTTTGTGGCGGCACAGCCCCACATACGTAAGTTAGCCCAGCGCCTCGCGCACCTTCGGCATGATCCTGCGGCTGACAGGCGCCTGTGCGCCGTTCGATAACGTCAGGAAGCCGGTTCCGGCCGGGTCGCGCGTCAGCTTTTCGACAAAGGCGGTGTTGACGATAAACGAGCGATGCACACGCAGGAAATGCGGCGGCAGGCTGCTTTCCAGCTCCGCCAGCGCACCATTGTGCAGCACCGTGCGGCCGTCGCGCAGGTGCAGTTCGACATAGTCATCCGCGCCCTTGCACAGCGTAATGTCCGTGGCACTGACGATGGTCACCGATCCGGCGCTGTTGATCCGCAACTGAGACGGTGTCTTCGCCTCGGTCGCCCGGGTCAGGGCCAACCCAAGGTCGTGGGCGCGGATCTGCATGGCTTCGTGCGCCTGGCGCTGACGCTCAAACGTCAGGGCGCGCACGACAAACAGGACCAGCAACAGCGCGGCGACTTCGTAGAAGAAGATGGTGTCGAGGAACTGGCCCTGGAACACGAGCACCGACCCGGCAAACAGCAGCAGCGCCACGCAGGAGATCAGGGCGGGACGGTCCTTTTTCAGCGCCGCATAACCGGCAATGGCGGCGCTGGCCAGCGCAGACGCCAGGAGGGCAAACGCCGCCTTACCGTCAAAGCCCGGTGTGGCGGCCAATGGAAAGGCGATGAGCCCAAAAACGCCGGCAAACACCATCCGGGGGCGGGGCGTTGGAAACCTCAGCGCAATCAATGCCGCCAGTGTTACGGCAAATGCGCTCGAACAGGCTGTAATGAAGATCAGGCGCCAGTCCTGCACCGGATAGGCATAGGGTGCCAGTCCACGGAAAGCCTCCGCAAACAACTGCCCGGCCGCAAGCAGCGACAGCAGCCCAAGCAGCAGCGGGTCGCGCCGGTTGACCGCCGAAATCGCCGAGCTGGCAAAAAAGAAGGCGCCGGCCAGCAATACGCCGAATGTTACCAGTGACGGCCAGTAGGCGCGCAAGATCAGATCCGTGGGGTCGGCGTAAGGCGCAATGCCGAGCATATGGACCGGCTGGCTGAGGTGGATCGCACCGTGGAACGACGACAGACGCAGCACGACTTCGTTATTACCCGCGCGCAGGGCGGACGCGGGAATTGGGAAGGCGATGTCCATCCGGCCCGGCGTTTCGCCCGCCTTCGTGGCGGCCGGCACACCATTCGCCCCCAACCGGACGCCGTTGATCCAGGCAGCGCTCGACGCCTTGACCGAGATGTAGAGGCCCATCGGGGCCGCGGCGACTGCCGGCACATCGGCATGGGCACGGACCCAGATATCGCGGCCTTGCGGATCGAGTTCGGAGAATTTGACCGCCCGGCATTCCGGCGCATCGAAGCGCGATGGTGGCTGGTCGCCATGGACCGGGCACGTGACAATGTCCTGCAATGGAATCGCCTCCATGGCCGACGCTGGCAAAGCAAACAGCAGCAGAAGGAACGTGGCGAGGAACAGCTTCATGAGCCAACCGTTAGCCGATTTCGCGCTATCGGTCACCGCCGCCCGCCGGAAATCCGCCACCGCTGGCCGAACAGCGCGTGTAACACAGAAAGCAAGGTTTAAGGCTGAGGCTCTCGCAATCAGGGGCCCTGCCATGACATTCCGCGCTTCACTCGTTTCACTTCTCGCCGTCACCCTATGCGCGCCGGCTGCATGGGCCGCGCCCGGCGAAACGCCGACTGTGTTTGAAGCAAAAACGGGCGAAAAGGTTGATGCCTTTTCCGGGCAACTCACCGTGCCCGAAAACCGGGCCGATCCTAAGAGCCGCGCCATTCCGCTCCACTATGTCCGCTTCCCGGCGACGGGCGCCAAACCCGGCGCGCCAATCGTCTATCTCGCCGGCGGGCCGGGCGGGTCGGGGATCGAAACGGCGAAGCGCGAACGCTTTGCCTTGTTCATGGCGATGCGTGAGTTCGGCGACGTCATTGCGCTTGACCAGCGCGGCACGGGCGCGTCCGAAGTCGCGCCTGAATGCGTGTCGGACGTCGTCATTCCGTTGGATCGTGTGGTGGCAAAGACTGAGCGCGACACGCTGTTGCGCCAGGCCGTCGAACAGTGCGGCGCCTTCTGGCGCGGCAAGGGCTTCGATCCTGCCGGCTACACGACCGTCGAAAGCGCGCGCGATCTCGATGCCCTGCGCGCGCACCTCAAGGCCGACAAGCTGTCGCTGTGGGGCATTTCCTACGGCACGCACCTGGCCTTGGCGGCGGTGAAGGAGATGGGGCCGCGTCTCGACCGCGTCGTGCTGGCCAGTGTCGAGGGCCTGGACCAGACGGTGAAGCTGCCATCGCAGACGGATGCCTATTTCGACCGTCTGCAAGCCGCGATCGACAAGGAACCGGCTGCGAAAGCCGCCTATCCCGACATCAAGGCACTGATCCGCCGCGTGCATGCCAAACTCGATGCGGCGCCGGTCATGCTCAATGTGCCAACGCGACAGGGCGTAAAGCCGATGCTGCTGACGGCGGAGATCATGCAGATCGCAGCCAGTGCTTCGATCGCCGATCCACAAGGGGCCGCGCGCCTGCTCGGCATGTATCTGGCCGTCGATGCCGGGATAACCGAACCGCTGGCGCCGGTGTTCGGCATGATGGTAACGCCGGGCGCGCCGGAAAGCTTCCGGCTCATGCCCCTGGCCATGGATGTCGCTTCGGGCATCGGCGAGGACCGCCTGGCCCAGGTCGATGCCGAAGCGAAGACGGCCTTATTGGGTGACAGTCTGAACTATCCCATGCCGCAGATCGCCGGCACGCTGGGCCTCGATCTCGGCGACGGATTTCGCGCCGCGCCGCAAAGCGCTGTGCCAACGCTGGTCCTGACCGGCACGCTCGATGGCCGCACCTATCCGGACGAACAGCAGGCGTCAGTGTCAGGCCTGACGAACGTGGTGACGGTGACGGTCGAGAACGCCGGCCACAACCTGTTCATGGTCTCGCCGGAAGTCACCGAAGTCATCTGCGAATTCATGCGTGGTCAGGTGCCACATACGGCCGTCATCAAGGCCGAAGCGCCGTCCTTCGCCCCGCAGATGTAGGCTTTAGTTTTGTCGCGATATTTAAGCCAAAAACCGCTCAACACTTTTTGGCATATCGCTTAGAAGCCCCGGCCTTCCGCCGCAATAAAGGCCGCTTCCTCGGGCGTCGAGGCGCGGCCCAGGACAGTATTCCGGTGCGGAAAGCGGCCGAAACGCGCGACGATGGCGGCGTGGCCGGTGGCGTAGCCCAGCAGGCCTTCCGCCTCTTTCTTCAGGCCTTCGAACTGCGCCACGCATTGTTCCTGAAGCGCGGTCTCTTCGGCGTGCATCAGCGGCATGTAGAAAAACTGGCGCTCGGAAAAGGTCAGGCTCTTGTCCAGGCCCAACGCAATGCCCTCCAGCGTCAGGGCTTGCGCCTTGACGTCACCCGCATAGCTCTGGCCGGAACCGCGATGAATGTTGCGCGAGAACTGATCGAGTACGATGATCAGGGCCAGCCGCCCGCGCGGGGAACCCGCCCAGCCATCCAGCCCGCCCGCGACTGCCTGGGTCAGCAGGTCGCCAAATCGTCGGCGGATCAGGTCATCAAGGCTGGGATCGTCGCCCTGAAACCATTGATCTGGCGTCAGTTCCCGGAACCAGAAATCGACAACATCTGTCTGTTGGGCATTCATGGCGGGCTCCGTCGGTTAATTGCCTCAGTCATACAATGAATGAACTAGCCTTCATACTGCGCCAACAGCCGCTTGAGCCGCTCGCCTTCCGGCCTGAGCACGCGGAAATAGCGGATGGCGTGGATGCCCGCCGACAGCAAAAGCGCGCCGCCGAACATCACCGAGCCTTGGACGACGTGACGCCACTCCATCTTGCCGACGGCGTAGAGTTGCCCGACAGACAGGGTCAGGACGACGGCGAAGATCAGAAAGGCTGCCCCCATCATGCGCGTGCGTGCCCTGGCCGTGCGGTTCTCGTCGATCAGGGCATTGATGGCCTCAGGCATGGAAACTGTCGAGTCCGGCCACGCCCGCAGATGCCGCCTTTGCTGGGCGTGGGCGCGCAGGAAGGCCAGCCAGGACACGGCCAGCAGGGCGACAATGCCCCATTCCTGCGTGATGTCGGCGATCTTACCGGCGATGACGGCGTAAATAATGGCGCCCGTCCAGACGAGAAGCGCCAGGCCGACAAGTCCCATGCCGGTCGAAAAGGCGCCGTGGCGCTGCCTCAGCGTTTTCATGGTGGCCTCCAGAACGTAGGTTTCAGCGACGGTGGCGCGGTCATTAGCCTCCGATCGCCACAGTTTCTCCAGGGTTTCAAAGTCCATCGGAAGTCTCTCCAATGAGGGCCATCAGCCGCGCCCGCGCGCGGGTCAGGCGTGCGCCGATATTGGCTTCACTCAGGCCATGCAGGGCGGACATGTCGGCATAGGGCACGCCGTCGAGCGACAGCAGCATCAGCGAGCGGTCGACAGGCGGCAGTTGTCGGATGGCGGCATAGAGCGTCTCAAGCCGGTCATCCGGGGCGGGTTCCGCGATATCCGGAACCTCGCCTTGCAGGATCGGAAAGCGCAGCCAGCGTAGGCCTTCGCGGCGTTTCCAGGTGAGCGCCCGGTTATGGGCGACGCGATAGACGAAGGTGGAGGCCGTGGCGTCCCCACGAAACGCCGGCCGCGCCTTCCAGACGGCGATCAGCAATTCCTGCATCAGGTCGTGGCGGTCAGAGGGCGCGGCAAATGCCCGGCTGATCCGCGTCAGCCGGCCAACATGCGGCGCGATCCATGTGGCGAATTCGTTATCCTTAGGCAACTTAAGGAGTAACGTGTTGGGCGGCAGCCTCGCGTTCCAGGCGCAGGGCTTCGCGGTTGTTGCTTTCAAAGGCGCCGCTGGACATGCCTGCGACAATGCCGATCAGGGCGAGGGCCAGTGCGGCGGACAGCACCGGCCAGAAATGTTCGCGCTTCAGAAACAGACCCAGCATGACAATCTCCTTGTGTTGTGTCGGGAGATTAGACGCCCGTGAGGCGGCGATCCTTACAGGGTTACACAAAAATATCGAGCACCAGGACCGACACCAGGCCGACAATCCCTACCAGCCCTTCCATGAGCGTCCAGGTCCTTAGCGTATCCTTGATCGTCAGGCCGAAATACTCCTTGAACATCCAGAAGCCGGAATCGTTGACGTGGCTGAACATCAGCGAACCCGCCCCGATGGCCAGGACCATCAGGTTCGGATCGACGCCCGATGTCGCCACCAACGACGAAACGAGGCCGGCTGCCGTAAGCCCCGCTACGGTCGCCGACCCCAGCGAGACGCGGATGATGCCGGCGATCAGCCAGCCGAGCACCAGCGGCGGCAGCGGAACCGCCTGCAGGAGCGTGCCCATCTGGTCACTGACTCCGCTGTCGACGAAGACCTGCTTGAGCGCGCCGGCGCCAGCGATGATGAGCAGGATCGGCGCGATTTCACGTAAGGCCCCGCCTGAGCTTTCCATCAGGCTGCGGAAACCCGTGCCGCGCGCTGTCCCCAGGCTGATGCTGGCGACGATGAGTGCGATCAGAAGCACCAGGATCGGGTGGCTGATGAAGTTGACCAGCGCCTTGTGTTCCGCGGGCACCATGCCCGAGAAGTTGAGCGCCGTTGCGCCCGCCAGCAGGACAACCGGCAAGAGCGCGGTGGCGAAAGCATTGAATGCGCTCGGTAATTCGTCGTCGGCCTTGGGCGGCGCCAGGAAAAGGTTGGGCGGATTAGCGGTGATACCCTTGACCGTCATGGCGAAGACGGGACCGGCGACCAAAAGGGTCGGTACACCTACGATCAGGCCATAGATCAGCGTCATGCCCATGTCTGCGCCGAACATTGGCACGATGGCCGTCGGCGAGGGGTGGGGCGGCAGGAAGCCGTGGGCGATGGACAGGCCAGCCATCAACGGCACGGCCAGCCAGACCAGGGACTTGCCCGACTGGCGCATCAGAGAAAAGATCAGCGGCACCATCAGCACGAAGCCGACATTGTAGAACAACGGAATGCCGACGATGAAACCGGTCAGCGCCAGGGCCAGGCTCATGCGTGAGGCGCCGAACGCGCCGATCAGTACGCTGGCGATCTTTTGCGCCGCGCCGGAATCGGCGATCAGCCTGCCGAATATGGCGCCCAGCGCCAGCAGGATGGCGAGCGACCCCAGCATGTCGCCTATGCCTTTTTCGACCGATTTGGGGATGGCGTCGAGTGGCATGCCCAGCATGAGAGCGGCGGCGATGGCGGCGATGACGAAGGCCAGCAGGGGCTGGACCTTGCCCCACGCGATCATGACCACCAGTCCGAGCACGGAAATGGCGACGGCGGTCAGCGCCCAGGTGGGGTCGGCGGCGGAAAGCTCCGGCATGATTTAGTCCTCCCTCATGCGGGTCTTTTTATACCGCCCGCCAATGGCGTCCGAGCCTATGCGAGAACACCCGCTTGCGCAACGCCCGTCATGTGAGCGCTCACAGTCCGAAACGTGATCGCCTGGGTCAAGGCTGCGCTCGAGGCCGCCAAGATCATTCCGATCTTCGCCGTGACCTCGGCGGGGCACGTGCTCACTGCGGCGCAGTCACCGCAGGCGCCTCGGCGGTCGGCGCGTTGGCCAAGTTTTCAACACGACGGCGGGCCTGACGGTCTCGGACTTTGGATTCACAGCCTGAGATCGCGCATAAGGAGGGGGCTCCGGCACAGAGCTTCTTTTCTGCGCTCAAATGTTCTAAATTTGTTCACGTGAACATATTGCAAACTGAGAACAAATGAAGTACACATCATTCCAACGACAAAAACGACAAAGACGAACGCGCTGCCCTTGCTCAAGGGAATCGTGACATAGGAAGGTTTGGATATGTCTCAAGCAATGTTGAAACTCGTGGCAAAAAACGACTCTGAAAAGCAACGCGCGCTCGAAGCGGCGCTGGCGCAAATCGACCGGGCCTTCGGTAAGGGCTCGGTGATGAAACTCGGTTCGAACGGCAGTGTCGACCAGATCGAATCGGTATCGACCGGTTCGCTGGGCCTCGACATGGCGCTCGGCATCGGCGGTCTGCCGAAGGGCCGCGTCATTGAAATCTACGGTCCGGAATCGTCGGGTAAGACGACCCTGGCCTTGCATACCGTTGCCGAGATTCAAAAGGCCGGCGGTACTGCCGCCTTCGTTGACGCCGAACACGCGCTTGATCCGGTCTACGCGCAAAAGCTGGGCGTCAATCTCGATGATCTCTTGGTCTCGCAGCCTGACAACGGCGAGCAGGCTTTGGAAATCACTGACACCCTGGTTCGTTCGGGCGCCGTCGACATCGTCGTCGTCGACTCGGTCGCGGCATTGACGCCGCGCGCCGAAATCGAAGGCGACATGGGTGACAGCCTTCCAGGCCTGCAAGCGCGTTTGATGTCGCAGGCCCTGCGCAAGCTGACCGGCTCGATTTCCAAGTCGAAGTGCATCGTCATCTTCATCAACCAGATCCGCATGAAGATCGGCGTCATGTATGGTTCGCCGGAAACGACGACGGGCGGTAACGCGCTGAAGTTCTACGCATCAGTCCGTCTCGACATCCGCCGCACCGGTTCGATCAAGGTGCGCGACGAAGTCATCGGCAACAATGTCAAGGTCAAGGTCGTTAAGAACAAGATCGCGCCGCCATTCCGCGAAGTCGAATTCGACATCCTTTACGGGCATGGCATCTCCAAGATCGGTGAGATCATCGACCTGGGCGTCAAGGCTGGTATCGTTGAAAAGGCGGGGTCCTGGTACTCGTACAACTCGACCCGTATCGGCCAAGGCCGCGACAATGCGCGCGACTTCTTGAAGGCCAATCCGGACATGTGCAACGAGATCGAAAAGGGCATCCGCAACAAATCCAAAGCCCTGTCCGAGGAATTGCTGGGGACGCCGGAACCCGACGCTAACGAAGGCGACGAGTCGCTCTAAGTTTTGCGACTCATACCAGGATCGGTCAGAGCGGGCGGTACCCACACCAAACCTCCGCCCGGACTGTCCGAAGAAGGCGCTTCCTGGAAACAGGGGGCGCCTTTTTTGTCATGCGCCGTTGAACGGCCTTTGCGCTTGCGGACACATAGCTATATAGGCTTCACAAATTTCCCTGTTGCCGGAGCGGTTTTTATCCCATGCCGTCGTTGAACCAGATACGTCAGACCTTCCTCGACTACTTTGCCAAGCACGATCACGAGGTCGTCGCGTCCTCGGCGTTGGTGCCGCACAACGACCCAACGCTGATGTTCACCAATGCCGGCATGGTGCAGTTCAAGAACGTCTTCACCGGCGCGGAAACCCGGCCTTACAAACGCGCCACCACTTCGCAGAAGGTCGTGCGCGCCGGCGGCAAGCACAACGACCTCGACAATGTCGGCTACACGGCGCGTCACCACACCTTCTTTGAAATGCTGGGCAACTTCTCGTTCGGCGACTATTTCAAGGAACAGGCGATCGAACACGCCTGGACCCTGATCACCAAGGATTATGGGCTGAACCCCGACCGCCTGCTGACCACCGTCTATATCGATGACGATGAGGCCTTCGACCTGTGGAAGAAGATCGCCGGCCTGCCGGAATCAAGGATCATCCGCATCGCCGGCAGCGACAACTTCTGGTCGATGGGCGACACCGGCCCGTGCGGCCCGTGCACCGAAATTTTCTATGATCATGGCGACCACATCTGGGGCGGTCCTCCGGGTTCGCCGGAAGAGGACGGCGACCGCTTCGTCGAAATCTGGAACCTGGTCTTCATGCAGTTCGACCAGCAGCCCGACGGCACGCGCGTCAGCCTGCCGAAGCCCTCGATCGATACCGGCATGGGCCTGGAACGTGTCGCGGCCGTGCTTCAGGGCGTGCACAACAACTACGACGTCGACCTGTTCAAAGCGCTGATCGGCGCCTCGGTCGAAGCCACGGGCGTCAAGGCCGAAGGCGACAGCCTGCCGTCGCATCGCGTCATCGCAGACCATCTGCGTTCGACCTCCTTCCTGATCGCCGATGGTGTCACGCCGTCGAACGAAGGCCGGGGTTATGTCCTGCGCCGCATCATGCGCCGCGCCATGCGCCACGCCTATCTGCTGGGGGCGCAGGAACCGCTGCTGCACCGCCTGGCGCCGACCCTGGTGCGCGAGATGGGCGACCACTATGGGGAACTGAAGCGCGCCGAAGCGACCATCGTCGAGACCCTGCGCCAGGAAGAAGAGCGTTTCCGCCGTACGCTCGGCCGCGGCATGACCCTGCTGGATGAAGCCACGCGCGACCTCAAGGAAGGCGACATGCTGGAGGGCGAAACCGCCTTCAAGCTTTACGACACCTATGGCTTCCCGCTCGACCTGACCCAGGACGCGGTGCGCGCCAAGGGGTTGACCGTCAATGTCGCCGGCTTCGAAGCTGCGATGGAGGAACAGAAGGCGCGGGGCCGCGAAAACTGGGCGGGCTCGGGCGAAAAGGCAACCGCCGCCGAATGGTTCGCCATCAAGGACAAGGTCGTCGCTTCGACCTTTACCGGCTATGACGACCTGACCGTCGAAGGCAAGCTGCTGGCCCTGGTGCACGATGGCGTAAGCACCGACAGCGCCCTGGCCGGCGATACGGTCGAAGCGGTCTTTGACCGCACCTCCTTCTACGCCGAGGGCGGCGGCCAGGCCGGCGATACCGGCGAAGTTATCTTCTCCGACGGCAAGGGCCGTGTTCTCGATACGCAGAAGCAGGCTGGCGAGCTTTATGTCCACCGGATCGAACTGACCGAAGGTTCGGTCAAGGTCGGCGATACGGCGACGCTCACCGTCGACGCCGAAAAGCGCCGCACGACGCGTTCGAACCACTCGGCCGCCCACCTGGTACATGCGGCGCTCAAGAATGTGCTGGGCCCGCATGTTGCCCAAAAGGGGCAATTGGTCGACGCTGAACGGATGCGCTTCGACTTCAGCCACGGCGGCCCGCTGACCGCCGACGAACTCAAGCGTATCGAAACCGAGGTCAATGCGGTCATCCTGCAGAACGAAGCGGCCAAGACCGAACTGATGGCGCCGCAACAGGCGATCGACGCCGGCGCGGTGGCACTGTTCGGCGAAAAGTACGGCGACGAAGTCCGCGTCCTGACCCTGGGCCACGGCCTGGATGGCTCAGAAAGATACTCGGTCGAACTGTGCGGCGGCACCCACGTCGCGCGTACCGGCGACATCGCCCTGTTCAAGATCGTATCGGAAACCGGCATCGCCGCCGGCGTCCGCCGCATCGAGGCCCTGACCGGCGAAGCGGCGCGTCAGTATCTGCTCGATGAGGCCAATGTCGCCGAATCGCTGGCGGCGCAATTCAAGGTGCCGGTGGCGCAAGTCGAGGCCCGCGTCGAAGCCCTGGTCGCCGAGCGCAAGCGCCTGGAAAAGGAACTGGCCGAAGCCAAGCGCGCCCTGGCGGTCGGGTGCGGCGGTGCGGCGGCTGGTCCGGAAGAGATTAACGGCGTCAAGGTCCTGGCCCGCGTGCTGGAAGGCGTTGGCGGCAAGGACCTGCGTCCACTCGCCGAAGACTTCAAGAAGCAGGTCGGCAGCGGCATCGTCGCACTGGTTGGGAAGCTTGACGGCAAGGCGGCGGTCACGGTCGCCGTGTCGCCGGATCTCACGACACGCTTCAACGCCGCGGACCTGGCCAAGGCGGCCGTCATCGCCATGGGCGGTGCTGGCGCGGGCGGCAAGCCCGACTTCGCCCAGGGCGGCGCGCCCGACGACACCAAGGCCGACGAAGGCATCGCGGCGGTCAAGGCGCTGATCTAACCCGGGAGTGACGAGGCCGATGGGACGATTGCAGGGTAAGGTGGCGGTCGTCACCGGCGGTGCCAGCGGCATCGGCGCGGCCATGGTTCGCGCCTTCGCGGCGGAAGGCGCGCACGTCGTCATTACCGACATCCACCGCGATACTGGCGAAGCCCTGGCAGCTGAACTCGGCGCCTCGGCCTCCTTCCTGACGCTCGATGTCGCCAACGAAGCCCAATGGGTTTCGGTCATGGAAGCCGTTGTCGCGACCCACGGCCGGCTGGACGTGGTGGTCAACAATGCCGGCATCACCGGCACCGAAGGCGGCGCCAATCACGATCCGGAACATACCCAGCTCGGCGATTGGCAGCGCGTTATGCGCATCAATCTCGATGGCGTGTTTCTGGGTTGCAAGCACGCCATCATCGCCATGCGCCGGACGGGTACGGCGGGTTCGATCATCAACATGTCGTCGCGTTCGGGTCTGGTCGGTATCCCGCACGCCGCCGCCTATGCCGCGTCCAAGGCGGCGATTCGCAACCATTCCAAGACGGTGGCGCTCTATTGCGCCGAACAGAATCTCGGCATCCGCTGCAATTCGCTCTACCCCGCTTCGATCCGCACGCCGATGTGGGACGCCATGATCGATGATGCCGACGACGAAAAGGCGATGCTGGCCCATATGCCTCTGCATAGATTCGGACGGCCGGAAGAGGTGGCGGCGGTCGCTATCCTGCTGGCATCCGATGAAGCGACCTATATCACCGGTTCGGAATTCAACATCGATGGTGGTATCCTGGCCGGGACTGCGACCTCACCGAAATGACTACGCCATGTGCGTCAGCACGATGGCGAGAATCGACAGTGTAATCAGGCTGGTTACCGTGCCTTGCGCCACGGTGCGCGCCGCGCCTTCGTACCAGGTGCCGTACATCTTCGTCTGGATGAAGACGCTGACCGCGGTCGGTGTGGCGCTCAGGAAAACGCAAACCTTAAAGGTCGCCGGATCTACGCGCAGCAGCGTCAGGACGATGGCGACCAGGGCCGGCGCCAGCAGAATCTTGCCAACGATGGCCAGAACGCTGACGGGTTCCGGCCGCACCACCATGCGTGGCTCCATCAGGCCCAGCATGCCGCCAAGCGCCACCAGGGCCACGGGCGGCCCCGACTTACCCAGGACATCGAGCGCATTTTCGACGGGCGGCAGGAACTGAAAACCCGCCAACATCATGACGACACCGATCAATGCGCCGATAACGGTCGGGTTACGTGTCGTATGCATCAGGGCTTCGCGATAGGTGTGACCCGATGCCTTGGCTAACCCTGCGCAACCCAGACTGAAGAGAATCAGGAAGTCGGCGGCGACGATGACCGGGCCGGTGTGGATGGCTTCGGTGCCGAACAGGCTGAGCGCGATTGGAATGCCCAGAAAGGCCGAATTGTTGATATAGGCGGCCATGCCAGCGGCGGTCGCGGCTTCGGGCGGCGCCTTGATCAGGCGTGCCAGCAGCATGACGACGATGGCGGCGGTAATCATGGCGGCGATATAGCCGCCGATCATGCCCGCTAAACCCGCGTCAATGGCCGGCAATCTCGCGAAGCTGACCATCAGCCAGCTCGGAAAGCCGATCCAGTAGAAATAGGCGCTCAGGCCATCCAGCCCCTGCGCGTTCAGTCGTTTGAAGCGAACGAGCAGGACGCCCAGGCCGATGAAGGCAAAGAAGACGAGGACGCGGATGAGAGTATCGAGCATCCCGCCGTTCTAAAGCGCATTCCCAAAGGTGCAAAGCTTTTCGGAGAGGCAGTTTAAACAGGCTTTTCCTTCCCCGTTCACGGGGAAGGTGGGTTTTGCGTGCGTGAGCATGCAAAAGACGGAAGGGGGGCAGACAGCATTTCCAAACACAGACGTTTGCGACTTCTACTTTTCCCCCTTCCGTCATCTCGCCAAGGCTCGCTGCCACCTTCCCCGTAAACGGGGAAGGAAAAGAGTTGGGCGACGGAAATGGTTGGCGTTAATGCGCCGCCGCGGCTTCCGCGGACATAGAGGCCGCAGCGGCCGCGGCCTTTTCGGCTTCGATCTCGCCGGGCTTGGGCAGGCCGACATGGGTCACTTCCCAGCTCATCAACCCCTTGCGCTCGAAGGTGAAGATTGTGGTGCCGCGCTCGGCGTCCTTGACCGTCAGGCGTGAACGATCAAGGCTGAAGAAGGCGATACTGGGCATGGGGGGCTTGGCGACGGCGGCGGTGTCGTAGGTCGGGGCGTCCCTGCCGGCGCCATAGGTCAAGGCCAGCAGGGCGCGCGGCTTGAGGTAAGATTCGACGTCGACCGGCGGCTTGACCGGGGCCTTGGCGGCCTTGGGGTTGACCAGGCCATCCCACGCCTTGCCGATACTATCACCGATGTCCTTGACGGCCTTGCCGGCGGCGCCCGCTGGATCGTCGATGGCCGACGGCGGCGGCGCGGACACGCCCTTGTCGCCGGCTTCGAGCTGGGCTTTCAGGCTGGTGCGGACCGACGTAAAATTGATCAGCTTGGCCAGGGCCTCGACGTCTTCGGCGCGTGCGGAGCTGCGCACGTCATAGAAAGCGATGAGCGGGGAGGCGTAGAACAGGCCGGCGCCACCGACCAGGACAATCGCCAGGAAAATCGCTAAAACACGCCCCACGTGAATACCCCTCGAAAGTTCTTGTTAACCAATCCTAACACGGCTCATGGCGTTTGCGTAGAGCGGTTTTCGGCGGATATCACGACATTTGCCCGTCACGTTGCGGGCAAGCCTAGACCTGACGGGTCAACAGCCCGTGCACGTATTTCAGCTTGGCCTGTATAGCGGGCGTTAGGATGAACGGATACAGGTCCCGCTCACCCATCGAATGGTGGATCGAATTAAGTGCGACGCTCAAAGGAATCCACACCTCGGCGATCTGGTCGAAATCGAGAATGCTGTAGGGGTCGAAGGCCGCGTGTGTCCGCAGTTCCGAATGGCTGGGAGGGGCAAGCGCGATGCCGTAGATGTGCGCCGTCTCCAATGAATCGACGATGTGCAGCACGTGCGCGAAGCATTCGGCGAAGTCCTCCCACGGATGCATTGTGGCGTAATAGCTGATGAAGGTTTCGCCCCATAAAGGCGGCGGGCCTTCCTTGTAATGCTTCTCGAGCGCTTCGCTGTAATCGGCCCGTTCGTCGCCAAACACCGCGCGAAAGCTGTCGAGCTTTCCGGCGTCACGGACCATCCTGTTCCAGATGAAGTGGCCGCATTCGTGGCGGAAGTGTCCAAGCAGGGTGCGGTAGGGCTCGTTCATCATGGCGCGCTGCTGTTCGCGCGTCGGATCGTCGGCCTCGGCGGTGCGGATGACAATATGGCCTTCGTCGTGGCCGATGAGCACGGGCTTGCACGACCCGTCGGGTAGAATCTCGTCGTCCTTGAGATCGAATAGCAGGCCGCCCTCCGGATCCTCGGCGCGTGTCGGGCGTGGCAGGTCCCAACGCAGGAAGGAATAGAAGAGAAGCCGCTGCGCTTCGGCGATTCGCCGCCACCGCCGAAGACCATCCTCGGTCGCCGGATCGGGCACCAGGCCGTTATGCCGGCAGGCAACGCAATAATCGTCGTGGCTCTCCGCCGGGACCATCCAGTTACACAGGTCCCACTGTTCGTTGGCGCAAAAGCGATAGACGAACTGCTGCTGATCCAGCCGGCGCCAGCGCTTGCCGTCGGCGTCCAACTGGACCGTGTGAACGGCCAGCGCTTCCGGTATAAAGGCCAGGCGAAACCCGCAGCTGACGCACGAGCGGTTTTCGAAATAGACGGCGTTACCGCAATTGTCGCATCGGAAAAGGCGCATGGTTTCCTGCCTGCCAATATAGCGTGTCTGAATGCCGCGCCGGCCAGTAAGGAATCTATGCTTAGGAAGCGATATCTCTAAAAAGACTTACTTCCTTGCCTGATCGCGTTTTAGTCCTAAAACCGCTTCACACTTTTGGAAAGGCGCTATTGGCCTTGCCAGACATCCGGCTGGCCATCCAGGAAACGGATCAGGCTGGCCGACACCTTGCGGTCGTCGGCGGTCGACGGGTGCCAGTCGCAGCCTTCGAAAGTCAGCCCGTTCATGGGCACGAAGGCGATGCGTGTTTCGCCCGCGGCCTTGAGTCCGGTGATGACCTTCGCGACCTGAGCCTGGATTTCGCCATTGGCCTGGTCGGTTGCCATCAGGACGAAATAGGCATCGGGATTGGCGGTGCGCAAACCCTGGACGAAGGCGATATAGGTGGCGACGTAGTCCTTTTGCAGTTCGTCGCGCGTCTTCCACTTTTCGCCCGGATTGAGCGGCGTCGAAAAGTCGTTGGTGCCGAGCCCGATGACGATAACCTGGGGCGCCCAGTCGTCGGTCGCGGCGTCAGCGTCGGGAATCGTTCCGGTGTCGAGATTGACGATGTTCGGATAGGCATGGGGCAAGGGCAGGCCCGCGCTGCCATTATAGTTGCGGACGATGCCGCGGCCGGAAATGGCATTGATGCGATAGTCGGCGTTGAAATGCTTGGCCGTCAGCGGTCCGAAAGCCAGTTGGGTCTGGGTCGTCGCCCACACGCCGTCTCCCGGGCATTCGCGCTTCGGCGAGGTATTGCCATAACCGACGGTGTAGGAATCGCCAATGAACTCTATCTGGCGCGTGCGTGGCTTGACGCTCAGAACTTCCGCCGAATCGGGCACGAAGATGCCGCTGAACTGCGCCGAGGCCCACTGGACTTCAGTGCGCTTTTCAACGCGGATGCTGTGTTCGCTGTCGGTCAGGCCGGTGAACTCGACCTGGCCATCTCCGGGCTTTGAAATCGTGCGGACCAGTTGCCCATCAATGAAGATGTCGAGAATATTGATGCTGTCCTTGACGCGGACGGCGGCGGCGGTGCCACGGAATCGACCTTCGAAATAGGTGCCGGGCCACTGGTGGATATACCCCTTGCCGTCCTCCGCAGGCGCCGCACGGCCCCCGACATGCAGTGGCAGGGCCTTCTCGGCAAAGGCAGGTGAGGCGGCCAGTGTCGCCAGCATCAGAAAAAGCGAAGTACGCAAGACTAGTTATCCCCTGGGTTGTGCCGTACTATCCCAGCGAACCCGCCACGGGTCAACGCCGGAAGTGTGACAGTTTACTTGCCCTGCCAGAGGTCCGGATGCGCGTTGAAATAGCCCGTTAGCTGCGCGGAAATGCGCTTGTGGTCGTTGCTGTCCAGGTGCCAGTCGCAGCCGTTGAGCGTGAAGCCATCGAGGCCGATCGTATCCAGCCGTGTTTCGCCGTCCGTTTTAAGCAGGGCCGCGACCTTTTCGACTTCTTCAGCAACTGTGGGGCCTTCGTACTTGGTCAGCAGGAAGAAGGCGTGCGGGTGTTTGGCCCGCAACGATTTGACGAAGGCGACGAAGGAGGCCTCATAATCGGCCTTGAGCGCCGCTTCGTCCTTCCACTTTTCGCCGGGTTTTACGGGCGTGGAAAAGTCGTTGCCGCCCAGGCCGATGACGATGATTTGGGGTCGCCATGTGTCGTCCTTGTACGTGTCCTTCTTGTCGAACAGGACATAGGGATAAAGGCCGGGCAGGGGATCGCCGGCGAAACCATCGTAGTTGCGCACGATACCGCGGCCGGAAAAGGCATTGATCTGGTAGTCGGCGTCGAACGCCTTTGCCGTCATCGGACCGTAGGCCTGCGACGTGTCGGTGGTGTCGTGCAACTCAGCCGGCGTGCACTGCCTCTTGCCGGACATGTTGCCGTAGCCGACCGTGTAGGAATCACCGATGAACTCGATCTGGCGGGTACGGGGCGCGGGCGCTGGGAGTGGATGTGCACTGGCAATGACAGGGCCAACAAAAGCGCTTGGCTCGTTCTGGTTTTCGTTTGCCCGCTCGAGTCGGATGGTATGGCTGTTCTGGATGCCCAGTCTTGCTTCGCCCAATTGCAAAACAATCGAGCTGTCAGCATTAGAGGCCGTTTTCATGGTCATTTGGCCATCGATGTAAACGTTCCAGATATTCGACGGGTCCCACCCGATTTCGACCGTTTCACCTTTAAAAGCACCTTCGAAGTAGGTGCCCGGCCATTGGTAAGACAGGGAGGGAAGAACAGCGGCGGGCGTCCCGTCTGCTGACACCGGAGCGTCTGGCAATGGCATCAAAACGGTCCCCTTTTCCACCGTGCGACCTCCCACATGCAGAGGCAAGGGAAGGCGCGTTTCTGCAGCGGCTGCTGTTCCAAAAGCCAGTAAAGCCAAAGCGATGGCGGAAGAATACATCTGATGATCCCCGGTATTATATTGGTTGCGGCAACTATTGCCGCGAAAACCAAGCACGTCAACTTGCGGTCTCTGACGGAATGCCCCTCAGGCTCGCCGCCCGGCGCCTACCCTCTCCCCGCAAGCGGGGAGAGGGGGCTTAAGAAAAAGCCGCCCGCGAACGGACGGCTTTCCAACCTCGAAGAGGGGAGTACATGAGGGGAACTGGTTCCCCTCATGATAAAATTATGCCAGCGCTTTGCTCAGGTTCTCGCTGATTTTGTCGAGGAAGCCCTCGGTCGTTAGCCAGCCCTGGTTCGGACCAACCAGCAGCGCCAGGTCCTTGGTCATGAAGCCGGCTTCGACGGTGTCGATACAGACCTTTTCCAGTGTCTCAGCGAAGCGCGCCAGTTCGGCATTGTCGTCGAGCTTGGCGCGGTGCGCCAGGCCTTGCGTCCAGGCGAAGATCGAGGCCATCGAGTTGGTCGAGGTCGACTCGCCCTTCTGGTGCTGGCGATAGTGGCGGGTGACGGTGCCGTGCGCGGCTTCGGCTTCCATGATCTTGCCGTCCGGCGTGACCAGGGCCGAGGTCATCAGGCCCAGCGAGCCATAGCCCTGGGCGACCGTATCCGACTGGACGTCGCCGTCGTAGTTCTTACAGGCCCAGACAAAGCCGCCGGACCACTTCAGCGCCGAGGCGACCATGTCGTCGATCAGGCGGTGTTCGTAGGTGAGGCCCAGTTCCTTGAACTTCGCGGCGTATTCCGCGTCGAAGATCTCCTGGAAGATGTCCTTGAAGCGGCCATCATAGGCCTTGAGGATCGTGTTCTTGGTCGACAGGTAGACCGGATAGTTGCGCTTGATGCCGTATTCGAACGAAGCGCGGGCGAAGTCGCGAATCGACTCATCCAGGTTGTACATGCCCATGGCGACACCGGGACCAGGCGACTTGAAGACTTCGTGCTCGATGACTTGTCCGTCGTCGCCGACGAACTTGATCGACAGCGTGCCCTTGCCCGGCATCAGGAAGTCGGTGGCCTTGTACTGGTCGCCGAAGGCGTGACGGCCGACAACGATCGGCTGCGTCCAGCCCGGAACCAGACGCGGGACGTTCTTGCAGATGATCGGTTCGCGGAACACGACGCCGCCCAGGATGTTGCGGATGGTGCCGTTGGGCGACTTCCACATCTTCTTGAGATTGAACTCCTTCACGCGCGCTTCGTCCGGCGTAATGGTGGCGCACTTGACGCCGACGCCGCAGGCCTTGATGGCGTTGGCGGCGTCGATGGTGACCTGGTCATCGGTGGCGTCGCGGTGTTCCATGCCGAGATCGAAATATTGCAGTTCGATGTCGAGATAGGGATGGATCAGCTTGTCCTTGATAAGCTGCCAGATGATGCGGGTCATTTCATCGCCGTCGATGTCGACGACGGGGTTTGCCACCTTGATTTTGGCCATGTGAGTGTCCTCTCTCAAACGAAGCGCACGGGACGCAGACGCACAGGGTCTGTGTGGGCGCTGACGGCCACCGCTATAGACGAAATGACATCGGTCGCAAACTGGATAAATTCTCCCCGCGGTGGGTGCGAAGGGCGCACGCCATGCTGGCATTTCGGGACGCTGCCGCCATGAAACGTTTCGCCGTTCTGCTGGGTTTCATGAGCCTACTTGGCACCGCGGTATCCGTTTCTGCGGATGCCAAACGGCACGAGCGATTGGATGCCGATATCGCCAACTTCGTCAGGGCAGAGCAGGCCGCTATGTCGGGCCTGGATCGCGCATTCGACAGGCAATTGGAAACTGATGACCCGACGCGCGTGGCCATTGCGCGGCTGAAATCAGGCTCCGGTGCACCGATTGTCGTTATACGTGTCACGGGGCGGATGTGGTGCGGTGCAACCGGCATGTGCACGACGATGGTCCTGAAGCCACGCGGCAAGAGCTTTGACATACTTTATGCAGATAGTGCCCGTGCGCCGGGTAGGGTCTTACCGACCTACACGCGCGGCTATCCCGATCTCAGCGTCGTGCTGCATGAAGACTGGCAAACCAATTACGATATTCGCCTGCGTTTCGATGGCAGGCACTATGTCTATGCCCATAAGGTGGGCGGCTACGACGGTGGTCGGAAGCTCAAGCGGCTTGCGAACAGTAGGGTGCTGATCGGAAATAAGCCGGGGATTCGGCTGGCCCCATAGGGTCAGGTGTCATCCAGCACATCGCCCAGCGCATCCAGCCGCTTTTGCCACAGCGGACTGCGGGCCTTTGACCAGGCATCCAATATATCAAAGCCGGCAGCGACCAATTGGTAAGAGCGGACTCGGCCGATCTTTTCCGATTTGACCAGTCCGGCGGCTTCCAGGATGGCCAGATGCTGGGCGACGGCCGTCAGCGTCATGTCATAAGGTGCTGCCAGCGCGGAGACCGACATGGCCGTGTCGGTCAGACGCTCGACCATGTCGCGTCGGGTCGCGTCGCCTAAAGCTTGCAGGACTTTGCTGGCGTCTGTCATCGGTCGCTGTTTAGCACGGCGTCGAGTTGGTTTAGCAATTGCTGCCATCCATCCTTGCGCATCTCGGGACCATCAGAGTTTTCGAAATAGGCGCCGTGGTGCGTGCAGATCAGGCGCGTGCCGTCGCCGTCAGCTTCGAATTCGAACGTCACCAGCGAGGCCGAAAACGGCGTGCCATTCATCATCATGTTTGATCCCGAGGCGATGCGCCTTTCCGCAACGATGTCGAGATAAAGCGCTTCCGAGGTTATGACCGCGCCCGGAAAGGGCGTCGAGGCATCCATGACCCAGCGCGTGCGCTCCATGCCGCCCAGGCGGAAGTCATTGTCATAACTGCCATCGGCGGTGGGATGGGTGAACCAGCGGGCCTTGACCGCGCTATCGGAGAAGGCGGCGAACACCTTGGAGACAGGATGCGGATAGGTGTTTTCGGTGACGAAGGTAGCGTGGACGACAGGCATGGAATTCTTCCTTGAAATGGTGAAGTTTAAAATTCAGTATCATGACGGGCACGATAGTCAAGTTTAAAGTTCAGTGTATTTCCTTCTCCCTGCTTGCGGGGAGAAGGTGGTCCGTAGGACCGGATGAGGGGCAGAAAAAAGGTGTCCGCGTGTGCAGCTTCGTCCGTTTGCCCCTCAGGCTCGCCGCCCGGCGCCTACCCTCTCCCCGCGAGCGGGGAGAGGGGACAGAAGAGGCTTCCCTGCCAACATCGCTTCCCCTATAAGCCGCGCCATGAAAGATGCCCGTCCCGCGCCGCCGCGCGACCCGAACCTGACCCTGCCATGTGTGATCCTTGACCGGCCGCAACTGGCCGACAATATCGGCGCTGTCGCCCGCGTCATGGCCAATTTCGGTTTGCACGAACTGCGCCTTGTAGCGCCGCGCGACGGCTGGCCGCAGGAACGGGCGTGGGCGACGTCGTCCGGCGCCAACTGGCCGCTCGATGGCGCGCAGGTCTTCCCGACCGTGGCCGACGCCATTGCCGACCTGAAGACCGTCTATGCCACGACGGCGCGGCCGCGCGAAACCCACCTGCCGATTATCACCCCGCGCCAATGCGCCGACCAGGCCTATCCCGAGGCGCAAGTGCACTTGAGGGCAGGGCTGTTGTTCGGCGCCGAACGGGCGGGGCTGGAAACCAGCGACATCGCGCTTTCCCACGCCATCGTCACCATCCCGGTCGATCCGCACTTTCAATCGCTCAACCTGGCCCAGGCGGTGAACATCGTCCTTTATGAGTGGCGGTTGAAGGTCATGGATGCCCCAAAGGCTGCCTTTACGCAGAATATGGACGCGCCGGCGGACCTGAAGCACCTGCATGGACTGTACGGCCATCTCGAGGATGAACTCGAAAAGGCCGGCTTCTTCTTTCCGCCTGAAAAGAAGGAATCGATGGTGCGTAACCTGCGCGTCGCGCTGAACCGCGCGCGCATGACCGAGCAGGAGATCCGCACCTGGCGGGGTGTCGTCACCGCCCTGACCAAGGGGCGCGGACGGGTGCTGGCCAAACTGGCGAAGGAAAGAGGTGAGGGCTAAAACCCCAGCGCCTTCAGATCGGGCTCGATCCACTCCCGGCGGGCTTGCGGCGTGAACAGCCGGTCCTTCGACCAATAGGCCAGGAGCCAGTCCGAGCGGCCAAGCTCCGAAGCCATCAGTTGGTTGGTCAGGTCGCACAACGGATGGTCCGGCGCGAAGCCGGCGCCGAACGCTTCCGCTGCCCGAACCGAAGCCTGGGTGATCGTCTCGTGATAGCCGCTGGTGTCGGTATTCTGCACACCGGTGGCTTCATTATAAGCGCGAATAATGCCCGGCATGATCAAGGGCACATTCTCGCGATGCCTGAGCAGCCACAGCGCCAGGGCGAAATGCGCGGCGTGCGTCCATTCTGCTTTCGGCAGACTTCTATCCAGAATGCCTGAGGCAATACGGTCGATTTCAGCGTCGGTGGTAAATGTCATAAGGGTCTCCATGGGATAACCCGGACGGCAAAGAAAAACCCCGCCGGCCGGGCGGGGTTGCAAAAAGCGGTTGAAGCGATCCTTCAGCCAGCCACGTGCATCCACGCCGGAAATCGGCGGGTTTGCTGCTGCTGGATACGGATCGTCATCGTGGTCATGCGCCGAGGCTTAAGACCTGGCGCATGACCTGTCAATCTTAGGCCAGGCGCTGGGCCTGCTTCAGTCCCGCGATCTGGGCGACGGCAAAGATCGCAACCGCCATGGCCTGCGCGGCGACGAAGGCTACACCCCAGAGATTTGGGCTGACAAAATCGGTAACCAGCAGGCCGATGCTGTCGGCCACCCAAAGCGCGTTCAACGCCACGACCAGCCAGGCCAATGGCTTCGAGATTTGCGGCCGCGTGCCGATCCAGGCAACGCCCAGCGCATAGGGGATCAGGAACAGGCCGGCGTAAAACAGCAGGTCTTGCGGCAGGCCGAGAAAGCCGGATAGCAGACCGGCGCCGCCGGCCAGCAACAGACCCATCGCGGCGCTGGCCACGGCATCGGCGATCAGGGCGAATTTCAACAGGTTGGACGCGAACATGAGCACATCTCCTTTGGCTCGTTGGATGATGACCCGATGATCTCGCAAGCCTGGCGGCGAGTCGATTAAGCGGGAGGTAATTGAAACGCCGAGCCACGCGCTTTAAGCCGGAGCAATGGAGGACCTCATGACCCACGCGTTCGGTGAATTGTTGAAGGACTGGCGGGCGCGCCGGCGCATGAGCCAGCTCGACCTGGCGCTCGACGCGGAAATTTCGCAGAAGCATCTGAGCTTTATCGAGACGGGCCGGTCGATCCCCAGCCGCGACATGGTCATCCGCCTGTCGGAAGTGCTCGACATGCCGCTGCGCGAACGTAATCGCCTGCTCAACGCCGCCGGTTATGCCGCCATGTATCTGGCGCGCAGCCTGGATGATCCGTCGCTGGCGGCAGCGCGCGCGGCGATCGATCAGTTGCTGAGCGCCCACGATCCTTATCCCGCGCTGGCCCTCGATCCGCACTGGACGCTGATCGCCGCCAACCAGAGCCTGCAAAATCTACTGGCGGTGGTGGCGGACAAGACCCTGCTGGAGCCGCCTGTCAATGTGCTGAAGCTGTCGCTGCATCCGGCAGGCTTTGCGCCCTTTATCACCAATCTTGGTCAGTGGCGGGCGCATATCCTGATGCGGCTGCGCCACCAGATGCAGGCCACGGGCGACGGCGCGTTGTCGCAATTGCTGGCCGAACTTGAAGCCCTGCCGGCGCCGGACGGCGACGAGGCACACGGCGACTTCGGCGACGTCTATGTCCCGCTGAAGCTAAGGTTGCCGATGGGCGAGCTGTCCTTCTTTTCGACCACGACAGTGTTCGGTGCGCCGTTCGATATTACGCTCTCGGAAATTGCCATCGAAGCCTTCTTCCCCGCCGATGCGGCGACCCAGGCGATTTTGCGGGGCGAGAGCGCTTAGGCCGGGCTTGCCAGGCGCCGTTAACTATGGAAACCTCCGCCCCGCAAAGGGGGCAGCATGGCGGGCACAGACCTTTATTCGCCGGGACCGCATCGCCGGACATGGGCATTCCTGACCATTCCACTGGTCTGGCTGTTCATCTATGCAGGCGTCTGGGTTTCGGGCAAGATTGCCGGGGTCTTCGGGCTTTACGTCTCGGCCGCCAGTGGCCGCTGGCAGGACAATCTTACGGCGCTGTTCGCCTCTGGTCCCGTGCTTCTGCTGTTATGGCTATGGCTGCGCTATTTCGAAGGGCGCTTCTTGCCGTCGATCGGCCTCGACGCCTGGCAGGGTAAGCGCTTTGGCATGGGCTTCCTGTCCGGCTTTGCAATGATTGCCATCGTTGTTGCCGCCATCGCCCTGACCGGCGGGCTTGAAGTGATCGGCCCTGGCGCCTGGTACGATCATCTGACGCCGACCTGGCTATTGGCCAGCATGCTGGCAATCATCGGCACGATCTTTCAGGCGACCGTAACCGAAGCCATGTTCCGTGGCTGGATGTTGCAGACAGCGGCGGGGCAATGGGGAGCGGTGCCCGCGGTCGCTTTCAACATCATTGCCTGTCTCGTCGTTCAGGGTGGCTTCGGCGCGTTGCGTTCGCCTGAAGCCATGCTGGGCATCATCAATATCGCGATCCTGAGCTGGTACATGTGCCTGCGCGTCATGCGCGATCAGAGCCTGTGGGGCGTATGCGGTTTCCATGCCGGGTGGAACCTGACCATGGGCTGGGGGCTGGGGCTGAATGTCGATGGCGGAAGGCTGAATATCACGCCGGGGCTGTTAAAAATGGAAAGCCTGCCCGAGGCGGCGTGGATATGGACCGGGGGCGACTATGGTCCGAACGCCAGCATCATGATGACCAGCGTGGCGATCCTGCTGGTCCTGACCTGCTTCTCCGGCAAGAAAAAGGGGCCGAAGGCATCCGCTCAGGCGCGTGAAAGCTATGAGACGATCATAGATCATTAAGCGATACGCTAAGAGTATGCAGTTGGATAGCGCGGCGGAACAGGCCTGAAACTCTCCGCTTGCCTTGCCCGCGCTCCGTGCCACTATGACGTAGAGACGAGAGCAGGGGACTGACATGGCTGGAATTGAACTTTACGCACCAAGGCTGGCTAAGCACCGCCGCACATGGAGCGTGGCGGCATTTGTTCTGACCCTCATTTTCTTGATTATCGGGCAAGTGCCGATCGCGCTTGTCTTGATGAAGCTCAATCTTCCGCTGGAAGCGGGCGTCGACTGGAGGATCGATACGGCTCTACTGGCCAGCTTCGCGACTATGGCTATTCTCTTCTTCCTGTGGGTCTGGCTGTTTGAACGGCGCGGGTTGGCGACATTGGGCTTTAATGGTGATGGCGCCAAACGCTATCTGCGCGGTTTGATTCTGGGCTTGGGTTTCGCCGGGGCTGCCGTCGGCGGTATCGCGCTGCTTGGTGGCTACAAAATCGAAAGCGCCGGCTTCTGGGCGGCGCCGAGCCTAGCCCTGTTCATTCCTATTCTGGCCATCTTCCTTGGCTTCGTTATTCAGGGCGCCACAGAAGAGATCGCCATGCGCGGTTACCTTATGCAGGTGATTGCGTCACGGCACGGCATGTACTGGGGCATTGGTATAAGCATGGTGCTGTTCTCTGCCCTGCACGCCGCCAATATCCCTCCGTCCAAAGAGTTGGTTATGGGGCTGACCAATATTGTCCTGGTCGGCATCTTCTTCAGCCTCTATGCCATCAAGGAGCGGTCGCTGTGGGGCGTGTGCGCCTGGCACAGCGCGTGGAACTGGCTTTTGGGTGTCGGTTTCGGCGTTGAAGTCTCGGGGCAGAGGTTGGATGCAGCGCCGATCGTCGTCGACCTGATGGACACCGGCGCGCCGTGGTGGATCACCGGCGGCAAGTTCGGTCCGGAAGGCTCGGTTGTGGTGACGATCATCCTGTTGGCTGGCGTGGCCTGGCAGGTGTGGAAGGGGGCCTTGAAGCCCCAGCCCTATCCGGTCGAAACGGCCGATAAGATGGCCTGAAAACAATAACGCAATTATATAAGAAAATGGCAAAAACGGCGTTGACTCCCAGGGGCGGTCTCACTAGAAGCACCACTCCCGGCGACGGCGCTTCCAAGCGGTTTCGACGGGGGCCGCGGATAGCGAAACTTTTTCGGAAGAATCGCTTGACGCAAAAACTGGAGCGACTATATACGCCGCTCCGCTGACGAAGCCCTCGGGGTTCTAAAGCGCTCCAAATCGAAAAATTCTTTTAAAAAGAATTGCTTGACACGGAAAATTAAAGCGGTATAAGCGCCGCTCTGCTGATGAGGCCCTCGGGTTTCGAAGCGCCCCGGAGAAAAAAGTTCTTCTTTAAAAAGAACTGCTTGACACGGAAAAATTAAGCGGTATAAGCGCCGCTCTCTTCGATAACGAGATAAGGTTGTCGCTCTGGACGGTTTAACCGCCGTTTGGTGATAGAAATTCTTGTGCCGCTCGGCGGTGCAATTTCGGTCTTTGACATTGTGGATATTGGAAAGAGAAACGCAGGCGGCGGTGATCTTGCGGAAGTGTTGAGATACA